>NZ_PSRT01000035.1 GCF_004212635.1 Bradyrhizobium genosp. SA-3 | reverse complement strand
CGCCGGCAGCGCGAGATAGCCGCCGGGCTTGGCGGCAAAGGCGCTCGCGGTGGCGAACTGGCGTTGCGCCGGCGGCAGCGCCTCAGCGACCTGATCCCAGCTCGATTTGGTAACGAAGGTGATCGGGATGGCGGTAGGCGACGTCTCGAAGACAGAAGGCATTGGCGGGTCCGGATCGTCAGATCAAGCAGGTCGTAGGAACGGACGAGACTTCGCAGAGTTTCGCCGCCGCCGCAATCGGCTTTGCTGTCACCGGTCAGCGAGCCGCTACTCGCAGCAAGGGGGCCATGCTAGGTTCCGAGGACGGCCGCCCGGTGTGGAGATCGCCGGCGGCCGACGAAGCCTGCCGGGAGGAATTGCAATGGAATTTGTGTGGAGCGTGGTCACATTCATCGGCCAGGCCATCGAGGCGATCTTCGGCTACGTCGAGCACCATCATTGGATCTTCGCGTTCCTCGCCGGCGGTTACGTCTTCTATCTCCACGACCGCTCGGTCCACGCGCGGTTCGATGCGCTCGACAAGCGCGTCGACGAAATCCGCAAGCGGCTTGCCATTGAATATTAACCGGGCGCGAAGACGCCATCGGGAGGATGTCGAAGTCCAGCTTCAGGCGCGACGGAGAGTGCAATTGCTGTGGGACCTGAACGAACAGGCGAAGGTGCTCGGCCTCGATCTCGGGCTCGGCGGGAAGGTGCCGCCGCAAACGCCGGCGTGAGCGGTGCGACTTGTCCGGTGTTAACTGGCCGTTAGGGTTAACAGTCTATTGCTGGCGCGTTCGGCTCGATCAATCGGCTCGAGAGTCAAAGCGTCATGCGTCAACGGTTCAGTCTTGCCCGGCTTCTTGCGTCCACCTCGCTGATCGCGGCAGTGGCTATGGGCCTCGGCGGCTGCACGGGCATGTCGAAGCTCTCCGAGGTCACGGGCTCGGTCGGGCTGCGGGCGGAAGCCGCTCCCGCCGATCCCGCCCGCGCTGCCGAAGTCTACGGCGAGCGCTATCGTGCCAATCCCAAGGATGCCGACGCCGCGCTCGCCTATGGCCAGGCCTTGCGCGCCCATGGCCAGCGTGCCCAAGCCGTCGCCGTGCTGGAGCAGGCGACCATCGCCAATCCCGGCAACAAGCCGCTGCTCGCCCAGTACGGCCGTGCGCTCGCCGACAACGGCAATTTCCAGCAGGCCTTCGACGTGTTGTCGAAGGCGCATTCGCCCGACAATCCGGACTGGCATCTGCTCTCGGTGCAGGGGACTGCGCTCGATCAGATGGGCCGGCACGACGAGGCGCGCTCCTATTATGCGAGCGCCCTGAAGATCGCGCCGGGTGATCCTGGCGTCCTCTCCAATCTCGGTCTGTCCTACATGTTGACGAGGAACCTGCCCAAGGCCGAAGAGGCGCTGCGACAGGCTTACGCTTCGCCGCGCGCGAGCGCCCGGGTGCGGCAGAATCTCGCTCTGGTCGTCGGCCTCCAAGGACGCTTCGCCGAGGCCGAGACCATCGTCAAGGCGGACCTGCCGCCGGACCAGGCCGCAGCCAACGTCGCCTATCTCAAGGAAATGCTGAACCGCAACGACGCCCCGCGCGGCGCACCGAAGCGAACTCCGGTCGCCTCGCTCAGCCAGCCCGATTGAGCGGCCTGACCTTCAACTTGACGTCGCCGGCGGACCGCGCGCCGGTCTCTCGCGTCAGTGCAGCTCGGTGATCTTGATGCCCGTCGGTCCGAGAATGACGACGAACAGCACTGGCAGGAAGAACAGGATCATCGGCACCGTCAATTTCGGCGGTAGCGCAGCGGCCTTCTTCTCGGCCTCATTCATGCGCATGTCGCGGTTTTCCTGTGCCATGACGCGCAGGGAATGCCCAAGCGGCGTACCGTAACGCTCCGCCTGCTGAAGCGCGAGACAGACCGACTTGACGCCTTCGAGCCCGGTGCGCCGAGCCAGGTTTTCATAGGCCATCTTCCGGTCCTGCAGGTAGGACAGCTCGGCCGTGGTCAGTGCGAACTCCTCCGACAGCGCAATCGACTGCCCGACGATCTCGGTGGAGACCTTCCGGAACGCCATTTCGACCGACATGCCGGATTCGATGCAGATCAGCAGCAGGTCGAGCGCGTCGGGAAAGGCGCGCTTGATCGAGAGCTGGCGCTTGGAGATCGCGTTCTTGAGAAACAGCATCGGCGCCTGCAGGCCGAGATAGGCCGCGCCAACGCAGATGCCGATCTTGATCGGCATCGCCTGCTTCATGTGCGCGATCAAGAAGACGTAGACGGCGGCACCGACGAACAGCCCGATCGGAGCGACCATGCGGGCAAACAAGAAGGTGATGTAGGGGGCTTGGCCGCGGTAGCCCGCCATGATGAGTTTGTCGCGGGCGGCTTCCTGCGCGAGCCATTTGGTGAGATTGAAGTCCTCGACCACCTTGGAGACGAGCTGCTTCGGCGTCTGGCGCAGCGAGACCTTCTCGTTCTTGTTGAGTCGCTCGCGCTCGCGCTGCCGGAGGCGTTCACGCTCGCTCGCCACCGCCTTCATGCGCTTGGAGAGTCCCTCGCCGGCAAACAGCGGCATCACCAGCGTATAGACGGTTGCGCTGGCGGCAATGGCCGCCAGCAGCATGGTCATGAAGCGGACATCATGTAGCTTCGAAACGAGAAACTCGACCATACGGCACCGTCAGAAATCGAAGTTGATCATCTTCTTCATCACCATGACGCCGATCGACATCCAGACGACGCAGCCGACCAGCATCAGCTGGCCGGTCGGGTGGGTCCAAAGCAGCGAGATGTAGTGCGGCGTCGTGAGATAGACGAGGAACATCACGATCGGCGGCAGCGAGCCGATGATGCCGGCCGAGGCCTTGGCCTCCATCGACATCGCCTGAATCTTTTCCTTCATCTTCTTGCGGTCGCGCAGCACCTTGGAGAGGTTGCCGAGCGCTTCGGAGAGGTTGCCGCCCGACTTCTGCTGGATCGAGATCACGATGCCGAAGAAATTCGCCTCTGGGAGCGGCATGCGGTCATACAGCCGCGAGCAGGCCTCGCCGAGCGGCATGCCGATCGCCTGCGTTTCGATGATCTGGAGGAATTCGCTGCGCAGCGGCTCCGGTGAATCGGCGGCGACGACCTTGATCGACTCGAACAGCGGCAGGCCAGCCTTGATTCCGCGGACGATCACGTCGACCGCATCGGGCAGCGCCGCCAGGAACTTGGTCTCGCGACGCTTCTTGAGGAAGCCCAGCGCCCAGCGCGGCAGGCCGAAGCCCCCGGCAAAGCCGAGGCCGGCGGCGCCGAGCAGGCCGCCTCCGACGAACAGAGCAGCCGCGAACAGCACGCCCGCCACGACGGCGGACACGACCCAGAATTTCTGCGGGGTCCAGTCGAGCCCCGCCTGCGAGAGGCGGACGCTGAGCGGAACGCTCTTCTCCTGCTGACGCCGCGCCTCGAGATCCTTGAGCGAAGTCTCGACCTGCTCACGGCGCGATCGTTGGCTCTTCTCGGTCTGCTTGGCTGCGGGCGTGTCGGCACGCGCGATCGAAGCGCGGCGGTTTTCGGCCTTTCGCTCCCCTGACAGGAGTGGATAGAGGAAGACCCAGGCGATGCCGCCGACGGCGGCCGTGGCGAGAAAGGCGAGGGCGAGGACCTGCATGTTCATGATGCTGACCTGCTCACGTTGTCGGCGCCAATTCCGCGGCGTCGAGCGCGGCGGCAAGGCGCTTCTCTTCGCCGTAATAGCGGGCGCGTTCCCAGAATCTCGGGCGGCCGATGCCGGTCGAGCGGTGCCGGCCGATGATCTTGCCGTTGGCGTCTTCGCCGACCAGGTCGTAGAGGAAGATGTCCTGGGTGATGATGGTGTCGCCTTCCATGCCCATCACTTCGGTGATGTGGGTGATGCGGCGCGAGCCGTCGCGCAGGCGCGCGGCCTGGACGATGACGTCGATGGATGCGCAGATCATCTCGCGAATGGTGCGCGAGGGCAGAGAGAACCCGCCCATGGTGATCATGGATTCGCAGCGCGACAGCGCCTCGCGCGGATTGTTGGCATGCAGCGTTCCCATCGAGCCGTCATGGCCGGTGTTCATGGCCTGAAGCAGGTCGAATGCCTCGGGTCCTCGGACTTCGCCGACGATGATGCGTTCGGGGCGCATACGGAGGCAGTTGCGCACCAGCTCGCGCATGGTGACCTGGCCTTCGCCTTCGATGTTGGGCGGGCGGGTTTCGAGCCGGACCACATGAGGCTGCTGGAGCTGGAGCTCGGCCGCGTCCTCGCAGGTGATAACGCGTTCGTCGTGCTCGATGTAGTTGGTCAGACAGTTGAGCAGCGTCGTCTTGCCCGAGCCGGTGCCGCCGGAGATCAGCACGTTGCAGCGGACCCGGCCGATGATCTGGAGGATCTCGGCGCCTTCCGGCGAGATCGCGCCGAACTTGACGAGCTGATCGAGCGTCAGCTTGTCCTTCTTGAATTTGCGGATGGTGAGGGCGGGGCCGTCGATCGCGAGCGGCGGCACAATGGCATTGACACGGGAGCCGTCGGCGAGGCGCGCGTCGCAGATCGGCGAGGATTCGTCGACGCGCCGGCCGACCTGGCTGACGATGCGCTGACAGATATTGAGGAGCTGCTGGTTGTCGCGAAAGCGGATTCCGGTGCGCTGGATCTTGCCCCCGACCTCGATGAAGACGGTGCCGGCCCCGTTCACCATGATGTCGGCGATGTCGTCGCGCGCGAGCAGGGGCTCCAGCGGACCGTAGCCGAGCACGTCGTTGCAGATATCGTCGAGCAATTCCTCCTGCTCGGCGATCGACATCACGATGTTCTTGATCGCGATGATCTCGTTGACGATGTCGCGAATTTCCTCGCGGGCGGACTCCGAATCGAGCTTGGCGAGCTGGGCGAGGTCGATGGCCTCGATCAGCGCACCGAAGATGGTCGCCTTGACCTCGTAATAATTGTCCGAGCGCCGGCTCTCCATGGCGGGAGGCGGCGGGGCCTTGGCCGGGGCAAGCGATGGCGATGCGACGGCCGGCGGGAGCGGGGCGCGCGACACCGTCGCCGCCGGAGCCTGGGAAGGCTCGGGCAACACGGCGCCGGGCTTGGGAGCCCGAAAGTCGGTGTCTGTTCCGCTACGCTTACCGAACACTTAACAACTCCATGCGGCGGCTTATTTTCCCCGCAACTTCTCAATCAGGGGTGAAAACAAGGACGACTTTTGTTTCTTCGTCTCGCTGCGGCCGGTCAGGCGCTGGGCGATCTGAAGGAACATCTCGATCGACTTGTGATTGGCCGAGATCTCCGCGATCATCTGGCCATTGTTGGCCGCCGAGCCGAAGATCTGCGGCTCGAACGGGATCGACGCGACCGGCTGGCTCTCGATCGCCTTGGCGAATTCCGTGGCGGCGATTTCGGGCCGTTTCGGGACACCGACCTGATTCAGGCAATAGAGCGGCGGCCGGTCGTTGGGGCGGGAGGCCTTCAACAGGTCGAACAGGTTCTTTGTATTGCGCAAATTGGCGAGATCGGGCGCGGCCACGATCAGGATGTCGTCGGCTCCGATCAAGGCGCGCTTGGTCCAGCCCGACCATTGGTGCGGGATGTCGAGCACGATGCAGGGCATGGTGGAACGCAGCGTGTCGAACACGGCATCGAAGGCGTCGGAGCCGAAGTCATAGACCTGGTCGAGCGTCGCGGGCGCTGCCAGCAGGCTGAGATGATCGGTGCATTTCGACAGCAGGCGGTCGATGAAGGCCGTGTCGACGCGATCGGGTGAGAACACGGCGTCGGCAATGCCCTGTGGCGGGTCCTGGTTGTAGTCCAGCCCGGCGGTGCCGAAGGCGAGGTCGAGGTCGGCGACGACCGCATCCATCGCAAGGTCGCGCGCGATCGCCCAGGCGACGTTGTGGGAGATGGTGGAAGCACCGACGCCGCCCTTGGCGCCGACCACGGCGATGATGCGGCCGACCGCCTTGGCTTCGGGCGCCGAGAACAGGTTGCAGATCGAGCGCACGACGTCGATTGCGCCGACCGGCGCGAGCACGTAGTCGCTGACACCGCGGCGCACCAGCTCGCGGTAGAGCATGACGTCATTGATGCGGCCGATCACGACCACGCGGGTGCCGGCGTCGCAGACGGTGGCGAGCTGATCGAGCCCGCCCAGGAGGTCGCTGCGACCGTCGCTTTCGAGCACGATCACGTTCGGTGTCGGGGCCGAGCGATAGGCTTCGATCGCCGCCGCCATGCCGCCCATCTGGATCTTCAGATGGGCCTTGCCGAGACGGCGATCCTCGCCGGCCGATTGCACCGCGGCAGCGGTCTCCACGGTCTCGCAGAACGCCTGCACCGAGACACGCGGCGAGGGCGCAATATGCTCCTCGACCGGCGGTGGCGGGGTTTCCGGCGGCTCTTCTTGAGGCTGGCGAGCGTAGCTGATCATTTGCCGGTGTCGCTGAGTTTGGCCTTGTCGGCTTCGGGATGGGTGGTCGCCGTCGTCGTTCCCTTGCGATACTTCTCGAAGGCCGTGGTGCGACGCGCTATATAGGGCGGTGTTTCAGCCCTCGGTTGCTCAAGGTCCGACGGATTGTCGACCATCGCCGCGAGGTTGCGCTGATAGGCGCAGCCGTAATTGTAATAGTCCTTGTTCTCGAACCAGCCCTTGTTCTTCATCGAGGGGCCGATGTCGTCCGGCCACAGGCCGCAGGGGCCCGCGACCGCGGCGATCTTGGAGTAAGTGAGTCGGATCGGCGGCAGGAAGCGCCTGTCTTCCGGCTGATAGGGGCGAACGTTGACGCCGCGCGGCGGAACGCCTGCCGCCGCCAGCATCGCCTGGATCTCTCGCATGGTGTCCGCGACCGGTCGCGCGTTGGGCGTGCCGGATGGGACGTCGATCCGGATGGCGCCGGTGCCCTCGTGCAGCCAGGCCGAGGCGACACCCATCACGTCGGCGCGCTGGGCGGCGGTCAAGCCGCCGCGGGCGTGGCCGACGAAGACGACGATCGAGCGGTTCTGCTCTTCGATCGCGATCGGATGGCGCTGCTTGTAATCGTCGGGAATGGAGGCGGTGACCGCTTCGTCGTGCTGGCAGCCGCCAAGGGCGAGCGCCATGCCGACGAGCGCGCCACTGAGGCGGATGGCGCGTTTGCGAAGCTGGGGTGGTCTAGTGATCATCGTGAAGTCCCCGTTCCGCTTCAGTCGGTGATGAAGCCGTAGGTGCCGCGGTAATTCCTGGCCGGTTCGGTCCGGCCGGGCACGCCGTAGATGCGGTTGATGTTGCCGAGCAACTCGGCCTGCGGATCGGCAGGGGCGGCGAAGCCGTCATCCGGCCGCGACAGATCCTTTTGCGCGACCGCGCGAACGACATAGGGCGTCACGATCACGACCAGTTCGGTTGCGTTGTTGACGAAGTCGCGGCTGCGGAACAGCGTGCCGAGGACCGGGAGCTGCATCAGCCCCGGCAATCCGCTGACCGCCTGCTTGGTCTGCTGCTGGATCAGGCCGGCCATCGCCATCGCGCCGCCGGAGGGAATCTCCAGCGAGGTCTCGGCGCGGCGGGTCCTGATCGAGGGCACCGTCAGCGAGTTCACCGACGTCGAGGTCACGGCCTGGGACAGCGTGATCGCATTTTCGTTCGACAGCTCCGAGACCTCGGTCATGACGCGCAGGCTGATCTTGCCTTCGCTCAGAACCACCGGGGTGAAGTTGAGCGAGATGCCGAACTTCTTGAAGCTGATCTGGGTGGTACAAACATGCGTGGTCGGGTCGCAGGCATAGCCTGCCGGCACCGGGAATTCACCGCCGGCAATGAAGGTCGCCGACTCGCCGGAGATCGCGGTCAGGTTCGGCTCGGCCAGCGTACGGATCACGCCCGCGGTCTCCATCGCGCGCAGGGTGGCCTGCACGGACGGCGTCGCGCCGAACTTCGTGGTCAGGTTGTTGCCGTCGACGAGGTTCTTGCCGAGAGCCGTGAACGGATTTGAGTTCGAGAAGCTCACCACAGAGGTGCCGTAGTTCAGGTTCGCGGAGAGGTCGATGCCGAGCTGCTTGACGATGTTGCGCTGGACTTCCGCCACCGTCACCTTCAGCATGACCTGGTCGCGGCCGCGGACCACGATCGAGTTCACCACCTTGTCGGCGCTGCCGGCGAGCCGCGCGGCGAGATCGTTGGCCTGCTGCGCTTCCAACGGGTTCGCCGCCGTGCCGGTCAGGACGATGCCGTCGCCGAGGCCGTCGATCTGGATGTCGGAGTTGGGCAGGATCTGCTTCAGCGCGGCCCGCACGCCGTTGAGGTCGCGCTTGACCGCGATGTCATAGGCCGCAATCTGCTGGCCGGCGGAATCGAAGAACACGATGTTGGTCTGGCCGACGGTGGCGCCGATGATGTAGGCGCGCTGCGCCGAACGGACCACCGCATTGGCGATCTTGGGATCGGCGACCAGCACGTCCTTGATGTCGCGCGGCAGGTCGATCACGACAGACTTGCCGATGCCGAGCGAGAGGAAACGCGCGTTCATCTGGCCGTCGGCCGCGACCGGCGCCACGGGACGGTAGTCGGCGGCGACCACCGGGCTGAGGGCCGGGTTGAGCGTCAGCGCGAGGGCGGCCGAAAACGACAGGGCGCGAACCAGTGAGGTTCGCATCGTCGCCAGATTTGCCCTGCAATTCATATCGACTGCCTTCATCTTGCTTTCGCCGTCTGACCTGGAATGCCGTAGCGAATGATCGAAACGCCGTCGCGCTTCTGTGCGGATTCGTCGAGCGTGATCTCGCTCATCTTGACGTCGGCTATGCTGCGCAACGCCAGCGACAGCGTTCCGGCCTGGCGGGCCGACGAAAGCGCCTGGGTCTGCGCGGGATTGAGCTCCAAGGTCACGGTCTTGCCGACCACCGTGTTCTGGCCGTCCTTCTCCTTCGGCGCCTGGTCGATGGCCAGCACGCGGACGTTGGTCAGGATGATCTCGGAGGTGACGATGTCCGGAGCACCGTTGCTCTGGTCCGGATTCTTGAGGCGGCGCGTGAGGATCACATCGACGCGGTCGTTGGGCAGGATGAAGCCGCCTGCGCCGGTCTCCGGCGAGATCTCGGTCGAGATCGCCCGCATGCCGCTCGGCAGGATGGCCGCCATGAAGCCGGAGCCCTCGGCCTTGACCAGCTTCTGGTCGCGGATCGGCTCACCCTGAATGAAAGGAGCGCGCGCGATCGAGCCGGTCACCTGGGTCACGCCCTCGGGACGCTCGTTGCGGCGGATGAAAGTGGCGCTGGCGGTCGCGGCTGGCCAGGTCTGCCATTGCACGTCTTCCGGCTTCACGGTCTGGCCGAGACCGATGTCGTTCTTGGCGACCAGGACGTCGACGGTCGGAAGCTGTGCGACCGGAGCCGGAGGCGGCGCAGAATTGTCCGTGCCGCTCGCCAGGTACGCGGCGACGCCGCCGGCGCAGATGGCGACCGTCAGGACGACAATGCGTGCCCTATTCATACGCTTCACTTTCCAACAAAACGCCGCGACGCTGCCGCCGCCGTGATCGGCAGTTGACCAGCTATTCGTCAAGGCATGGTTAATGAGGCGTATCTAAATCGCCTTAACGCCGGGTTTACCCGGTGCATTCAGCGCAGCGCGAGGTGAGCGAGATCGATCGCCTTCACCCATTCGGTCTCCGGGTAGACCATCAGCGCGCTCAGTGCGAGCGCGATGCCGTAGGGAATGCCGCTCTCCTTGGCGTGCAGCCGTGCGAGCCAGGCCTGGCCCGCCAGTCCGTAGGGCAGCGGCCATTGCCGGAACTGAAGCAGGAGCAGCGTCAGCGCCCCGCCGAACAGCGAGGCGTAGAGCAGGAAGTTCATCAGATGTGCAAAGCCGAACCAGAGTGCGACGGAGGCCGCAACCTTGGCATCGCCGCCGCCGACCCAGCCCATCGCAAAGCAGGTGAAGGCCACGACCAGCAGAAGTGCGCCGGCGCCGACATGGCTCAACATCTCATAAGGCGCCATGCCACCGGCGAGAGCGAGGGCGAAGAAGCCGGCGACCAATGCCAGCGACACGCGGTTCGAGATCGTCATCGTGAAAAGGTCGCTCGCGGCGGCGAACGCCATGAGAGCCGGGAAGAGCAGAAGGCGCGCAAGGTCGAGGATCATGGGACTGCGTCTTGAGGCCTGATTGTGTCGCCGAAGCTGGCGGCGCGGATGCTAGCCGGCAGTGCTAAACAAACCGACAACGGCAGCCGGGTGGCGAGGCTGGCCCCGCCGCGAGCGTGCTCACCAGAGGCTGGCAATGCGCACGGCAAGCACGATCGTCGCAAGCAGCAGCGCAAGGCAGACCCAATAGGCCGGCGAGCCGGTCTGCGCCGCCTCCGCTTCGTTCGCCGCGACCGCGGCATCGGTTCTGTACTCGCGCAACGCCACTGGAACTTGCCGTCTTCAGAAAAACAAAGGCCCCGGAGGTCCGGGGCTTTTGCGAATCGCTCGTCGGGTGCTTACTTCAGCGACGAGCTGATCGAGCCGAACTTGGTGTTCAGCGAGCTGCCGAGATTGTTGACGACCGTGATGATGGCCAGCGCGATGCCGGCGGCGATCAGACCGTACTCGATGGCGGTGGCGCCGGATTCGTCCTTCGCGAAACGCGCAATAAGGTTCTTCATGAACAAAACTCCGTCTGGGTGGGATCGCCTCGTTCGGCGCTGTCTTTGACGCGACGAAGATGAGAGCCGAGCTCTTTCGGTAGCGTTAATTCAATCGCGCAAATCCGCTTGTCGCGCGATGCTTTTGGCCAGAGTGAATTTCGTCTTAAGGCGGCCGTTGAATTGCCCCGGTTCCGAATGCAGCGCACGCGCCGTCCGGCTTCACCCTCCCTTAAATTTAGCGGAGTAGGCCTAGGCAGGACCAGCAATTCGGAAGTGAGGCGACGATGTCGAGCCTGCCCATGCAAGTCGCCCTGATGCTCGGCGAGACCATCGCGAAGGTGGTCCCCGTCACCCTGGTGCTCGCGGCAGTCTTCACCGTGCTCGAGCATTTCTGGGCCTGCAATCCCGGTGCGCCGTGGTGGCGCAAGCGCGAGATCCTCACCGACATCTGCTACTGGTTCTTCGTTCCGGTGTTCGCGCGCACCATGCGGATCGGACTGCTGATCGTCGGCGCCGGCGTCGTCTTCAACATCCACGATGCCGACGAGCTCATCGCCTTCTACGACAATGGCCATGGCCCGCTGTCACAGCTGCCGCTGTGGGTGCAGGCCGTGCTGTTTCTGGTGCTGTCCGATTTCATGCTGTACTGGCTGCACCGGCTTTTCCATGACGGCGGGTTCTGGAAGTACCACGCAGTCCATCATTCGTCGGAGGAGATCGGCTGGATTTCCGCGGCGCGCTTCCATCCCGTCAATCTCATGCTCGGGACGATCAGCGTCGACGTCGTGCTGCTGATGGCCGGTATCTCCCCGAATGTCATGATCTGGGTCGGCCCGTTCACCACCTTCCATTCGGCCTTCGTGCACGCCAATCTGAACTGGACCTTCGGAGCGTTCAGATACGTGCTGGCGACGCCGGTGTTCCACCGTTGGCACCACACTTCGCTCGAAGAGGGCGGCGACACCAATTTTGCCGGAACGTTCCCGATCTGGGACGTGCTGTTCGGCACCTTCCGTATGCCGGAGGGCAGGCTGCCGCAGGATTACGGCAAGGACGAAGCGACCATGCCGAAGGAAATCGGCGGCCAGCTCGCCTATCCGTTCCGCCGGTAGGGCATGATCCGGAAAAGTGTGCAGCGGTTTTCCGAAAAGATCATGCTCAAACAATAACCTAAAGCGCGATGACGATTCGTCTCATCGAGCTTTAGGGCGGCGTCAACGCCTCCGAGGGCCACAAAGCGCCGGTCCCTTCAAACAATAGTCGGCGAGTTTGCGGAACGTTCACGAATTAAGGGCAGGTTAGCCGGGTCGGGCACCGGCTCCGCTGTATCTGATCGTTTCTGCCGGTTTGTGACGTCCCGGGGGTAAGTGTATGCGTAAAGAGTTGCTGCGCCGTCAGGCGCGCGTCTGCCTTCTGGTTGCGGCTGCGATGCTGGCATCGTCTGGTGCCGGCCTTGCCGAGCCCACCGCCGACACCATTGCCGTCAATGTCGACCAGGCCAAGCTGGTCCGGCTCCCCGGCAAGGTCGCGACCATCGTGGTCGGCAATCCCCTGATCGCGGACGTCACGCTGCAGCCCGGCGGCATGATCGTCGTGACCGGGAAGGGTTATGGTGCCACCAATTTCATCGCGCTCGACCGGGGCGGCGAGATCCTGGTCGACCGGCAGATCCAGGTCGAAGGTCCGAGCGACCGGCTCGTCACCGTCTATCGCGGGATCGAGCGCGAGTCCTACAGCTGCATGCCGCTTTGCCAGCGTCGCTTGACGCTCGGCGACAGCGACGCCTACTTCAACCACACGATGACCCAGGCAGGTTCGCTGAGCAACAGTGCCAGCGGGGCTGCCGGCGGGGCCGCCAAGACCAACTAGCAGGACCGGATTGGAGCTCTGCCCGGGCAGGAGATCCGTGCCGCGTACGGAGGAGTCTTCGAACATGAAAAAGGCCGTGCGTTGCGCACGGCCTTTTTGATTCCTTGGCTCGCCTGAGCCGGCCCGGGTCAATATCCGGGGGCCCGGCAGGCTCAGCCCGCGGCGCGGAGGTTGTCCGCTGCCGACTTGCCGGAGCGGCGGTCGGCCACGACCTCATAGGAGACCTTCTGACCTTCCTGCAGCGAGCCGAGGCCCGCGCGCTCGACGGCGCTGATGTGAACGAACACGTCCTTGCCGCCGTCGTCGGGCTGGATGAAGCCATAACCCTTGGTCGCGTTAAACCACTTCACGGTTCCCATGCTCACTGGGGTAGTCCCTTCTAGATAACACAATGTAAGAGCCTGCTCGCGCAGGCAGGTTAGATCGAATTTTTGGAAGGGTCGTCAGCGTGTCTGACCGGCTGTACCGGTGGATGCTAATGTCGTCCGGCCGAAAATCGATTAATTTATTTTATTGGAAATAGGGCCTCAAAACAATCCTGACGCGCACGATTTTTTGATCCGCCGTGATGCCCACGGCGGATCAGCATGCAGATCAGAATTTTACTTCCGCGCTCGCGCGCCAGCAGGCGACTAACGGCGGCGGAACTGGCCGCCGCGCTGCGCCCCACCCCGCGGCGGGCCGCCGGGCGTCGAGGGACGTTCGTCCTTGTGACGGAAAATCAGTCGGCCCTTCTCGAGGTCGTAGGGCGACATCTCCACCGTCACGCGGTCGCCCGCGAGCGTCTTGATGCGGTTCTTCTTCATCTTGCCGGCGGTGTAGGCAACGATCTCGTGTCCGGCGTCGAGCTGCACGCGGTAGCGGGCGTCGGGGAGGATTTCGGTGACCAGTCCTTCGAACTGGATCAGCTCTTCCTTGGCCATGTGGTTGTCTCCAGGTCGTGGACGACTAGTGCGAATGAGGATTGCGATTCGGTCGGCCGTTGGGACGACTCTCGCGACGCAAAAAGGCAACGCCTTGTATTCCATCAGGCTTGCCGGCGCTATGCGCGGGACGCTGTTCCGACCGATCGGTTGGTGAAGAATTCATCTTACCACCGGAATGGCGGCGGCGGCGAGACCCCTTCGACGTGTTGTGGCCCTCACCGGACCTGCCATCAACAGGCCTGCCCTCGACGTGCCGTCCTTCGCCATGTCGTCCATCCGCATGTCTCGCGCCGTGCGGGCGCTGGCCGGGACGGCCTGGCCGGCCCGAGCGATGCTGCCCAGCAGCAGGTGCCTGGGCGGCCTCGCGGCCGGCGTCGGTGCGGTGATCCTCCCGTGGCAGCGCCACGCGGATCAGGCGCTCGATGTCGCGGAGATAGCTGAGCTCCTCGCCGCCGGCGACCAGCGAGATCGCGGTGCCGTCGGCGCCGGCGCGCGCGGTGCGGCCGATGCGGTGGACATAGGTCTCGGGCACGTTGGGCAGATCGAAATTGATGACGTGGCTGATGCCGTCGACGTCGATGCCGCGGGCGGCGATGTCGGTGGCGACCAGGGTGCGGATCTCGCCCGAGCGGAACTGGGCGAGCGTGCGCTCGCGATGGTTCTGCGACTTGTTGCCGTGGATGGCGTTGGCGGCGATGCCCGCCTTGGCCAGCGTCTTCACCACCTTGTCGGCGCCGTGCTTGGTGCGGGTGAAGACCAGTGCGCGGTTGATCGGCTCGTCCTTCAGCAGCTTGGTGAGGAAGGCGGGCTTGGCCGAGAAATCGACCTGGAGGATGCGCTGGTTGATCCGCTCGGCGGTGGAGGAGACCGGGGTCACCGCGACGCGGGCGGGATCACGCAGCATGGCGTCGGCGAGCTCGGCGATGTCCTTCGGCATGGTGGCCGAGAAGAACAGCGTCTGCCGCTTGATCGGCAGCTTGGCGACGATTTTGCGGATGTCGTTGATGAAGCCCATGTCGAGCATGCGGTCGGCCTCGTCGAGCACGAGGAACTCGACGCTCGAGAGCTTCAGTCCGTTGCTCTGGACGAGATCGAGCAGGCGGCCCGGGGTGGCGACCAGAACCTCGACGCCGGGCATCAGCGAGCGGACCTGCCGGCCCATCGGCACGCCGCCGATGGCGAGTGTCGAGGACAGGCGGATGTGGCGGCCATAGGCGTTGAAGCTGTCGAGGATCTGGCCGGACAGCTCGCGGGTGGGCGACAGCACCAGGACGCGGGCCGTCTTGGGCTGCGGCTTGATGCGGTTCTCGAGCAGGCGATGCAGGATCGGCAGCGCGAAGGACGCGGTCTTGCCGGTGCCGGTCTGGGCGATGCCGACGACGTCGCGGCCGGTCAGCGCCAGCGGGATGGTCTGGGCCTGGATCGGGGTGGGGGTGACGTAATTCTCTTCACGAAGAGCGCGCGCGATGGGTTCGGCGAGGCCGAAATCCTGAAACGAAGTCAAAAGAGGGGTTCTTTCCATGTCAAAAGCGGGCGCCCGGCGCATTCGGCGCGGCGCGCGCATAGGGTGTCGAGAAGACACCTGCGTGTTTGGGGTGTCGGATGGGCTTGGGAGATATGGGGCAAGCCAAAGCCCCGTAGGGGCTTAAGAACACGCAGCTCGCAACGACGGCTTGATTCGCAAGCAGTCTCGGTCGTTCATATGGAACATCGTAGGGGCGCTTTCAAGGCAAGCTCGCCTCAAACGGCGGTTGCGGTGCAGAAATAGTTATGCCGGAAATTTAGCCAGAATTGGCAATTTGCATAAAAAGTAGACTGCCTGCCGCTTTCGCATACATTTCCGTTGCCCAGGGTTTAGGCGGACAGAGTGCGGCTAAACTTGGAATTCTGGCTGTTTTATAAGTAAATACAATGACTTGAGAGGTGTTCAGTCCATGGCATGGTTCTTGCGAATCCGTTAATCGCAGGCGGCCGTGGGGCCGTTTCGCAGCGTTTTCACGTCTGCGTCAGGGAGATGATACACTCATGCTTAGCAAATCCACTCACGATATAGCGGCGTCATTTAGCCGCCGCGGCGTCCTCGCCGCGACCGCCGGACTGATGCTCGGTCTGGCTTCATTGACCGGCGCCAAGGCCGCGGATGACACCATCAAGGTCGGCGTGCTTCACTCCCTTTCCGGCACCATGGCCATCAGCGAGACCACGCTGAAGGACACCATCCTCTTCCTGATTGACGAGCAGAACAAGAAGGGCGGCGTGCTCGGCAAGAAGCTGGAAGCCGTCGTCGTCGATCCCGCTTCGAACTGGCCGCTGTTTGCCGAGAAGGCGCGCGAGCTGATCACCAAGGACAAGGTCTCGGTCGTGTTCGGCTGCTGGACCTCGGTGTCGCGCAAGTCGGTGCTCCCGGTCTTCAAGGAGCTGAACAACATCCTGTTCTACCCAGTGCAGTACGAGGGCGAGGAGAGCGAGCGCAACGTGTTCTACACGGGTGCTGCGCCGAACCAGCAGGCGATTCCCGCCGTCGACTATCTGATGAAGGAAGAGAAGGTGAAGCGCTGGGTGCTCGCGGGCACCGACTACGTCTATCCGCGCACCACCAACAAGATCCTGGAAGCCTATTTGAAGTCCAAGGGTGTCGCCCAGGAAGACATCATGATCAACTACACGCCGTTCGGTCACTCCGACTGGCAGACGATCGTGGCCGACATCAAGAAGTTCGGCTCGGCCGGCAAGAAGACCGCGGTGGTCTCGACCATCAACGGCGACGCCAACGTTCCCTTCTACAAGGAGCTCGGCAACCAGGGCATCAAGGCGAAGGACATTCCGGTGGTCGCGTTCTCGGTGGGTGAGGAAGAGCTCGCCGGCATCGACACCAAGCCGCTGGTCGGCCATCTCGCCGCCTGGAACTACTTCGAATCGATCAAGACCAAGGATGGATCGAACGAGAAGTTCATCAAGGACTGGCAGACCTACACCAAGAATCCGAAGCGCGTGACCAACGACCCGATGGAGGCGCACGTGATCGGCTTCAACATGTGGGTGAAGGCCGTGGAGAAGGTGAAGTCGACCGATCCGGACAAGGTGATCGACGCGCTTCCCGGCATCGAGGCGCCGAACCTGACCGGCGGCGTGTCGAAGATGCTGCCGAACCACCACATCACCAAGCCGGTGTTCATCGGCGAGATCAAGGGCAATGGCCAGTTCGACGTGGTCTGGAAGACCCCGGGCCTCGTTGCTGGCGATGCCTGGTCGAAGGAGCTGGACGGCTCCAAGGACCTGATCGGCGACTGGGTCGGCAAGAAGTGCGGCAACTTCAACACCAAGACCAACAAGTGCCTCGGTTCGGGCTCCTGATCCCGACCTGACGCTCCACCACACGATCGGAGAGGGCGGCGATCCCGCCGCCTTCTCCAACCATTTCTGCCGGGGTCATTCACAGTGCCAGCCCATTTGTCTGCCCGTCTCTGCTCGCTTGCGCTCTCGCTGTTTCTGATCGCGTTCGCGCTGCCGGCCTTCGCCGGTCCGTTCGAGGATGCGGTCGCCAAGTTCGCCAATGACGATTTTTCCGACACGGAGGAGGCGATCGGCGCGGTCGCGAGCAGCGGCAATCCGCTGGCATTCCCGATCATCAGCGCGCTGCAGGACGGCCGCCTCATGGCCGACCTCGACAGCAAGAAGGTTTACGTCACCGGCGCCGACGGCAAGTCGATCGACGCAGCAACCGGCCAGTCCGTGGCCAGCGTTCCCGACAGCGCGAGCGCGGTTCGCCTCAACAACCGCCTGCGCCGCAGCGTGGACGCCGCGCTCGGCAGCCTGACGCTTCAGTCGCCGGATCTGTCGACGCGCCTCCAGGCTGCGCAGTCGGTCTTCAAGTCGCATGAGGAAGCCGCGCTCGACGCGGTCGAGGCCGCACTGGCCAAGGAAGGCAACAGATCCGTCAAGACCGCGCTCGGCGAAGCCCGCGCGGCCATCCTGCTGTTCAAGTCGGACGCGACCGAAGTCGAGAAGCTGGAGGCCGTCGCCACCCTCAAGGCGCGCGGCGACCAGGAGGCGCTGGCGCTGCTCACCGGCATGGGCGACCAGCCGGCCTCGGTGAGCAAGGCTGCCGCGAGCGCGATCGGCTCGATCCAGAACTCGCTTGCGGTCTGGTCGATGGTGCAGAATGCCTGGTATGGCCTCTCGCTCGGCTCGGTGCTGCTGCTCGCCGCGATCGGGCTCGCCATCACCTTCGGCGTGATGGGCGTGATCAACATGGCCCATGGCGAGATGGTGATGATCGGAGCCTATACCACCTTCGTGGTGCAGGAGGTGATCCGCACCCGCTATCCCGGCCTGTTCGACTATTCGCTCTTGATCGCGGTGCCGCTTGCCTTCCTCGTCGCCGGTGCCATCGGCGTCCTGATCGAGCGCAGCATCATCCGCTTCCTCTACGGCCGTCCGCTGGAGACGCTGCTGGCGACCTGGGGCCTGTCGCTGGTGTTGCAACAGGCGGTGCGCACCATGTTCGGCCCGACCAACCGCGAGGTCGGCAACCCCTCCTGGATGAGCGGCGCCTTCGAGCTCGGCCAGATCACCATCACCTATAACCGGCTCTGGATCCTCTGCTTCACGCTGGCCGTGTTCGCGATCCTGCTCGCGATGCTGCGCTATACCGCACTCGGCCTCGAGATGCGCGCGGTGACGCAAAATCGCCGCATGGCGGCTTCGATGGGCATCGCCACCTCGCGTGTCGATGCGCTCACTTTCGGGCTCGGCTCGGGCATTGCCGGCATCGCCGGCGTGGCGCTGTCGCAGATCGACAATGTCAGCCCCAATCTCGGCCAGAGCTACATCATCGACAGCTTCATGGTCGTGGTGTTCGGCGGGGTCGGCAATCTCTGGGGCACACTGGTCGGCGCTTTCACACTCGGCATCGCCAACAAGTTCCTGGAGCCGGTCGCGGGTGCCGTGCTCGGCAAGATCGCCATCCTGGTTCTCATCATCCTGTTCATTCAAAAGCGGCCGCGCGGCCTGTTCGCGCTCAAGGGCCGTGCGGTGGAAGCATGACTCCTCACATGCTGACGCGATCGCTGGACCGCAGCGCGACGATCTTCCTTGCCGTCGTCGCAGCCTGCGGCATCCTCATCCCGCTCTCCAACCTGCTGCTGCCCGCGGGCTCGTTCCTGCAGGTGCCGACCTATCTCGTCGCGCTCTGGGGTAAATATGTCTGCTACGCCATCCTCGCGCTCGCGATCGACCTGATCTGGGGCTATTGCGGCATCCTCTCGCTCGGCCACGGCGCCTTCTTCGCGCTCGGCGGCTACGCCATGGGCATGTACCTGATGCGGCAGATCGGCACCCGCGGCGTCTACGGCAACCCGATCCTTCCCGACTTCATGGTGTTCCTGAACTGGCAGAAGCTGCCCTGGTACTGGTACGGCTTCGACATGTTCTGGTTTGCGGCCCTGATGGTGCTGGTCGTGCCGGGCCTGCTCGCGTTTTGCTTCGGCTGGCTCGCCTTCCGCTCCCGCGTCACCGGCGTGTACCTGTCGATCATCACGCAGGCGATGACCTATGCGCTGCTGCTCGCCTTCTTCCGCAACGATTTCGGCTTCGGCGGCAACAACGGCCTGACCGACTTCAAGGACATCCTCGGCTTCAACGTCCAGGCCGAAGGCACGCGTGCCGCATTGTTCGCGCTGAGCTGCCTGGCGCTGATTGCCGGCTTCCTGATCTGCCGCGCCATTGTCTCGTCCAAGCTCGGCAAGGTGCTGATCGCGGTGCGGGACGCAGAATCGCGCACGCGCTTCCTCGGCTATCGCGTCGAATCCTACAAGCTGTTCGTGTTCACGGTGTCGGCCTGCATGGCCGGCGTCGCCGGCGCGCTCTACGTGCCACAGGTCGGCATCATCAATCCCTCAGAATTCGCACCGGGCAATTCGATCGAGGCGGTGATCTGGGTCGCGGTCGGCGGCCGCGGCACGCTGGTCGGCGCCGCACTCGGCGCCGTCGTCGTCAACTACGCCAAGACCTTCTTTACCTCCGGCGTGCTGGCGCCCTACTGGCTGTTCATGCTGGGCGCGCTGTTCATCCTGGTGACGCTGCTGCTGCCCAAGGGCATCGTCGGCACCTTCAATGCCTGGTGGGACTCCTCGAGCGAAAAGCGCACCGCTGCGGCCATTGCGAGCGCTGCGGCCGAAGACGGCGTCACCGAACCCAAGCTGGCGGAGTAGCGCGATGAACGTCATGGACAGCCGCGCGACATCCGCAATGCTCTATCTCGACGGCGTGCACGTCTCTTTCGACGGCTTCCACGCCATCAACAACCTGTCGCTGACGCTCGAGCCCGGCGAGATGCGCGCCATCATCGGTCCGAACGGCGCCGGCAAGACCACGATGATGGACATCATCACCGGCAAGACCAAGCCCGACGAGGGCACCGTGCTGTTCGACGGCGTCACCGATCTGACGCGGCTCGACGAGACCCGCATCGCCGAGCTCGGCATCGGCCGCAAGTTCCAGAAGCCGACCGTGTTCGAGAGCCAGACCGTGCAGGACAACCTCCTGCTGGCGCTCAATGTGGACCACTCGGTCCGCGGCACGCTGTTCTGGCGCGGCAGCAGGGCCGAGTCCGAGCGCATCGACAAGGTGCTGGAGACGATCCGTCTCTCCGAGGCCCGCAACCGCCTTGCCGGCAGCCTCAGCCACGGCCAGAAGCAGTGGCTCGAGATCGGCATGCTGCTGGCGCAGGATCCGAAGCTGCTCCTCGTCGACGAGCCGGTCGCAGGGATGACCGATGTCGAGACGCATCTCACCGCCGAGCTGCTGAAAGAGATCAACAAGACCCACACCGTGATGGTGGTCGAGCACGACATGACCTTCGTGCGCGAGCTCAGGGTCAAGGTCACCTGCCTGCACGAAGGCACCGTGCTGGCGGAAGGCACCATCGACCAGGTCTCGTCGAACGAGCGGGTCATCGAAGTCTATCTGGGACGCTGAGCGATGCTTGAGGTCAAGGACATCAACCTGTTCTACGGCGCTGCCCAAGCGCTGCGCGGCGTCTCGATCTCGGCCGAGCCGGGCAAGGTCACCTGCGTGCTCGGGCGCAACGGCGTCGGCAAGACCTCGCTCTTGCGCGCCATGGTCGGGCAATATCCGATCTCGTCGGGTGCGATCGTGCTCGACGGCAGCGACATCACGGGTCTGAAGCCCTATGAGCGCGCGCGCAAAGGCATCGGTTTCGTACCGCAGGGCCGCGAGATCTTTCCGCTGCTCACGGTCGAGGAGAACCTCAAGACCGGCTTCGGCCCGCTCAGGCGCGAGGACAAGCACATTCCGGACGACGTATTCTCGCTCTTCCCGGTGCTGCAATCCATGCTCGGCCGGCGCGGTGGCGACCTCTCCGGCGGCCAGCAGCAGCAGCTCGCGATCGGGCGCGCGCTGGTGATGCGGCCAAAGCTGCTGCTGCTCGACGAGCCGACCGAGGGGATCCAGCCCTCGATCATCAAGGACATCGGCCGCGCCATCTCCTACCTGCGCAACCTCGGCAACATCGCGATCGTGCTGGTCGAACAATATCTCGACTTTGCCTGCGAACTCGGCGACAGTTTCGCGGTGATGGATCGCGGCGCGGTGAAGTTCACCTGCGACCGCTCCAATCTCGACGCGAGCGAAATCAGCCGCCAGATGGCGCTGTAAGCCATTCTGCCGCGACCGGCTGGGGAGGCGGATGCGCAGCGACGTTTCAGTCACATCAACGGTTTTCGAGGCCAACCGCGCCCGCGGCGCGGTGCGCTTCGACGTCCATGCACGCGATGGCGTGACACGGCGCGGGACCTTGCATGAGTCCGGCTCCCTGCGCGTTCGCTTTCCCTCGCCGGAAGGCGAGGGGCTCTCCGGCGTGTTCGTCAACACGGCCGGTGGTGTCGCCGGCGGCGATCGCTTCGACATTGACATCACAGCCGCTGACGCTGCGCGGCTGACGCTGACGACGGCGGCCGCAGAAAAGGTCTATCGTGCGCAGGGCAATGCGGCCGAGCTCAATATCGCGCTGAGGGTCGGCGCAGGTGCGCATCTGTCCTGGCTGCCCCAGGAAACGATCCTGTTTGACCGCGCCCGTGTCCATCGCCGTTTCGACATCGCGCTCGATGAGGCGGCTTCGCTCCTGCTTTGCGAAATCGTGGTGTTCGGCCGCACCGCCATGGGCGAGCGGATGGAGCAGGGCGAGTTCGTCGATCGCTGGCGGCTCTCTCGGGGCGGCAGGCTGGTGTTCGCCGAGACCGTCAGGCTGCATGGTCATATCGGTGAAAAACTGGCGCGATCCGCCGTGGCCAAGAGTGGCGCCGCGATCGGCACGGCCCTGATCGTGCCTGGCGACGAGGCGTTGGTCGAGCGCATTCGCGAGGCCTCGGAATCGTTCGCCGGCGAGGTCGGGATATCCGCCTGGAATGGCTTTGCAATGGCGCGGTTCTGTGCCCAAGATGCGGCGCGTTTGCGCGCCGACATGATGGCCGTGCTGGCGCGCACCGGCGCCGTGCTGCCGCGGCTCTGGCTGAATTGACGTGTTGAACGGAAGAGATGTCGCATGAATCTGTCTCCCCGCGAAAAGGACAAGCTTCTGATCTCGATGGCGGCCATCGTGGCCCGCCGTCGGCTGGACCGCGGCGTCAAGCTCAACCATCCCGAGGCGGTCGCGATCATCTCCGACTTCATCCTCGAAGGCGCCCGCGACGGCCGCACCGTCGCCGAGCTGATGCAATCCGGCGCGCAGGTGCTGACCCGCGACCAGGTGATGCCGGGCATTCCCGAGATGATCCACGACATCCAGGTCGAGGCGACCTTTCCGGACGGCACCAAGCTCGTCACCGTGCACGAGCCGATCAGGTGAGGCGCGACACCGTATCAACACCGTCATGCCCGGGCTTGTCCCGGGCATCCACGATCTTCGAACCAAGTGGCACCGCGTGGATGGCCGGGACAAGCCCGGCCATGGCGCAGCGGAGCAAGACGAGGTAGCACATGATCCCCGGCGAACTCTTCATCCAGGACGGCGAGATCGAGCTCAATGCCGGCCGCAAGACCGTGACGCTGACGGTCGCCAACACCGGCGACCGCCCGATCCAGGTCGGCTCGCACTACCATTTCTTCGAGACCAACCCGGCGCTGAAGTTTGACCGCAAGAAGTCCCGCGGCATGCGCCTCGACATCGCCGCCGGGACCGCCGTCCGCTTCGAGCCCGGCCAGACCCGTGAGGTCCAGCTCGTCGCCATGGCCGGGAAGAAGACCATTTATGGCTTCCGCGGCGACGTGATGGGGAAGCTGTGATTTAAGCCGAGGCGAGTGCCGTGATCTACAGTGAGGTGAGCACGCCGGTCGGGCTCCCTCCCCCCTTGCGGGGGAGGGTTGGGGAGGGGGGTATGCCACACGACGAGGTCCCTCAGTTTCTAAGAATTCGTGCCAAACAGTTGCGGCGCTCGATGACACGCGCCGAGACGCTCCTATGGCGCCATCTCAAAGCACATCGCCTTGCCCGTCTGGGCTTCCGTCGCCAAGCGCCCATGGGCGACTACATCGCGGATTTCGTCGCGCATTCATGCAAGATCATCGTCGAGGTCGATGGTGAAAGCCACGACTTCGAGGAAAGACTTCGCAAGGACCAAGCGCGCGACCAATGGTTTGCATCCCGCGGCTACCAGGTTCTGCGTTTTACCAACGACGATGTACTGAACAATTTGGAGGGAGTGGCCCTCGCCATCCTTCAAGCAGCGGAGCCCGGAGCACCCCCCTCCCTAACCCTCCCCCGCAAGGGGGGAGGGAACGGAGAGAGAGGTGCGCCCAACGGTGTCGAGGAGGCTTGACGCGTGCTGTCGCCAATCCGCCTCGTTTCTGAAGCTGCAGATTTCGCCGCGCACCGTCACACTGGTATCTCGCGCAAGGCGCGAGCTAACGAGCCATATCTCAATCACCTGGCCGAAGTCGCCAACATGCTCGCGATCGTGACGGATGGATCCGATGCGGAGCTGGTCGCGGCTGGCTGGCTGCACGATACGCTTGAGGACACCAGAACAACCCGCGATGAACTAGAAGAAGAATTTGGTGCACGTGTCGCTGCGCTCGTCGCCGAGGTCACCGACGATATGTCGCTTCCAAAATCTCAGCGCCGACAGAAGCAGATTGAGGACGCTCCGCACAAATCCCCAGATGCGAAGCTCATCAAGATCGCGGACAAGATAAGCAATATTCTCGCGCGTATTCATCCAAACCCGAGCTCGGACAAGCGCGAGGAAGAACTCATCGACTACGTCCATTGGGCCGAGAAGGTTGTCGCGGGTTGCCGTGGCGGCAACGCGACTCTCGACCGGATGTTCGACGACACCGTCAAGCTTGCAAGGAGTTCACTGTGAGCACGAAAATCAAACGTTCCGTCTATGCCGACATGTTCGGCCCGACCACCGGCGACAAGGTGCGGCTGGCCGACACCGACCTCATTATCGAGGTGGAGAAGGATTTTACCACGTACGGCGAGGAGGTGAAGTTCGGCGGCGGCAAGGTGATCCGCGACGCATGGGGCAGTCGCAGGTCACCAACAAGCAGGGCGCGGCCGACACCGTCATCACCAATGCGCTGATCGTCGACCATTGGGGCATCGTGAAAGCCGACGTCGCGATCAAGGACGGCATGATCTCCGCGATTGGCAAGGCCGGCAATCCCGATATCCAGCCGGGCGTCACCATCGTCATCGGCCCGGGCACAGATGTTATCGCAGGCGAAGGCAAGATCCTCACCGCCGGCGGCTTCGACAGCCACATCCATTTCATCTGCCCGCAGCAGATCGAGCACGCGCTGATGAGCGGCGTCACCTCGATGCTGGGTGGCGGCACCGGTCCCTCGCACGGCACCTTCGCCACCACCTGCACGCCGGGGCCGTGGCACATCGCGCGGATGATCCAGTCGTTCGATGCTTTTCCGGTCAATCTCGGCATCTCCGGCAAGGGCAACGCCTCGCGTCCCGCCGCGCTGGTCGAGATGATCCGAGCCGGCGCCTGCGCGCTGAAGCTGCACGAGGATTGGGGCACGACGCCGGCTGCGATCGACAATTGCCTGTCGGTCGCCGACGATCACGACATCCAGGTGATGATCCACACCGACACGCTGAACGAATCCGGTTTCGTCGAGGATACGATCAAGGCATTCAAGGGCCGCACCATCCATGCCTTTCACACCGAAGGCGCCGGCGGTGGTCACGCGCCTGACATCATCAAAGTCGCCGGCCTGAAGAACGTGCTGCCATCCTCGACCAATCCGACGCGGCCGTTCACGCGCAACACCATCGATGAGCATCTGGACATGCTGATGGTGTGCCACCACCTCGATCCCTCGATCGCCGAAGACCTGGCCTTCGCGGAAAGCCGCATCCGGAAAGAGACCATCGCCGCCGAGGACATTCTGCACGATCTCGGCGCGCTCTCGATGATGTCCTCGGACTCGCAGGCCATGGGCCGCCTCGGCGAGGTCATCATCCGGACCTGGCAGACCGCCGACAAGATGAAGAAGCAGCGCGGGTCGCTGCCGCAGGATAAGGGCAAGGACAACGATAATTTCCGCGTCAAGCGCTACATCGCCAAATACACCATCAATCCCGCCATCGCCCACGGCGTGTCGAAACTGATCGGCTCGGTCGAAAAGGGCAAGCTCGCCGATCTCGTGCTGTGGTCGCCGGCCTTCTTCGGCGTCAAGCCGGACTGCATCGTCAAGGGCGGCAGCATCGTCGCAGCGCCCATGGGCGATCCCAACGCCTCGATCCCGACCCCGCAGCCGGTGCACTACCAGCCGATGTTCGGCGCCTTCGGCAAGGCGCGCACGGCGTCCTCGGTGGTGTTCACCTCGAAGGCCGCGGTCACCGGCGGTCTGGCGCGAAAGCTCGGCATCGACAAGAAGCTCTATGCAGTCCAGAACACCCGCGGCAAGATCTCCAAGAAGAGCATGATCCACAACGACGCCACGCCCGATATCGAGGTCGATCCGGAGACCTATGAGGTCCGCGCCGACGGCGAGCTGCTGACTTGCGCCCCCGCCGAGGTGCTGCCCATGGCGCAGCGATATTTTATGTACTGAAATAGCGTCTCAACGCATGTCCCCGGATCCAGTCCGGAGACGGCTTTTCCGGTGTTGCGTTCGATCCGGCCTGGTCTAATGTCCCGCCCGGTATCGTACCCTCAGAAGAAAAGCCGGGAGGATTTCTCGTGATCTATGTCGTTGCCACCTTGACCATCAAGCCCGAAACGCGCGCCGAATTCATTGCAGCCGCCACCGCCTGCATCAAGGAGACGCGGAAGGAGCCCGGCAATATCGCCTACGATTTGCACGAGAGCGTCACCGATCCCAGCAAGATGGTATTCGTCGAGCAGTGGGAGAATGCAGAAGCGCTGGTGCCGCATCGCGCCATGGAGCACATGAAGACGTTCGGCCGCGTCGCGGTGAAGTGCTTCACGGCACCGCCGAAGATCGAGGTGATCACGCCCGAGAAGGTCGAGACACGGTAACGAGGTAAACGCATGATCCGGGCGACGCAGGTCAAAGGACAGTACCGCTTCACGGAAGCACCCGTGGATACGGTCGTGCTCGATTTCGACGATCGGCACCGCCGCCGCATGGCGATGACGGGGACGCGGGGGCTCGAATTCCTGCTCGACCTGGAGCACGCCGTCGCGCTGCGCGGCGGCGATGCCCTGGTGCTGGAGGACGGCCGGCTGGTGGAGGTGGTGGCGGCACCCGAGCCGCTGCTGGAGATCCGCGGTCGCGATCCGCACCATCTCATCCGCGTTGGCTGGCATCTCGGCAACCGCCATCTGCCGACGCAGATCATGGCCAAAGCCTTGCGCATCCGCCGGGACCACGTCATCGAAGCCATGGTGAAGGGTCTCGGCGCCCGCGTGATCGAGATCGAGGCGCCGTTCGATCCCGAGGGCGGTGCCTATGCCGATGCCGGCCACGCGCACGGCCACGACGACCACGCGCATCACGATCACGGCCATCACGATCACCATGATCATCACGGTCATGATCACCACCATCATGGCCATGCCGCGCATGACCATGGTCACGATCATCACCATCACCACGACGAGCATTGCGACCACCCCGACCATCACCACGGCCACAAGCATGCTCATGACCACAAATGACCCGGTCAGCCGCGCTGACCTCGCCGAGCGTGAGGCGGCGGCGCTGTACCGGTTGATGACCTGGCTGTCGCCGGCATTCCCTGTCGGCGGGTTCTCCTATTCCAGCGGCATCGAATGGGCGGTCGAGGCCGGCGATATCACCGACACCGCGACGCTGGCCGACTGGCTCGACGCGATGCTCGGCGACGGCTCGGGCTTTTGCGATGCGACGTTCCTGGTCCATGCCTATCGCGCCGCGGAAGCGGGCGAGACCACCACTTTGAACGATATCGCCGAGCTCGCCGCTGCCTTCGTGCCGTCGCGCGAACGACAGCTGGAAACGACCTCGCAGGGCCGTGCCTTCATCGACATCGCCCGCGCCGCGTGGGATGCCGATGGCCTGGATGCCATGGTCGCGGGATGCCGCACGCCGCTGGTCTATCCGGTCGCGGTCGGCGTGGTCGCCGCGATGCATGGGGTGCCGTTGGCGCCGACGCTCCACGCCTTCTTGCATGCTCTGGTCTCGAACTGGATTTCCGCGGCCAGCCGTCTCATTCCGCTCGGCCAGACCGACAGCCAGCGTGTGCTGGTGAGGCTGGAAGCCGCCGCCGCCGCGACCGCCAATCGTGTGCTGAATGCGACACTGGACGATCTCGGCAGCGCGACCTTCCGCGCCGATCTCGCCAGCCTGCGGCACGAGACACAATATACGCGGCTGTTCCGGTCGTGAGCACGTTGCGTCACACTCAGCCGTCGTCCCGGCCTGCGCCGGGACGACACTAAGAAAGCAACTGCATGTCGAAAACTCACGGACCCTTGCGTGTCGGCGTCGGCGGCCCGGTCGGATCGGGCAAGACCGCGCTGATGGACCTGCTCTGCAAGACCATGCGCGAGCGCTATGACATCGCCGCGATCACCAACGACATCTACACCAAATGGGATGCGGAATACCTCGTGCGCTCGGGCTCGCTGACGCCGGACCGCATCGCGGGGGTCGAGACCGGTGGCTGCCCGCACACTGCGATCCGCGAGGACGCCTCGATGAATCTCGCCGCGGTGGCGGACATGCGTGCGAAATTCCCGGACCTCGATCTCGTGCTGATCGAGTCCGGCGGCGACAATCTGGCTGCCACTTTTTCCCCGGAGCTGGCCGACCTCACCATCTACGTGATCGACGTTGCCGCCGGCGACAAGATCCCATCCAAGGGCGGCCCGGGGATCACCCGGTCAGACCTTCTTGTCATCAACAAGATCGACCTGGCACCCCATGTCGGAGCTTCCCTGGAAAAGATGGAGACGGATGCCAAGCGCATGCGTGGCCAGCGTCCCTTCGTCATGACCAACCTGAAGAAGAGTCAGGGTCTCGATCGCATCGTCGGCTTCATCGAGACCAAGGGAGGCTTAAAACGGGACGCTTAAAACCGCGGGGCCCGACGGACGCGACGACTTAGCGCAGGCGTTTTTGCCCTAACCCCCCGGGGGCAGGGCCGCCACCGCGGAACAAATTTCGGACACGGCGATTAACTACCTCTTGGCCCCCAGGGGCAAATCCATGCCGGCCGGACCATCGGCCGGGACGGATTAAGCTTTTCAGCCGACCTACGTTGCGTACTGATGCCTCCTCCTCCATTATCTCCGCCACTGGGGGTTCACCCTGTTTCGGCACATGGCCGTTCGAGCGGCGTTCATATGCTCCGTGTTTATTGCCGACCTCCTGCTTTCGCCTGAGTAGTCGCGTGGTCCGGCTGGGTTTCATCATTGGCTTCATCGCTCTGCTCGGAGCCTTGCTCTCCGGGCTTGCGGCCTATCGCGTTCACGATCAGGAGCTGGCGCTGGACCGGATCGCGCTCGCGCGTGCGATCGACGTTCACGCAAGCCTGGTCCAGGACCGCCTCACCGAGCGGGAGCTGCTCGCGCGTGTCGCCTCCGGCCTGTTCCGTACGCCATCCGTGATCAAGCCGAGCATGCTGGAGCCGCTGCGCTCGGCCATCTACGCCTTCAAGACCGATTTCGTGGTGGCCGGCTGGATCGCCCGGCTGAAGCCGAACGAGCTTACGGCGGCGCAGGCTGCCATTGCCGGCGCCGGCTTCCCCAATCCACGGATCCGCATGTTTGACGACAAGCCGATCAATTCCGCCGATGTCACCCAGCCGATCGACGTGCTGATGGACCTCGAGCCGCGCAGCAACGAGACCAAGGCGCTGCCTGGCCGCAGCTACGATCAGGATCCGGTTCGCAGCGCCATGCTGACGCGTGCCCGGGTCGAGAAGCGGTCGATCGCCTCAGACCCGATTCCGCTGCTCCGCGGCAACGGACCGATCGGCGTCATCGTGGCCGCGCCCGTCATTCCCGAGGGGGCGACGGAGCCGGCCGGGTTCGTCACATTCTCCTACGAGCTTGCCTCGCTGATGCTGACCAATGACGACATGTCGTTGTTCTCGGTCGCGCTCAGGGATCCGCGCAGGGACGGTGGCGAGCTCGTTGCCAACGACCAGGGCGTGGTCTCCACGCGCATGACGGCGGCGGACGGACTGGCGCCGTCGGCGATGCGCACCGTGAGCTTCGGTGGCCGTGACTGGCAGCTCGCCTACTACGCGAAGACGAATTCGGCGCGTCGCGCCGAGCAGACCGCCATCATCGTGGCGGCGATCGGCTTCGCCATCACCGCCATGGTGTGCGGCCTGTTCGGCTATGTCGCCTACAACAATCTGCGGCTCAGCCGGGAAATCCAGGTGCGGATCGGCTTCGAGCGCCGGCTGACCGCTGTCATCGACGAGCTCAACCACCGGGTCAAGAACATCCTGGCCGTGATCCAGTCGATCGTGACACGCACGCTGCGCCACGGCTCGGATATCGATGTCGCACGCGAGCTGCTGATCGGCCGCATCCACGCCATGTCGAACGTGGTCTCGCTGCTCAGCGAGAGCCAGTGGCAGGGTGTCAAGTTGAGGGGCCTGTTCGAAGCGCGCGCCATCCCGCATGCCGATCGCATCGCCGTCACCGGTCCCGACATCGCGGTCAGCGCGCGCGCGGCGCAGAGCCTGTCGCTGCTGTTCTTCGAGCTCGCCTCGCATTCCGACGAAGGCCTGTCGCTGGTCGGCAAGCATCCGCACATCACCGCCAATTGGACGGTAACGGGCGAGGAGCCCGACGAGATTTTCAATTTCCGCTGGGAGGAGTTCAACACCAGCGAGGCGACGCGCCGCCCCGATTCCGATTTCGGCCTGATCCTGCTCGACCGCGTCGCGCCCGAGGCGCTCGGCGGCACCGCCAAGCGCTACTTCACCGACGTCTCCTATGTCTACGAGCTGATCGCGCCGATGGAGACGGTGGTCGACATGACCGAGCGCGATCGTACCGACAAGATTTCGGCCCCGGTCAGGCCTGTGCGGTGATGCGAGGTCAGCTCTTCGGCCGCAGCACCAAATCAACCAGATTGCGCGCGTAGGCCGGCGTGACCGGCGCGATGCCGAAGACGTAGCGGTAGAACAGGCCGCCGTAGATCGCGTCGTAGAGATCCTCGGGCAGTCCCTCGGCCAGGATGCTGCCGTCCTTCTGGCCCGCCGCGATCATCTCAACCAGCGCGTCGCGGCGGAATTGCAGATAGCGGGCGTAGAACAGCTCGGCGGAGCCGGTCTTCGAAATGCATTCGGAGATCACGGCGAGCTGCACCTTGCCGAACTCGTCCTGGAGCGCCTCGGCATAGGCCGCGGCATGGCGGCGTGCACGCGCCGCGGGCGTTCCGGAGCTCTCCGGCGGCAGCGGCAGCATCTGCGCCGCGTGGTGGAGAAAGGCGTCGATCAGAAGCGCCTCGCGGGACGGCCACCATTTGTAGATCGTCATCTTGGAGACGCTGGAGTGCCGCGCGACCGCGTCGATGGTGGTGGCGGCAAGGCCGGTCGTGGCCATCAGCGCATAGGCGCTTTCGAGAATGGCGTTGGTGGTCTCGATCGATCGCGGCCGGCCGCGCCGGGGCGCGCCGTCGGCCCCATCACCCTCGCTGTTCGCCGTCACCACGTCCGGTCTCCTCGCAACCCGCTTCTGCTCCGGATAGCGCAGCCGCGGCGGCCAGCCTAGGGCATGATCCGGAAAAGTGTGTAGCGGTTTTCCGAAAAGATCATGCTCAAACATAACCTAAAGCGCGATGACGATTCATCCTGATCTCATCGCGCTTTAGGGGAATCGGATGCGCGCCCGCTAGGCCTGCTGCCGCAAGGCGGCGGGCAGGTCCTGCCACTTCGACCAGGCGATGTAATAGGCGACCGCGGTCATCGCGGCGAAGCCGGCGAGGCTCACCACGACCTGCATCACCACCATATTGGGCCCGGTGATCAGGATGAGATGACCTGCAAAGGACAGGAATACGCCGACGCAGAACACGGCGAGCCATTCCTCGCCGCATCTGATGACCGCCTGTAGCGGCTTCAATTGCAGGCCGGGATGATCGGCCGGAATGAGATGAGTCGCGAGGAAGGCGAGCGCAAGGAAGTGAAGCACGCGATAAGGCGCTAGGTTTTCCTTGTCGGTCGGCGCGATGCCGTTGAGGAGAACGTCCGGCAGATAAGCGGAGAGCGCCGGTGAATGGCGCATCAGGGTGACGGCCATCGCGAACACGAGGTAGGCTCCGGCGAGGATCCGCAGCCAGGGCATGCCGCGCAGCGCCCGCCCGGGCGCGCCCGTCACGGCGAACCAGCCGCCCAGCACCATCAGCATCTGCCAGCAGAGCGGATTGAAGGTCCACTCCTGGTCCGGATAGACCCGGAAATTCCAGTCGAACCAGCGTGCGGCAAGGTACAGCGCGACCGATGCCGCCAGCGTCACGTTCGGCCGCCGCAACAGGCCCCAGAGCACAAGCGGAAAGAAGGCCATCAGCGGGATCATCAATTGCAGCAGGTCGAGGTTCAGCGGCTCCTCCTGGAGCACGAGACCGCGGATCAGGATGCGCAGCGGGTGCTCGAGAATCCCCGAGATGTTGTATTCGTGGATGATTTCCGGTGCCATCGATTGCGAGGCGACATAGGCGATGGTGTCGATATAGATGACGAACAGGACGACGTAGGCGGCGTAGAGCCGCCAGACGCGTCGAAAGATGCGCGTCGCCGCGACGACGTAGCCGCGCTCCAGCGCCATCCGGCCGTGGATGATGGCGACGCCATAACCCACCACGAATACGAACAAATCCGCGGCGCCGCTGAAGCCGAAGTTTCGCAGCGTCAACAGGTTGACGACGTTGTTCGGGATGTGGTCGACGAAAACCGACCAGTTGGCGATGCCGAGTGTCAAATACAGTCTGGCGTCGGGTTGAAATGCGGCGAGGTTCGCCTTGACGGACGGTTTCATCACGAAAAAGACTTTTGGAATCAGGGGCGACGCTTTTAGCGGCAACCGCCTGCCCATCCGAGTAGCGTTTGCGTGATGGCGGGGGCATTCGTGCCGGATGGCGCAAAATTGCGCGCGACCGCTCGTACCGATTTGCGATAGATGGGCTCGGAGGAGTTACGACGAAATTTTCTGACCCGCTCTGACCATTATTCAGCAGGTTCGGCCGACGCCTCGTCTGCTACGCCAGCGCGACTCGCCATGATTCCGAGTGCGACCCCACCGATCGCGAGGATCGGCAACAGCCGCTTGACGCCGATGGCACGAACGATCTGAAGTCCCGTAGCGAGCAGCATGGGGTCCGAAAGCATGCTCTGTGCCATCGACTTCGCCGCGCGCTCGGCCGCGATCTGGGCGCGCTTCTGCACCTCGCGCTTGTAGCCCCAATAGGTGCCTGCAGCGGTGAGCGTCAGCAGGAAGAAAATGCCGGCGCCGGCGAGGCAGGCCTGAACCGGGCCATATTTCTCCAGGACCGAAATGAAGGCCGCGGCGCAGAGGAAGCACGTGGTGATGAAGAGCGCGAATGCCGTGCCTGCGGCCAGCGAGGTCAGTCGCACAGTGGTGCCGGTGGATGTACTGATCCCGTCGATAATGCGCTGAAACATGGCCTTGCTCCTCAAATCCCCCACAAGCCGAACCGCCACATACCGGCATCGGCGGCGCGGCAGCGCCGGCGTCTCGAGATCCGTTCCGCAAACCTACCGCCGCCAGGCGGCGCCGATCAGGAAGCCGATGCCGAGGGCGAGCCCGACGGTCGCGAGCGGCCGCTGCGTGATGGCCTCTTCCAGCGTCTCCTCGATCGAGCCGTAGGCGTCTTGCGCAGCCTCCATCATCGCGCTGCCGCGGTCGGACATGTCGTCCATCGCGGAATCCATGTTCTCGCGCGCCTGGCGATACCCGCGGCGAGCCTGCTTGTTGGTGGAATTGGCGAAGGTATTGAGCGCGTCGGTGATCTGTTCGGTGAGGGCGGCGATATCGCTTTTCACGGCTGCTATATCCTTCTCGAGGCTTTCTCTGGTGGCTTTGTCGGTCCAGTCCTTCATCCCGGCTTCGGCATTGGTCGTGGACATCGGGAGCTCCAAACTGTTGACGGCTGAGATAGCCGGAGAACGTTTCGTCGTCGGGGAAGTTCCGTTCACGGAAACCGCTCAGGCCTGCGGCAACTGCGGCGAATCCGCCGGCAACAGATGCTCCTTGAGGATCAGGCCGACGATCAGGAGCGGCGACGCCAGGAACGCGCCCATCGGGCCCCACATCCAGGTCCAGAATGCCAGCGCGAGCAGGACCGCAAGCGCATTCAGCGCCAGCCGCCGGCCGATGATGGTCGGGGTGATGAAGTGCCCTTCCAGGAAGGTGAGGCCGCCGAAGGCGAGCGCCGCCATCAGCGCGCCGCTGATGGTCGGGAAGGCGACCAGCCCCACCATGACCAGTACGGCGAACATCGCGATCGGCCCGATGATCGGAATGAAGTTGAGCGTTGCCGCAAGTGCGCCCAGGCCGGCCGGATTGGGCATGCCAGTGAGCGCGCAGATGAGGCCGGTTGCGACGCCGACACCGACATTTATGACGGTGACGGTCAGGAGGTAATTGCCGAGATGGACCTCGATCTCGTTGAGAATACGCAGTGTACGCAGCCGCGCGTCGTGATTGCTGAAGTTCATGATCATCGCCCGCCGCAGGTCGCGCCAGCTTGCGATGAACAGAATGAGGGTGACGAAGAACAGCAGAAATTCAGTAAAGGTCGGCGACAGGAATTCCAGCGTCGGCTGCACCCACTCGATCTTCGGCAACTGGAAGCTGGGGAATTCCTCCGAGCCGCCGACCATGGCTTGCAGCTCGCGCCACAGCGCCAGTGGCCGGTCGAACACGTGCAGCTTGTCCTTTAGTTGCGCGCCGAGCTCCGGCAGGCGCGTGCTCCATTCCATCACAGGCGAGGCGATCAGCGCGACCGCGAACGCGACCACTGCCGTCCCCGCGATGACGATCAGGACGGCACCGAGCGCGCGCGGCACCTTGCATCGCTCGAGGAAGCTCGCCGCCGGCGACAGCATGGTGCCGATGACGAAGGCCATCACCACGGGCAGGAAGAACGCTCTTCCGACATAGAACACGGCGACGACCGCGATCAGCAGGAGGCCTGCGAGTGCGAAAGTGACGAACTCGGTGCGGCGAATGACCGGTGGCAGCTCACTATGGCTGTCGGGAAGCGGTTCACCTTCGCTGTTGCCGGGAATCAGACGTTCGCTGGGAAGGACGCGCACAATATCTCTCCCGCACGCGCAACTCGCGATCCGCGCGCCCATCGACGATCCGACAACGTGCTGGCTGAGCAAGGGTTCCGTCGCGGCTTCGTGAAGACGCGCTCGCTTGACTGTGACGTCGCTGCCGCAGAGTTCGGCGGAACCTGAGTCGGCCCGGTCGCGTTTGTTGGCGACAGCATCACCCAGATGCACACATCCAACGGGGCAGCTCATGACAAGGTTCTCTCTCGTCCGCCGCTTCTCACCGCGCGCCGTCACTGCGTTTGCCCTCGCAAGCGCACTGCTCACCATGCCCTTTGGCGGCGCGCGTGCGCAAACCCTCGGCTTCGTGCCGATGCAGCCGCAGTCGTATCCGCAGGACCAGGGCTATTCACAGGGTTATGGAAGCGAGGCACCGCAAGCCGCAGACGAGGACGCCCGGCTGCCCGATCGGCTGCGCAGGCAGATCGTCAGCTTCGACAGGAGCGAGCCGGCCGGCACCGTCGTCATCGATACCAGCAACACCTATCTCTACTACGTGCTCGGCCAGGGACGCGCCATCCGCTATGGCGTCGGCGTTGGCCGCGAGGGCTTTACCTGGGCGGGCGTGCAGAGCGTCAGCCGCAAGGCCGAGTGGCCGGACTGGCATCCGCCGGCCGAAATGATCGCGCGCCAGCCCTATCTGCCGCGCTTCGTGGCGGGCGGTCCGGGTAACCCGCTCGGTGCCCGCGCGATGTATCTCGGCTCGAGCGAATACCGCATCCACGGCACCAACGATCCCAGCACCATCGGCAAGTTCGTCTCGTCCGGCTGCATCCGCTTGACCAATGAGGACGTCATCGACCTGTTCGGCCGCGTCAATGTCGGGACGAAGGTCGTGGTGCTGCCAAAGAACGCGCCGCTGATGGCCAAGGGAAGTGACAAGGGAGGCGATTCCGTGCGCAAGCACCCGGCCATGACGACGCGGCCCTCGGGCCGCCAGGCGCTGAACATCTCGGCGTCGTCGGTAAACTAAGAGCTCGGTGAGGTGACATGACTAAACGCGCGATCGGCAAGCTGGCCTGCAGTGCGGCGGCCGTGTTCACCATCACCTCTCTCGGCCTCGCGTTGACGCCGTCGGCGCATGCGGAGGACTTTTTCTCGGCGTTGTTCGGCGCGTTCGGCGCACGGCCTCCCCAGATCCGGACGCCGTTCCCGAACGATAACGTGCCGCGCTATGACGTGCCGCGCCAGCGAGCCGCCTATGGTGGCGGCGCCGCCTATTGCGTGCGCGGATGCGACGGCCGCTATTTTCCGGCGCAAGGAACGGATGCCGAAAGCAAGGCGCAGTCCTGCAAGAGCTTCTGCCCGGCGTCCGAAACCTCGCTCGTCTACGGCAGCAATATCGACGACGCCACGACGGAGAACGGAAAATCCTACTCCGATCTGCCGAACGCCTTCCGCTATCGCAACGAGATCGTCGCGGGCTGCACCTGCAACGGCAAGGATCCGGTCGGGCTCGCCCAGGTCAAGGTCGAGGACGACCCCACCTTGCGCAAGGGCGACATCGTCGCGGGCGCTGGCGGCCTTGTGATTGCCACCCGCAATGCCAACGACCGCCGCGGCGTCGCGATGAATTTCTCGCCGCTGCCGGAATCGGTCCGCGCCAGATTCCGCCAGATGCCGGTGGTGGCGAAGGAGTAGGGGGCGAGTGAGCGACGGCTGGTGCTTCAATCTCCGCCGTCGTCCTGGACAAGCGCGCCCAAAGCGCGCGCTGATCCGGGACCCATAACCACAAGATTGGGTTTGGCGAAGATTCGTGGTTGTCGGCTCGCGCCAAACCACTCCCTGTGGTTATGGGTCCCGGCCCCTCGTGCGCAATTGCGCACTCGGCCAGGACGACACGGAAGATGTGGTACCAGCCTCGACTCCAATCAGCCCTATGCCGCCCGGATCTTGCCCAGGAAATCGCTGACCTGCCGACCGAGCTGGCGGCTCTGCGTCTCGAGCGTCTCCGAGGCCTGCTTGACGTTCTCGGCGGCACCGGCCGCGGTGTCGGCATCGGCCTTCACGCCGGTGATGTTATCCGAGACGTTCTTGGTGCCCTGCGCCGCATATTGCGTGCTGCGGGTGATCTCCTGGGTCGCCGCACCCTGTTCCTGCACGGCGGCGGCGATGGCGGTGGCGACCTCGTTCACCTCGCCGATGATGCCGCCGATGGCCTGGATCGCGTTGATGGCATCGCCCGCGACCTTCTGGATGTCGGCGATTTGCTCGGAGATTTCCTCCGTCGCCTTCGCCGTCTGGCTGGCCAGTGACTTCACCTCGGACGCCACCACGGCAAATCCGCGCCCCGCTTCGCCGGCGCGGGCGGCCTCGATCGTGGCATTGAGCGCGAGCAAATTGGTCTGCGCAGCGATGGTGTTGATCAGCCCGACCACCTCGCCGATGCGCCCCGCCGACTGCGCCAGCCCCTGCACCGTGCTATCGGTTTCGCGCGCCTGGTTGACTGCGCGGCTGGCGATGCCTGCGGCATGCGCGGCCTGCTGGCTGATGTCGTTGATCGAAGCGGAGAGCTCTTCGGCCGCTGCCGCGACGCTCTCCACACTCGTGGAGGCATCGTTCGAGGCCTTGCCCGCGATCTCGACGCGTTCATTGGTCTGGCGCGATACCGCTGAGAGGTCGCCGGAGGTCTTGCGCATCTCGCCGGAGGCCTCGCTCAACTCGCCCAGCGATTTGCGCACCACGCCCTCGAACTCGCCGACATAGGTCTCCATGGCACGCTGGCGCGCGGCGGCGCCTGCATTGCGCTCGCGCTCCTGCGCCTCGATCTTGAGCTTGTCGATCGCCTGCTGCTTGAAGGTTTCGAGCGCGCCGGCAAGTGCGCCGATCTCGTCGTGGCGGTCGAGATAGCCGGAATCGACGGTGAGGTCGCCGCCGGCGACCTTGAGCATGGCGTCGCGGATCCGGTGCAGCGGCGTGATCACGCGGCGGCTGACCGCCAGCATCGCGGCGCCCGTGAACAGAATCGCGGCAATCAGCAGCACAAGCTGGGTCAGCAGCGATTGCAGCGCCTGCGCGCGCTGGCTAGTGGAATGGTCCCTGGCGGCGCCAAGCGCGGTATCGGCGAGCTTGATCGCGCTCGCCATCCGGCCGACCGAGTAGGGGCTCCACTGATTGGCAGTCATCGACGCCTTCTCACCCTTGGCGATTGCGGCGATGATGCCGTCGCGCGTGGCGAGATATTGCGGGTCGAAATAGAACGATTTGGTTTCCGCCATGGCTGCAGCCAGCGCCGGCGGCAATTGCATGCCCGATGCGGCGAGCTCGGTCGCGCTCCAGGCCGTCTCGGTGCCGCCGACCCATTTCGTGAAAGCGAGCTGGACCTCGGGCGCGATCTTGCCGCTGTTAAGCGCGTTGCCGACGATCAGCGAGGATTCACCCGCATTGACGCGCAGCAACCAGGCCATCTGCTTGATCATCAGCAGTTGATCGATCATTGCGTCCTGATGATTGACGCTCGCGGCCAGCACGGGCGACAGCTTTTCGAGGATGGCCATCAGCCCGTCCTCGCTCTCGAGATACTCTTTGACAAGCGCCGCGCGACGCGATGCCCTGGGTTTGGCGACCTCAGTCCAGAACTCAGCCTGCTGCGCCAGCAGCGCCTTGTTCAGCCGGTCGAGATCGGCAACCACCGTCCCGCGCTGGGGCAAGTCGATCGAGGGTAAAATCTCGATCGCGCGCGCCAGGGCGGGCATCAGCTCGTCGCGGATGCCGCGGATGTATGTCTCGATTTCCTTGTCCATCTGGATGTCGGAGGTCAGCTGACGGCTGCTGGTCGAGCGGTCGGAGCGGATGTTCGCCATCGCCTTGAACACATCGGCGGACGCCGCCGCTACCGCGACGATCCGGTTCGCCTGCTGAAGCCGGGTCCACGAATTCCATGCGCTGATCGAGAAGCCGATCACGACGACGAGCGCGGTGGACAGGATCACCGCTTTCAGCAGCGTGGAGACGGTCAGGCGGTTGAGCATCGGATCCCCCGGTACGCGTTTCGAAGTTCGTGGCCCCGAACGGCAGCCCTACGAACTTCGAACGACCAAGGGATGCGCGCAGCAAAGGCGCCGGCCGGTGGCAGGCGCCTGAAGCGCATTTGGCCTCAAAAGGGTAAAAACTTAGACAGTGATATTGCCGTAAAAATACCGAGGCCCTTCGCTGCGTCGAGCAAATACGAGAAATTGCAAGGGGTTGCAGAGGCGGAACCCGCGCGCCTTACAAGCGTTAGGACAGCGTCGGCAATTTGCCTAAAGGGGGGTCCTAGCGATGCTGGTCGGCGTACTCGTCACCTTTCTCGTCGTTATTCTCGTACTTTATCTCATCAACATGCTGCCGATGGACGGCCGCGCCAAACAGATCGCGCGCGTGATCGTCATCATCATTGGCATCGTGTCGCTCCTGAAATATCTTGCGGTGTTCTAGCGGACCTACGGATATTCAAACAAAAAGCCCCGGCCTGGGCCGGGGCTTTTTCGTGCTGCCTCAATGCAGCGACTTGAGCCAGTCGTCGACGTCCTGGCGAACCTGGTCCTTGGCCTTGCCATAACGTTCCTGGAGCCGGCCCTCGAGCTGCTCGCGACGCCCCTCGATCAATCGGAGGTCGTCGTCAGTGAGCTTGCCCCATTTCTCCTTGGCCGAACCCTTGAACTGCTTCCAGTTTCCTTCGATGCGATTCCAGTCCATAACCATCTCCATCGCGTTTGATGGCGCTACAACGCAAGCGGCGCGCAGCCGTTCCGCTGCGCGCCGCGACGTTTCGCCGTTCGAACGGAGGCTATTTAACCCGCTGCCTTCGCCTCGCGGCGGCGGGCGGTGAGGATGTACTCGGTGTAACCGTTCGGCTGCTCGCGGCCCTTGAAGATGAGGTCGCAGGCCGCCTTGAAGGCGACGCCATCGAAGGCAGGCGCCATCGGCTTGTAGATCGGATCGCCCGCGTTCTGCTTGTCGACGACCACGGCCATGCGCTTCAGGGACTCCATCACCTGCGCTTCGGCGATGACGCCCTGGTGCAGCCAGTTGGCGAGATGCTGGCTGGAGATGCGTAAAGTAGCGCGGTCTTCCATCAGGCCGACATCGTGGATGTCCGGCACCTTGGAGCAGCCGACGCCCTGGTCGATCCAGCGCACGACATAGCCGAGGATGCCCTGGCAGTTGTTGTCGATCTCCTGCCTGACGTCATCGGGCGCCCAGTTCGACTTCGACACCGGGATGGTGAGGATGTCCGAGAGCTTTGCGCGTGGACCGCCCTTGGTCAATTCCTCTTGGCGCGCGATGACGTTGACCTGGTGGTAGTGCAGCGCGTGCAGCGTCGCGGCGGTCGGCGAGGGCACCCAGGCGGTGGTGGCGCCGGCCTGCGGATGGCTAAGCTTCTGCGCCAGCATATCCGCCATCTTGTCGGGCGCGGCCCACATGCCCTTGCCGATCTGGGCGTGGCCGGGCAGGCCGTCGATCAGGCCCATATCGACGTTCCAGTCTTCATAGGCCTTGATCCAGGCCTGCGCCTTCATCTCGTTCTTGCGGATCATCGGGCCCGCTTCCATCGAGGTGTGGATCTCGTCGCCGGTGCGGTCGAGGAAGCCGGTGTTGATGAACATGATGCGCTTGGAGGCGCGCTGGATGCAGGCCTTGAGGTTGACCGTGGTGCGCCGCTCCTCGTCCATAATGCCGACCTTGAGCGTGTTCTCGGGCAGGCCCAGCATCTTCTCGACGCGGTCGAAGATCTCGCAGGTCAGCGACACCTCGTCGGGGCCGTGCATCTTCGGCTTGACGATATAGGCAGATCCCGTGCGGCTGTTCTTGACCTTGGAATTGCCCTTGAGGTCGTGAATGGCGAGCAGGCCCGACACGGCCGCGTCTAACAGGCCCTCGGGAATCTCCTCGCCGGTCTCGTCCAGCACCGCGTCGGTGAACATGTGGTGACCGCAGTTGCGCATCAGGAGCAGGCTGCGGCCGTGCAGCTTGAGCTCGCCCTTGCCATCCGGCGTCTTGTAGCTGCGGTCGGCGTTCAGCGAGCGCGTCAGCGTCTTGCCGCCCTTCTCGAAATCGGCCGACAGCGTGCCGTTCATCAGACCGAGCGTGTTGCGGTAGACCAGCACCTTGTCCTCGGCATCGACTGCGGCGACGGAATCCTCCATGTCGAGGATGGTGGAGACCGCGGCCTCCATGATCATGTCGGCGACGCCGGCCGGATCGTCCTTGCCGATCGCGCTGCTGCGGTCGATCTTCACCTCGACATGCAGGCCGTTGTTGACGAGCAGCACCGCGCTCGGCGCGGCCGTATCGCCCTGGAAGCCCGCGAACTGTGCGGCGTTCTTCAGCGCGGTGGCGTTGCCGCTCTTCAGCTTCACAGCGAGCTGGCCCGCGACGACGCTGTAGGCGGTGACGTCGGTGTGGCTGCCGGTCGCCAGCGGCACGGCGGTATCGAGGAACGCCTTGGCCTTGGCGATCACCTTGTCGCCGCGCGCCTTGTTGTAGCCCTTGCCGCTCTCGGAAGGATCATGCGGAATGGCATCGGTGCCGTAGAAGGCATCATAGAGCGAGCCCCAGCGCGCATTCGCCGCATTCAGCGCATAGCGCGCATTGGTGAGCGGCACGACGAGCTGCGGGCCGCAGATCTTGCTGATCTCCTCGTCGACATTGGCCGTCTCGACCTTCTGCGTCGCCGGCTCCGGGACGAGATAGCCGATCTCCTTCAGGAAGGCGGTATAGGCGCCGAGGTCGAACGCCTTGCCCTTGTTGGCGCGGTGCCAATCGTCGATCTTGGCCTGCAGCGTGTCGCGGAAGGCGAGCAACGACCGGTTCTTCGGCCCCAGATCCTTGATGATGGCGGCAAGCCCGGCCCAGAACGCATCCGGCGCGATCCCCGTTTTCGGGGCCGCTTCCTTGGCGATGAAATCGAACAGGACGGGAGCGATCTTCAATCCGTGGGCATCGACGCGTTTCATGATGGGCTTTCTTGTTGGAAATGGCTGTTTTTGGCTGCTTTTGACCCGACAGCAGCAAAATGCGCCCATAGGGGGCGGCTTTCGGAGGCCTATTAGCCCCAAAATCAAGGCCGTGAGAAGACCCCTAGGGGTTTGTCAAAATGTCAAGACAGGTCGGCGGGCGGGCGAGGGCCGCACCCAGACGTCAAATGCCAAGCAATGGGCGCGATCTCTCCCCGGCGTCGTCCCGGCGAAGGCCGGGACCTATAACCACAGGGAGAAATTTGGCGAAGATTAGTAGTTCGGGACTCGCACCTCAGCCCACCGAAAGATCACGCGGTATGGGTCCCGGCCTTCGCCGGGACGACACCGATGATGTGGCGCGGGCTGCGACTCAAATATTCGCGGCGAGGTCCACGACTTCGTCGAACAGCACGCCGGTGGTCTTCAGCATACGCTCGATCTCGTCGGCGGCTTCGGCGACCGTCCGTGCCGACGTATCGATCACGAGCTCGGCGGCCTGCGGCGCCTCGTAGTCGTTGCCGATGCCGGTGAACGAGGTGAGTGCGCCGGCGCGGGCCTTCTTGTAGTGGCCCTTGGGATCGCGCTCCTCGCAAACCTCGGCCGGCGTTGCGACATGAATCTCGCGGAACGCGGTGTCGGCGATGCGGCGCGCGGTGGCGCGGTCCTCGCGCGCTGGTGAGACCGCGGCGACGATCGCGATGTGGCCGTTACGAGCGAGGTGCGTCGCAACTTCCGCGAGGCGGCGGATGTTCTCGCTGCGATCAGTGGCGGTGAAGCCGAGATCGCTGTTGAGACCGGCGCGCAGCGTGTCGCCGTCGAGCAGGATCGGCGAGCCGCCATTGGTGAACAGTCGCCGCTCCAGCGCCTTGGCCAGGGTCGACTTGCCGGAGGCGGGCAAGCCCGTGAGCCAGACCACGGCGCCTTTGTGGCGATAGCGCGCGGAGCGCTCGTCAGGGCGCAGCGCCGATTCCACCGGCACGATATCGACCGGCACGGCGCGCTGGCCGGCATCGACCGACAGCACCAGGCCGCCGCCGGCGATGCGCCCGGAGACTTCGATCACGAGACGTCCGGTGCGCGGATTCTCGGTGTAGGAATCGGTGGCAATCGGGCTCGACAGAGAGATGTCGATCTCGCCGACATGGTTGCGGCCGATCGCCTTGTTCTCGCTGCTTTCGAGCTCGCCGGGATCGACCGCCTTCTCGATTGCCACCACGGTGGCGCGGCTTTCCTTCGGCCCGCAGCGGACCAGGAGCTGATCGCCCTTGGCGAGCGGCTTGTCGTGCAGCCAGAAGATCCGCGCGCGCAGACGGCGCGTCTCGCGCGGTGCGGTGCCGGCATGCGCGATGATGTCGCCGCGCTCGATGAACAATTCGCGGTCGAGCGTGATGCCGACCGAGCGGCCGGCGCCCTGCCGGCCCGCGACCGGTGTCACCGGCCAGCTCTCGACCGTCTTGATCTTGGCGATCTTGCCGGCCGGCATGATCACGATCTCATCGCCGGCGATCAGGCTGCCGGATTCGATGCGGCCCGCCACGATGCGGCGGTCGTCGAACTTGTAGATCGCCTGCACCGGCAGCCGCAGCGCCAGCGTCTCCAGCGGCCGTGCCGGCTCAAGCCGGTCGAGCGCTTCGACCACAGTCGGTCCCTTGTACCAGCCGATCCGGTCGGTGCGCGCTGCAACGCCGTCGCCGTCGCGCGCGGAAATCGGGATCACGGCCGTGGGCTTTACGCCGAGGCCACTGAGATGCGCTGAGATCTCGTCGCTGATGGCCTTGAAGCGCTCAGCTGAGAAGTCGACGCGGTCCATCTTGTTAACGACGACCGCAACCTGCTTCACGCCCAAGAGATGCAGCAGATAGCCGTGACGCCTTGTCTGGTCGCGCACGCCTTCGAGCGCGTCGATGATCAGCACCGCGCCATCGGCTTGCGAGGCGCCGGTGATCATGTTGCGCAGGAATTCGGCGTGGCCGGGCGCGTCGATCAGCACGATGTCGCGCGAATTGGTACGGAAGCGGATCTGCGTGGTGTCGATGGTGATGCCCTGGTCGCGCTCGGTCTGGAGTGCATCGAGCAGGAACGACCATTCGAACGGCATGCCGCGCCGCGCGCTGACGGCTTTCAGCATGTCGAGCTTGCCCTCGGGCAGGCTGCCGGTCTCGTGCAGGAGGCGGCCGACCAGCGTCGACTTGCCGTGGTCGACATGGCCCACGATGACGATGCGCACTTGCGGACGCGTGGTGCCGTTCGGAGTGGACGGCGAAGCCGTGGTGACGATCATGTTCATGCGACGCTCGCGTCCTTGGGAATCAGAGATAGCCGGCGACGCGCAGGCGCTCAAAAGCGTCCTCGGTCTCGTGGTCGAGCGCGCGCCCGGCGCGCTCCGGCACCTTGGTCTGTTCGAGCTCGATCAGGATCTCGTCGATGCTGACCGCGGTCGAAACGACCGGATTGGTGATGTCCTGATCGCCCAGCGAGCGATAGCGCTTGCCGTCCTTGGCGAGATACAGCGGAATGATCGGGATGTTCTCGCGCTTGGTGTAGGCCCAGATGTCGGCCTCGGTCCAATGCAGGATCGGGTGGATGCGCAAATGCGCGCCTTGCGGCGGCGAGGCATTGAAATGATCCCAGAACTCCGGCGGCTGATCACGCACGTCCCAATTGCCTTCCAATCCGCGCGGCGAGAACACGCGCTCCTTGGCGCGCGTCGCCTCCTCATCGCGGCGAATGCCGGCGATCAGGCCGTCAAAGCCATACTTGGCTAGCGCCATTTTGAGGCCTTCGGTCTTGCGCGCCGCGGAGCGCGCGGCCGGCGGCAGCGTCGGGTCGACGGCATCGATCGGCGGGCAGGGCTCGACGCGCAAATCGAGATCCCACTCTTTGCCGTAATGATCGCGGAAGCGATACATCTCCGGAAACTTCTTGCCGGTGTCGACATGAAGGGCGGGGAACGGCATCTTGCCGAAGAAGGCTTTCCGCGCCAGCCAGATCATGACGTTGGAGTCCTTGCCGAGCGACCACAGCAGGGCGATCTTCTTCAGCCGTGCGAAGGCCTCGCGGAAGATGTAGATGCTCTGCGCCTCGAGCTGGTCGAGATGGTCCATGCTTGGAGCAAGCTCGGCAGAAAATTCTTGCGCGCGCACGCGCTCAGCCAGCGCCGGATTGCTCAGTCGATCAGCAGCGGAATCGTCCTTGAGAAGATGCATCTCTGCCACTTTGCGTTTGGAGGCGAAAATTCTATAGTTGCATTGCGGAAGAGAAGAAAAAATTTCTCTTTGCGCGCTCGAAACGAGACATATATAGAAAATAATTCCAGTCAACCCCGTTTGTGGGGAAGCGAGTATCGCATGCGGTTCTTGCCGGTGTTTCTCGATCTCAAGACCGGTCCGGTGGTCCTCATCGGCGCGGGCGAGCTTTTGCGCGCCAAGCTGCGCGTGCTCACGGCTGCCGGCGCGCGCATCCGCGTGCATGCGATCGATGGCGATCGTGATCTGCGCCTCAGCTCCGAGGACGCCGCACGCGTTGAAATCGTGTCCGGCGATCCGCTCACTGCGGATCTCTCGGGCGTCATCGCCGTCGTCTGCGCCGGCGCGAATGATGTCGGCGTGGCGATGTCGGTTCGCGCCAAGGCGCTGGGCCTGCCCGTCAACGTGATGGACGATCTCGAACATTCCAGCTTCATCTTCCCGGCGATCGTCGACCGTGGCGAGGTCGTGGTCGCGGTCGGCACCGGCGGCACCTCGCCGGTGGTGGCGCGGCGCGTGCGCGAGAAGATCGAGGCGCTGCTGCCGGCGGGCATCGGCGAGCTCGCCGAATTCATCGGCGGCTTCCGCAAATCCATCAACGAGCGCATCGCCGAGTTTCCGCTGCGCCGCCGCTTCTGGGAGCGCGTCATCGACGGACCGATCGGCGCTGCCGTGCTCGCAGGCCGCAAGAGCGAGGCGGGCGCCGCACTCAAGGCTATTGCTGATCCCTCCGCCTTCGCACGCGCCGACAAGCCGGAAGGCTCGGTCGCGCTGGTCGGCGCCGGGCCCGGCGATCCCGATCTTCTCACCATCAAGGCGCTGCGCGCGCTGCAGGACGCCGATATCGTCTTTCACGACGAGCTGGTCTCGCCTGAAATTCTCGACCGCATCCGCCGCGATACCACGCGCGTTGCCGTCGGCCGTCGCGTCGGCAAGCCAGGCATCGGCCAGGATGCCATCAACAAGCGCATGATCGAGGCCGCGCAATCCGGCCAGCGCGTGGTGCGGCTGAAAGGCGGCGATCCCTTCGTATTCGGCCGTGGCGGCGAAGAGATGGAAGCCTTGCGCGCCGCCGGCATCGCCTATTCGATCATTCCCGGCATCACCGCAGGTATCGGCGGTGCCGCCGATTTCGAGGTGCCGCTCACCTACCGTCATGAAGCAACCCGCATCACCTTCCTCACCGCGCACAAGGCGCGCGATGCCGAAGTCGTGGACTGGTCGACGCTGACCGACACCAAGATGACCGTCGTCGTCTACATGGGCACGACCGCCGCGCCCGCCATACGCGCCGGCCTCTTCGCTGCCGGCCGTTCGCCGGAAACCCCGGTCGGCGTGTTCGCCCGCGTCACGCGCCCCGATGCGCAAGGCGCGATCGGCACGCTCCGCGATCTGCCGGAGCTCGTGCGGCGGACCAATGGCGGTCCTGCCATTCTCATCATCGGCGAGGTGGTCCGGCATGCCGGCTCGCTTCGCCGCCAAACTCCCAACCAAATCATCTCTGACCTCCTGGATGCAGCCGAATGACCTCCCCGCTTGAACAGAAGAAGATCAAAATCGCCGGCCCCTCGGTCGTGACCGCCAACCGCACCTGGGACGGCATTGTGGTCTATCGCACCGCCGCCAAAGGCTGGTCCGCGGACCTGTCGGAAGCCGCGATCGTGCGCAACTCCGACGAGGCGAAGGCGTTGCTTGCTGAGTCCGTCGCCGATGACATCGGCGCGATCGGTCCCTATATCGCGCCGGTGCAGATCGGTGCGGACGGCAAGGTCCAGCCCGGCAATCTGCGCGAACAGATCCGCCGCACCGGCGTCACCATCGGACAGCCGGCCCAGGTTTAAGGCGCTTTCTTATGTATGCTTACGACGAAATCGACCGCACGCTCGTCAACGAGCGCGTCTCGGAGTTCCGCGACCAGGTGAAGCGGCGCCTCTCCGGCGAGCTCACCGAGGACGAGTTCAAGATCCTGCGGCTCCAGAACGGCGTCTATCTGCAACTGCACGCCTACATGTTCCGCGTTGCGATTCCCTATGGCACGTTGGCGACCAACCAGCTGCGGGCGCTCGCCCATGTCGCGCGCAAATACGACCGCGGCTACGGCCATTTCACCACGCGGCAGAACATCCAGTTCAACTGGATCAAGCTCGCCGAGCTGCCGGATGCGCTGGCCGATCTCGCCAAGGTCGGCATCCATGCGATGCAGACCTCCGGCAACAACATGCGCAACGTCACCTCGGACCAGTGGGCCGGCGTCGCGCCCGGTGAGATCGAGGATCCCCGCATCTGGTCGGAGCTGATCCGCCAGCACACCACGCTGCATCCGGAATTCTCGTTCCTGCCGCGCAAGTTCAAGATCGCGATCACCGCGTCCGATCATGACCGCGCCGCGATCAAGATCCACGACATCGGCCTCCGGCTGATCAAGAACGAGAAGGGCGAGACCGGCTTCGAAGTGCTGGTCGGCGGTGGCCTCGGCCGCACGCCGTTCATCGCCAAGACCATCAAGCACTTCGTGCACGGCCGCGACATCCTCAGCTACATCGAGGCGATCTTACGCGTCTACAACCAGTATGGCCGCCGCGACAATATCTACAAGGCGCGCATCAAGATCCTGGTGCACGAGCTCGGCATCGAAAAATTCTCCCGCGAGGTCGAGGACGAGTGGCAGCACATCCGCAACTCGTCGCTCCAGATCGACGACGAGGTGATCGAGGACATCCGTTCGCGCTTCACCTATCCGGCCTACGAGAAGCTGCCGCACATGCCGGACGAACTGCGGCAGGCCGCGGCCGATCCGGATTTCGAGGCGTGGCGCAAGAACTCGGTGGCCCCGCACAAGGTGCAGGGTTACTCGATCGTCACGATCTCGCTGAAGCCGACCGGTGGGCCTCCGGGTGATGCCACCGCCGAGCAGATGGACGCGCTGGCCGACCTTGCCGACAAATATTCCTTCGGCGAGATTCGCGTCGGCCACGAGCAGAACCTGGCGCTGCCGCACGTTGCCAAGCGCGACCTGCCGGCGCTCTGGAAGGCGCTCGACAAGCTCGGGCTTGCGACGCCCAATGTCAATCTGATCACCGACATCATCGCCTGCCCGGGTCTCGACTATTGCTCGCTGGCGAATGCGCGCTCGATCCCGATCGCGCAGGAGCTGACGCGGCGGTTCGCCAATCACGAGCTCGCCAACCTGATCGGCCGTCTCCACATCAACATCTCCGGCTGCATCAATGCCTGCGGCCATCACCATGTCGGCCACATCGGCATTCTCGGCGTCGAGAAGAATGGCGAGGAGGTCTACCAGATCACCATCGGCGGCCGCGCCGACGAGAACGCCGCGCTCGGCACCCTGATCGGCCCGGGCGTGAAGTTCGACGAGGTCGCCGACGTCGTCGAGGATATCGTGGAGGCTTATCTGGCGCTGCGCGAGCGGCCCGACGAGCTGTTCATGGACACGGTCAAACGCCTCGGCGTCGAACCCTTCAAGGAGCGCGTTTATGCCACTCGTTAACGGTGGAAAGATCGTCGACGACAGCTTCGCCAAGCTCGCCGTCGATACGCCGCTGCCCGAGGGCGGCGACATCCTGGTGCCGGCCGAACGTTTCCTCGGTGAGGCGGAAGGCCTGCTCAAGCGCGCCGGCAAGGTCGGCGTGATCTGGCCGAACAATCGCGACATCGCCGAGCTCGTGCCCTATCTCGGCAAGGTCGCCACGGTCGCGCTGGTGTTCCCGACTTTCCGCGACGGACGAGCCTACAGCCAGGCGCGCCTGCTGCGGGAGCGCTACAATTACCGCGGTGAATTGCGTGCCACCGGCCAGGTGCTGCGCGACCAGTTCGTGTTCATGCTGCGTGCCGGCTTCGATGCCTTCGAGGTCAAGAAGCAGGCCGACGCGGAAGCCTTCATGCAGACCGCCAAGCGCTATTCGGTGTTCTACCAGCCGACCGGCGACGGCCGCATCACGGCGCTGCACCGGCGCATGCAGTTGCGCCATTCCGAAGGTGTCGGCACGTGAACGCGATCGCGCCCCAGGTTTCGTCCATTTCTGCGCTGCCCTCGGCGGACGAGCTCGATCGGAGCTTACGCGATGCCTCGCCCGCGGAGGTCATCGCCGCAGCGCTGAAGACGGTCGGGCGCGACAAGCTCGCGCTGGTGTCGTCCTTCGGGACGGAGTCGGCGACGCTGCTCAAGGTGATGGCGGACGTCGACCCGGCGATCCCGGTGATCTTTCTCGACACCGGCTGGTTGTTCGAGGAGACGCTCGCCTATCGCGACACTTTGATCGCGACGCTGGGCCTGAAGGACGTCCGTTCGATCAAGCCCGCCGAGGAAACGCTATCGCGTGACGATCCCGACCGCGACCTCTGGTTCTCCGATCCCGACGCCTGCTGCCGCATCCGCAAGGTGGAGCCGCTGGCGCGTGCGCTCAAGCCGTTCTCGGCCTGGCTCAACGGCCGCAAGCGTTTCCAGGGCAACGCACGCGCCGACATTCCGGTCGTCGAGGACGACGGCGCAAGGTTGAAGTTCAACCCCTTCGCCAATGTCTCGCGCGAGGAACTCGAGGCAATCTTCGTCCGCGCCAAATTGCCGCGTCACCCTCTCGTCGCCTCCGGCTTCCTGTCGGTTGGGTGTATGCCTTGCACGAGCAGAACCGCCGAAGGCGAGGATTCTCGCGCCGGTCGCTGGCGCGGCCGGACCAAGACAGAATGCGGCATTCACACGATGAAGACTTCGTAGCACAGTCAGGCTGCGACATCGCGAACAAGAAAATCCGGTTCCGTTGACTTAAGAGCGTTTCGACCCGAGTTATGCCTGCACGCCTTCGCTGACACCGACGTCAACGAAGTGAATGGAGATGGACATGATGCGCCGTATCGTTCCGCTCGCTGCAGGACTCCTCTGGGCAAGCTCGGCTCTCGCCGCTGACATCAATCTGCTGAACGTGTCGTACGATCCGACGCGCGAGCTCTATGCCGAGTTCAACAAGGCGTTCGCGAACGCCTATCAGAAGGAAACCGGCAAGAGCGTCGAGATCAAGCAGTCGCATGGCGGCAGCGGTTCGCAGGCGCGCGCGGTGATCGACGGGCTGCAGGCCGATGTGGTGACGCTCGCGCTCGCCTATGACATCGACGCCATCGCCGCCAAGGGCCTCACCACAGCCGATTGGCAGAAGCGGCTGCCGCAGAATTCATCACCCTACACCTCGACCATCGTCTTCCTGGTGCGCAAGGGCAATCCCAAGGGCATCAAGGACTGGGACGATTTGATCAAGCCGGGCGTCGCCGTGATCACGCCGAACCCGAAGACATCAGGCGGCGCGCGCTGGAATTACCTCGCAGCGTGGGGCTTTGCGCAAAAGAAGTTCGGCTCGGCCGACAAGGCCAAGGACTTCATCGGAAAGCTCTATCAGCAGGTGCCGGTGCTCGATACCGGTGCGCGCGGCGCCACCGTGACCTTCGTCGAGCGCGGCGTCGGCGACGTGCTGCTCGCCTGGGAGAACGAGGCGTTCCTCGCGCTGAAGGAGTTCGGCGCGAACAAGTTCGAGATCGTGGCGCCGCCGCAATCGATCCTCGCCGAACCGCCGGTCGCCATCGTCGACAAGGTTGCCGATAAAAAAGGCACCCGCAACGCCGCCGATGCCTATCTCCAGTATTGGTATACCAAAGAGGGGCAGGAGATCGCCGCGCGCAATTTCTACCGTCCGCGCGATGCCGAAATCGCCAAGAAGTACGAAAGCGCGTTCGCCAAGGTCGAGCTGTTCACGATCGACGACGTCTTTGGCGGCTGGACCAAGGCGCAGCGGGAACATTTTGCCGACGGCGGCGTCTTTGATCAGATCTACAAGAACTGATCGAGCGCCGTCTTAGGAGGCTTTTAGCAGGGGGCCTGGTGAGCGCACTCGCAGCACGACGCCGGACATTGCCGGGCTTCGGTCTCACCATGGGACTGACGCTTTCCTGGCTGTCCGTGATCATCCTGATTCCGCTCGCCGGCCTGTTCCTGAGGTCGCTCGAGCTGAGCCCGGAACAGTTCTGGAACATCCTTTCCAGCCGCCGCACGCTGAACGCGCTCCGCGTCTCCTTCGGCCTCGCCTTCGCGGCGGCCTGCGTCAATCTGGTGATGGGCAGCATCATCGTCTGGGCGCTGGTGCGCTATCGCTTTCCCGGCCGGCGGCTGTTCGATGCCATCGTCGACGTGCCATTCGCGCTGCCGACCGCGGTTGCCGGCGTGGCGTTGACTGCGCTGTTCGCCGAGAAGGGCTGGTTAGGAGCGCCACTCGCGGCGCTCGGCATCAAGGTGGCGTTCACGCCGGTCGGCATCTTCGTTGCCATGATCTTCATCGGCATTCCCTTCGTGGTGCGCACGGTGCAGCCGGTGCTCCAGGATCTCGATCCCGAGATCGAGGAGGCCGCGGGCAGCCTGGGCGCCAGCCGCTGCCAGACCATCATCCGCGTGATCCTGCCGTCGCTCGCACCGGCGCTGCTCACCGGCCTTGCGCTCGCCTTCGCCCGTGCGGTCGGCGAATACGGCTCGGTGATCTTCATCGCCGGCAATTTGCCCAATGTCTCCGAGATCGCGCCGCTGCTGATCGTGATCCGGCTGTCCGAATTCCGCTACGCCGATGCGACCGCGATCGCGGTGGTCATGCTCGTCGTCTCCTTCGTCATCATCTTCGCCGTCAACCGGCTCCAGCGCTGGGCGCAGAGCCGGATCCCGGAGCGTTGAGGGGGATGCGATGACGATGCAGATCGCAGAATCCGCTTCGCTGGTCTCGCCCGATGCGCGCGCACGTGCGCATGCGGCCGCGGCGCGCGACAGCCTGCGTACCGAGCCAAGGGCGGTGCGCATCACCATCATCGCGCTGGCGATGATCTTCCTCACCGTCTTCGTCGTGCTGCCGCTCGTCGTGGTGTTCGCCCAGGCGTTCTCGAAAGGAATCCTGGCCTATCTCGCCGCGCTGGCCGAGCCGGAGGCGCTGGCCGCGATCAGACTGACGCTGCTGGTCGCCGCGATCTCGGTCGGTCTCAATCTTGTTTTTGGTCTCATCGCGGCCTGGGCCATCGCCAAGTTCGACTTCAGGGGCAAGACCTTCCTGATCACGCTGATCGACCTGCCGTTCTCGGTGAGCCCGGTGATCTCGGGCCTCGTCTTCGTGCTGCTGTTCGGCGCGCAGGGCTATTTCGGCAGCTGGCTGCGCGAGCACGACATCCAGATCCTGTTCGCGGTGCCCGGCATTGCGCTCGCCACCACCTTCGTGACCTTCCCCTTCGTGGCGCGCGCGCTGATCCCGCTGATGCAGGAGCAGGGCACGCAGGAGGAGGAAGCTGCGATCTCGCTCGGCGCCTCGGGCCTGCAAACCTTCTTCCGCGTCACGCTGCCGAACATCAAATGGGGCGTGCTCTACGGCGTGCTGCTCTGTAACGCCCGCGCGATGGGTGAGTTCGGCGCGGTCTCGGTCGTCTCCGGCCACATCCGCGGCGAGACCAACACCATGCCGCTCCTGGTCGAGATTCTCTACAACGAGTACCAGTTCGTCGCCGCCTTCGCGATCGCCTCGCTGCTGGCGATGCTGGCGCTGATCACGCTGATCGCAAAAACCGTTCTCGAACGTCATCTGGACGAAGGACAAGACGCCCGTGACCATTGAAGTCAGGAATCTCGTCAAGAAGTTCGGCAGCTTCAAAGCGCTCGACGGTGTCGATCTCAAGGTCGACAATGGCGAGCTGGTCGCGCTGCTCGGGCCATCAGGCTCCGGCAAGACCACGCTGCTGCGGATCATCGCCGGCCTCGATTGGCCAGACGCCGGCGACGTCTCCTTCAACGGCGAGGACGCGCTGGCGCAGGGCGCGCGCGAACGGCATGTCGGCTTCGTGTTCCAGCACTACGCCCTGTTTCGCCACATGACCGTGTTCGAGAACGTCGCCTTCGGCCTGCGCGTGCAGCCACGCGCGGTCCGGAAAGACGAAGCCACGATCCGTGCGCGGGTGAAGGAGCTGCTCGATCTCGTGCAGCTCGACTGGCTCGCCGACCGCTATCCGAGCCAGCTTTCCGGCGGTCAGCGCCAGCGCATCGCGCTCGCCCGCGCCCTCGCGATCGAGCCGCGCATCCTGCTGCTCGATGAGCCCTTCGGTGCGCTCGATGCCAAGGTGCGCAAAGAGCTGCGCCGATGGCTGCGCTCGCTGCATCACGAGATCAACGTCACCTCGATCTTCGTCACCCACGACCAGGAGGAGGCGCTGGAAGTCGCCAACCGCGTCGTGGTGATGGACAAGGGCCGGATCGAGCAGATCGGCTCGCCCGACGACGTCTATGAAAGCCCGGCCACCGCCTTCGTCCACGGCTTCATCGGCGAATGCATCGAGCTCCCGGTTGAAGTGGACGGCGGCGTGATCCGGCTCGGCGACCGGCCACTGCGACTTACTGCCGACGGGCTTACGCCTGGCGCGTCAAAACTGTTCGTGCGGCGACATGACATGCTGGTCGGCCCGCCCGGCTCCGGCGCCTTCGAGGGCGCGGTTCAGCATGTCCGCAATTTCGGCCCCGTGCAGCGCGCCGAGGTCGCGCTGTCAGGTGGCGAGACCATCGAGATCGACGCGCCCCGCGATAGGGAACTGCGCGCCGGCGACACAATTGGGCTCGAACCGCGCCGCTACCGGATATTTGCGGGCTAGATCCCCGTCATTCCGGAATGGTCCGAAGGACCAGACCCGGAATCTCGAGATTCTCAGGTGCACAACTGCGCACCTCGGGTGCGCAACTGCGCACCAGAGTTCAGCGCAGCGCGCTGCCCCGGAATGACACCGAGCAGATTTTCCTCAAAATTCACCTTTCAGCCACGGTTGGTATGCAACAACGGCCCCTCATTTGGGGGCCTGATTCATGCGCGCTGCGGCCGCAATATCAATCACTTTGCTTTTGGCCGGCTGCGCCGGCAACGAAGCGCCGGTCCAGCAGCCGTCCATGTATATCGACATGGCGGTCCCGGGCGCCAAGCTCGATGCGCAGGCGGCCGCCGTGATGATCTCGCAATACCGCCAGAACAACGGGCTCGGTACCGTCGTGATCGATCCCAATTTGATGCTGCTCGCCGAATCCCAGTCCCAGGCCATGGCGGCCGCCAACAAGATGGACCATGACGTTCGCGCGCCGCTCGCCAAGCGGCTCGCCGGCGGCGGCTATCCCGCGACCGTCGCGGTCGAGAACGTCTCGGCCGGCTATCATACGCTGGCGGAAGCGTTTTCCGGCTGGCGCGACTCGCCGCCCCACCGCGCCAACATGCTCAAGGGCGGTGTCACAAAACTGGGCATCGCGGCGGGCTATGCTCCCGGCACCAAATACAAGGTGTTCTGGACCATGATCCTGGCTTCGACGGACCCGCGATAAGCCAGACTTGATCCCGGGATGCATTGACGCCGCAGCGGACTGTCGCCACGGTGGCTCGCCTTTTGCTATTGTTCCCTCATGACAGATCATAGTCCGGACTCCGCCAGCATCCCCGCAAATGCGCAACGCGTCCTGGTCCTCCAGGGCGGTGGCGCGCTCGGCTCGTACCAGGCCGGCGCCTTCCAGGCGCTGTGCGGCCACGGCTTCGAGCCGGAGTGGGTCGCCGGCATCTCCATCGGAGCGATCAACGCCGCCATCATCGCCGGCAACGAGGGCCGCACCCGCGTCGAGCGGCTGAAGGAATTCTGGGAGATGGTGTCGGCGCCGGTGCCGTGGAAGCCGATCGGCAAGAGCGATCACAGCCGCGAGCTGTTCAACTCGACGAGCGCGGCGCTGATCGCGACCTTCGGCGTGCCCGGCTTCTTCGTCCCGCGCGTTCCGCCGGCGCCGCTGTGGCCGCCGGGTCATCCCGAAGCGGAGAGCTATTACGATACCGCGCCGCTGAAGAAGACGCTGGAGCGTCTGGTCGATTTCGACCGCATCAACGATGTGAAGACGCGTCTGTCGATCGGTGCGGTCGGCGTCACCTCCGGCAACTTCAAATATTTCGACAATTACGAGTTCAAGAAGCTCGGCAAGAGAATCGGGCCCGAGCACATCATGGCCTCCGGCGCGCTGCCGCCGGGGTTTCCGTCCGTGATCATCGATGGCGAGCACTATTGGGACGGCGGCATCGCCTCCAACACGCCGCTCGATTACGTGCTCGATGCCGAGCTCGCCCGCGACATGCTGATCTTCCAGGTCGATTTGTTTTCCGCGCGCGGCGATTTGCCGACCTCGCTGCTCGAGGCCGCCGAGCGCGAGAAGGACATCCGCTATTCCAGCCGCACGCGGATGAACACCGACAAGAACAAGCAGCTGCACAACGCCCGCCGGGCGGTGCGCGACCTCATCAGCAAGTTGCCGGATTACCTCAAGAACGATCCTTCCGTCGAATTCCTCGCCAAGGCGTCGCGCGAAAGCACCGTCACGGTGGTGCACCTGATCTATCGCAGCAAGAACTACGAATCCTCGTCCAAGGACTACGACTTCTCGCATGTCGCCATGGTCGAGCATTGGGAAGCCGGCGTGCGCGACGTGCATCTGTCGATGCGCCACAAGGACTGGCTCGAGAAGCCGCAGTCCGGCGAGACCATGGTGACCTACGATCTCACGGGGGACGTCACCGCACCCTCGGCAAAAAGGAGCGAATGAAATGGGTAGTCTGTCAGGCAAGAACGCCGTCGTGACCGGATCGACCAGCGGCATCGGGCTCGCTTACGCACGCGCCTTCGCCGCCGCCGGCGCCAACGTGGTCATCAACGGCTTCGGCTCGCCCGAGGACATCGAGAAGGAACGCGCCAAGATCGAGTCCGACTTCAAGGTCAAGGCGATCTACTCGCCCGCCGACATGACCAAGCCCGCCGAGATCGCCGGGATGATCGCGCTCGGCGAGAAGACGTTCGGTTCGGTCGACATCCTCGTCAACAATGCCGGCATCCAGTTCGTCTCGCCGATCGAGGAGTTTCCGCTCGAGAAGTGGGACCAGATCATCGCCATCAACCTGTCCTCGGCCTTCCATGCCATCCGTGCCGCCGTTCCCGGCATGAAGAAGAAGGGTTGGGGCCGCATCATCAATACTGCGTCGGCGCACTCGCTCGTCGCCTCGCCCTTCAAGTCGGCCTATGTCTCGGCCAAGCACGGCATCGCCGGTCTCACCAAGACTGTGGCGCTGGAAGTTGCGACCCACAAGATCACCTGCAACTGCATCAGCCCCGGCTATGTCTGGACGCCGCTGGTCGAGAAGCAGATCCCCGACACGATGAAGGCACGCAATCTGACGCGCGAGCAGGTCATCAACGACGTGCTGCTCGATGCGCAGCCGACCAAGGAGTTCGTCACCTCCGAGCAGGTCGCCGCGCTCGCCCTGTTCCTGTGCAGCGACGATGCCGCCCAGATCACCGGCACCAATCTCTCGATCGACGGCGGCTGGACCGCGGAGTAAGCGCTCGATGCCGTAGGGTGGGCAAAGGCGCGTCAGCGCCGTGCCCACCATTTTTCCGCGCTTGAAAGAAGTGGAGGGCACGCTTTCGCTTTGCCCGCCCTACGAAAGCGAGAACGAGGCGGCAGCCTCTCGCTCAATGCGTCCAGGCCAAAGCCGTCACGAAGGCGGACGACAAATTCAATTCCGCAAACATGATCTTGCCGGCGACCACGAACAGCACGCTGGCAAGCGTCAGGCGCAGCACCGTCTCAGGGACGCGCGTCGCGCTGAAACTGCCGACGATGATGCCGGGCAGCGAGCCCATCAGCAGCACGCCCATCAGCGCCCAGTCGACGTCACCGAGCGCCCAGTGTCCGATACCGGCAACCAGCGTCAGCGGCACGGCATGGGCGATGTCGGAGCCGACGATGGTCGCCATCGGCAGGCGCGGGTAGAGCAGCAGCAACACGGTGACGCCGACCGCACCGGCGCCGACCGACGAGATCGAGACCAGCACGCCGAGCGCGATTCCGGTGATCACTGTCGCAATTGCGGTGACGCGCTCGTCGACCTGCTCAAGGCGTTTCCGGTAGCGATCCATGATCGACTTGCGGAAGATCAGCGACGTCGCAGTCAGGATCAGCGCGAAGCACAGCACCAGATTGACCAGGCTGCGCTCGGTATCGCTCTTGAGGTCGAGCTTCCACAGCACCAGCAGCGTCACCGCGCTCGCCGGAATGCTGCCGCAGGCGAGCCGCAGCACCGCCGGCCAATGCACGCTGCGCGACCAGCCATGCACCACGCTGCCGCCGGTCTTGGTAGCGGCGGCATAGAGCAGGTCGGTCCCGACCGCCGTGGAGGGATGAACGCCGAACAGCAGGATCAGGAGCGGCGTCATCAACGAGCCGCCGCCGACGCCGGTCATCCCGACCAGCAGGCCGACGCCGAAGCCAGAGGCGACGTAGAGTGGATCAAACATGTCCGGGGAATCTTAGGTTGGTCTCGTCGGTTGGGCAATACGACGTAGAATGAACTTTCTCCGGCATGCAACTGTTTGGATCAAATAAGAAAAATCATGCTGCAGGTGGGAGATGCATAGCCATTTTGCCCTGTTCACCGGCGTCTTGCGAAACCGCCGTTCCCCAACGGGCAGGCAGCCGCATGGCCTATTTGCCAAACGCCAGCACGTGCAGGCCGAGGCGCTGCCGCACGATCCAGAACAAGAGCACTGTCTCGAAGCTGAGCGAGATCGAGGTCGCGGCGGCGGCGCCGTGGCCACCGTAGCGCGGTACCAGTGCGATGCAGAGCACGACGTTCATCACGAAGGCCAGCGCATAAGCGAGCGCGCAGATTCTCTGCTGGCCAAGCATGTTGAGCAGCCGCTCGACCGGCCCGATCGCGGAGCGCACCACCAGGCCGATCGCGGCCACGAACATGATGTCGTAGCCGACTACAAATTGTGGCCCGAACAGCCAGAGCAGCGGCTTGCCGAGCGCAAGCAGCACGATGGTCGCCGCCAGCGACGGCCAGAACGTCCAGCTGATGGCGTGCGCGACATAGGCCGACAGCCGCGCCTTGTCGCCGCTTGCGTTGTATTCGGCGAAGCGATGCGCGGTCGTCGCCGACATCGCGTAGTGGATGAAGGAGACCAGCGCCAGCGTCTTGACCACGGCAAAATAAACGCCGACCTCGTCGGAGGGGCGGAACTGCTGCAGCACCAGTACGTCGGTGTAGGACAGCAGCAGGTAAAAGCTCTCGACCAGCAGGATCGGCAGCGAGATGGCGAGCCAGCCGCCGATGTCGTAGGCCTTGGGGCCCGGCTCGATGTGGTCGGCGAGCTTGCGGTTCAGCACCAGCATCTGCCCGGTCATCGCGATCCACACCGCACCTAGGCTCGCGATCATCGCGGCAACCGCGCCGAGATGATAGCCGAGCAGGAAGGCAGAGGCCGTGATGCCGATGATCAGCGCCTGGCGGATGATGAATTGCGGCATCAGCCCGAGCTGCATCCAGTCGTGCGAGCGCGCGATGCCGTCCTGGGTGTTGGCGACGACGAAGGCCGGCAGCGTCATGCAGCCGATATAAAGCGGCAGCACCTCGGCCGGATCGATCCAGGGTGAGAGCAGCCTGACGATGCCGGCAAGGCCGAGCGACACCAGCGCGGAGACGGCAAAGGTTAGCCAGCGGCTGCCGGAGAGAAAGCCGCGCAGCAACGCATGCTCGCCGCGGGCGCGGTACTCCGGAATGATCTTTTGTGCGGAAGCGGAGATGCCGAAATCCATCATGCTGCCGAGCAGCAGCACCCAGGTCCAGACATAGACGTAGACGCCGTAGTCGGACGTGCCCATCCAGCGCGCGAGCAGCACCTGCGAGACATAGGCGAGGCCTGCGCTGACGACGCGGATGACGAAGATGGTGCCGGCCAGCCGCCGCGTCAGCGAGGCCTCGCTCGAGCCGCCCGTCAGCCTGCCGCGCAGCCGCGCGATCAACCCGGCCGGTCCGGTCGTTGCGGGTTGTGCATCCATCACGGCCAATTCGAGATCCCCGGGGGGTTCCGCATGCTGCGGCATGCCCGGGAATTAGCAACCATTCGTTAAGATTCGGTTGGGTGGGCTTCCTATCGTCGGCGTCGTCCCGGACAAGAATAGCTCTGGGCAACGCGAAGCGTTGCCAAGAGCGGCGCGCCGATCCGGGACCCATACCCACAGGGCGAAGTTTGACGAAGACTCGGAGTGACTTGCCTCGCGCCTCACCCGATCCTGTGGCTATGGGTCCCGGATCGGCGCGCGCTTGAGGCGCGCTTGTCCGGGACGACAGTTGTGAGTTGTCGCTGGCAGGCAACTCCTCGTCGTCCTCACTTCGCCGGGACGACGGCTTACTCCAAATTCGTATTGAACTCGTACGACTTGTCAGGCCCGACCAGCGTGAACTTCAGCGCCGCACCGTCGGGCTTGGCGCCCGGCGGCAGCCCGTCGAGCTCGAAGGAGAATCGCTTCACGTCCGGCGGGCTGGGCTGGACCAGGGCCGGAATCGGCAGCGCCCAATCGGGCGTCGGCCCTTCCACGAGCAGGTTGACGCTGCGCGCGTCCGCCGGCGCGACCACGTCGACGACCACCTTGTTGCCGTCACGCTTGACGTCGCGGATAGTGAGCGGGTTGGGATCGCCGATATTGGCGGGTTTGGGGACGGTGTCGAGCGCTGCGCGCAGATTGGCGTCCTCGGTCGAGGCGACGCTGTTGAAGCCAAGCTCGGCGCGGGCCTCGACAGGAATGCAGAGCTTCTCGCACACGGCATAGTTGATCTCGGCGCGTAAGGTCACCGGCTTGTCGGCCGCCTTGGCGACGATGCGCAGGGGCAGTACGATCTGGTCGCGATAGCCGATCGAATGACCGCCCGCGCCGTCGTCGAACTTCAGCGGCGCCGGCCACATGATCGTCACCGCCTCGACATTGTCCGACTTGGAGAAGTCGAACCGCGGCGGAACGCCGGAGTCGCCGGGCGTACGCCAGTAGGTTTTCCAGCCCGGCTGGAGCTGGAAGGCGATACCGCCAAGCAGGACAGCGCCGCTGCGCGACCCCGCGACCAGCCGCACTGCGGAATGTCCGTCGCGCTGCCACGGCGAAGCGTCGTCGGCCCGGGCTGCGACTGCCAGCGACGACGCGAGCAGGGTTGTCGCGACGCCAATCGCCGCACGCAAGGGAACTATGCTGGACATGGCACGTCTTTACAGGGTGGCCCCGGGGCAAACCATTGAATTGCTTGTGATGGATGCATCTGAATCAAGTCTCTGCAAGCCTTGATTTGACAGCCGCCGGGCCCGACATCAGGATAGGAATTGAAACCGGAGTGCTTCACCATGGCTCCTACAGGCAAAAGGACGGGCGAGAGCACCCGCAGCGCAGGCCCCGCGCTCCCCAATTCGGCCGGTTATCTCGACGGCCGGCTCCTGATTGCGATGCCCGTGATGGGCGATCCCCGTTTCGAGCGCTCCGTGATCTATCTCTGCGCCCATTCGGCCGAAGGCGCGATGGGCATCATCGTCAATCACCCCGCGGGCTCCATCGACTTCCCCGAGCTCCTGATGCAGCTCGGCATCATCAAGAAGGGCGAGCACATCAAGCTGCCGGAAAATGCCGAAAGCATGAAAGTGCTGCGCGGCGCCCGGTCGACACCGGGCGTGGCTTCGTGCTGCATTCCAGCGACTTCTACATTGAGAACGCGACGCTGCGGATCGACGAGGGCGTCTGCCTCACCGCGACCGTCGACATCCTGCGCGCGATCGCCAACGGCTCCGGCCCCAAGCACGCCATCCTCGCGCTCGGCTATGCCGGCTGGGCGCCGGGTCAGCTCGAGACCGAGATCCAGAGCAATGGCTGGCTGCATTGCGACGCCGACACTGACTTGATCTTCGGCGACGATGTCGATGACAAATACAACCGCGCCTTGCAGAAGATTGGCATCGATCCCGGCATGCTCTCCAACGAGGCCGGGCACGCGTAGCGTTAGCCGTCGTCCTGGCGAAAGCCAGGACCCATTACCCCAGGGAGTAGTCGTTGAAGCGAACTGGTAACCACCAGCCTTCGCCAAACTGCGCTCGGTGGTAATGTAATGGGTCCTGGATCAGCGCTCGCTCCGCTCGCTGGTCCAGGACGACGATGGTGATTGATGCCGTCGCTCCGCCCTCCAGCGTCGTCCCGGCGAAGGCCGGGACCCATACCCCCAGGGAGCGGTTGTCAAGGCGATCTGGCAACCACCAATCTTCGCCAAACTAGATTCGGTGGCTATGGGTCCCGGCCTTCGCCGGGACGACGAAAAACTACTCCGCCGCCTGCTGCTGCACCGTCGGCTCCGTGCCGGCCACCGTCGCGCGGCGCATGTCGCGCGGTTGCGACTGGTCGTAGCGGCGGACGCGGTGCATGGTCTGGCGGTTGTCCCACATCACGAGATCATGCAGCTTCCATTTGTGGACGTAGACGAACTCTGCTTGCGTCGCGTGCTCGTTCAGGTCGCGCAGCAGCAGCCGGCCCTCCGGCACGCTCATGCCGACGACCTTGCCGGCATGCGATGAGAGATACAGCGATTTGCGGCGATGCACGGGGTGCGTGCGCACCAGACGCTGCAGCACCGGCTTGAACATCTCCTTCTCGTCGTCGGTATATTCGGTGAAGCCGAGCGATCCCCGCGAATACATCAGCGAGTGCTCGCAGACGAGGTTCTCGATCTCCGCCTTGGTCTCCTCGTCGAGCGCGTCATAGGCGGCGCGCATGTCGGCGAATTCGGTGTTGCCGCCCTTCGGGTTCACCACGCGCGCGGACAGCAGCGAGAATTTTGCCGGAATGGGGCGGAACGAGCTGTCGGAATGCCACAGGCAATTGCCGAGGTTGAACAGATGCGCGCGGCTGTCCTTCGCCAGCGGCTTGCCGTCCTTGCCGAGGTTCGAGACATCGTTCAGCCCGGATTGCAGCCGATAGTCCTTCTCCTTGGTGACGGTGCCGCCGCGCGCGTCCTCGCGCTGGCCGAAATTCAGCGCAAACGCCATCTGCTGCTCGTCGGTGATGTCCTGGTCGTGGAAGACCAGCACCGCGTATTTGTCCATGGCGGCTTCGACTTCCCGCGCCTCGTCCGGCGTGAGCGGCTTTCGCAGGTCGAGGCCCGACACCTCACCGACGAAATGCTTCTGAAGCTGCCGGATGGCGATCGTCATGGCGTTTTCTCCCGCATCTGCGAGCGGTTTCCCCGCTCCGTTTGCGAAAAAAATGACTCCCGCGTCCGGCGATGTCAACGCGTCGCGCGCATGGCTCTCACGCGTTGCGGGCCATCAGCCCGCCGTCGACCGGGATCACCGCGCCGGTGAGGAAAGAGGCGGCCGGCAGGCACAGGCTGAGCGTCATATGCGCGACCTCTTCAGGGTCGCCATAGCGGCCGAGCGCGGTGCGGCGCTTGGCGTAGATGGTCTTGTGCTCCTCGGAAATGCGATCGGTGATTGCCGTGCGGATCGGGCCGGGACAGATGCAGTTGACGGTGATGCCCTCGCGGCCGAGCTCCACCGCCAGCGAACGGGTGAGGCTCGCAACGCCGCCCTTCGCCGCCGAATAGGGGCTATGTAATGCAGTGGCGCCAAGCGCTTCGGTCGAGGCGATGTTGACGATGCGCGGGCTCTTCGATTTGCGCAAGTGCGGCAGCGCGGCGCGGATGACGCGCGGATGCGCCGTCAGCATCACGGCGAGGCCCTTGGCCCATGCGTCCTCATAGGTCTCGTCGTCGATCGCGACACGCACGGAGATGCCGGCATTGTTGACGACGATGTCGAGCCCGCCGAAATGCGCCGCGACATCGCCGACCACGCGCTTGATCTCGCCGCCGTCGGCAACATCGAGCTTCCACGCCTTCGCTGCCCCGCTGCTTGCCGAGATCTCCTTGGCGACTGCATCGGCGCCGCGCTCGTCATAATCGGTGACGGCGACGTTCGCACCTTCAGTGGCGAACACGCGCGCGGTGGCGCGTCCCATGCCGCTGGCCGCGCCGGTGACGAGGACGGTCAGGCCCTTCACGGACCGGCTGAGCGGTTTGAATTCGAACATGCTGCTTCCTCGCGCCCTGCTTGTTCTTGTTATGATTGACAAGGCTGGCATCGATCCGCAGACAGGTCAAACAAGCAAAACAAAAGGGAGGCCGCGATGAACGAGCTCGATTTCTCAGGCAAGCAGGTGCAGGTGGTCGGCGGTTCCAGCGGCATCGGCAACGGCATCGCGCAGGCCTTTCGCGCCAGGGGTGCGCATGTCGCGGTTTGCGGCACGCGTGCTCGGCCTGCGGAATATTCCATCGAGGAAGGCTCCGATCTCACGGGTCTCGCCTACGCGCAGCTCGACGTCAGCGATGCCGGTGCGATCGAAGCGTTCAAGCCGCCCTTCGAACGGCTCGACATCCTGGTGCTCGCGCAGGGCGCAGTGATCTATCGCCGCGGCGAATTCGAGATGACGGGTTTTCGCAAGGTCGTCGAGGTCAACCTGATGAGCCTGATGGCGTGCGCAACGCGGTTTCATTCCATGCTGCGGGATGCGAAGGGCTCTCTGATCATAGTGTCCTCGACCGCCGCCTATCATTCCACCATGGGCAATCCCGCCTACAACGCCTCGAAGACCGGCGCGGTCGGATTGACGCGTACGCTGGGCGAGGCCTGGGCCGAGGACGGCATCCGCGTCAACGGCATCGCGCCCGGGCTCGTCGACACCAAGATGACGAAGGTGACCACCGACAATCCCAAGCGGCTCGAAGGCGCGCTGGCGCGCATTCCGCTGCGGCGATTGGGCACGCCGGCCGACATGGCGGGCGCGGCGCTGTTCCTGGCTTCGCCGCTATCGTCCTACATCGTCGGCCAGACGTTGGTCGTCGATGGCGGCCTCATTCTGTAGGCAATGATAAGGAACTGCGCTGCTTCTGATCGGTTACTTCGGCTGATCACCGAGGAGGATTATCATGGACGCGGATCGGATCATTGGATCAGCCAAGGAAATGGCGGGCGGCGTGGAAGGCACCGTGGGCGAGATGGCGGGAGACGCAAAAACGCAGGCCTCAGGCAAGGCACGGGAAGCCGCAGGGACAGTGCAGAATCTATACGGCCAGGCGAAGGACGCAGCGCGAGAAGCCGCAGACACGGCCACCAGCTACGCCAAGGATGCCTATGAGGCGAGTGGCGATACGTTCCGCGACGGCTCGCAGGCGATTGCGCGGAAGGTGCATGACAACCCGCTCGGCGCGCTGCTGATTGCCGGCGGCATCGGCTTCGCGCTCGCGCTTCTGATGTCGCGCCCCGCGCGCCGCCCGCCGCCGCGCTGGCGCTATTACGGCTGAGACATCCGCCATTCCGGGGCGCGCCTCTTGGCGTGAGCCCGAAATCCATCCATCCATCGACATGAATGGTAGAGCGATGGATTCTCCGATGCGCAATTGTGCATCTGAGCTCGCGCTACGCGCGCCCGGGACTGACATCTCAAATCAAAAGAGAAAAATTACCGGAACATTTCGGCCGATCGCCCGACATTACCCGGCGGCCGCGGGATCGCGGGGTTCAGATTCGGATTGCGAGGGCCCGGGGGCGGCGCCAGTTGACGCGACGGCGGTGGCGGCGGCGAGCCGAAGCCGAAGAAATCCCGGAATGACGGCGCTGCCTGTGCCGGCTGCTGTGGCGGGAGCTGCGGCTTCTTCGGCGCGAGTTTTGGCGGGGCGACCGCGGCGGCGGCTCCCGGTGAGCCGTGAGCAACGCTGCCGTCAGGCGTCGTCGCCGCCATCGGCGTATCGCCCTTGGCCTGCTCGCGGCCGACTTCGCGGCGCGGCCAGGCATAATCATCGGCACGGCCGGCCGGAGCCGTCAGCGGCTCGCCTTTCACCATCGTCTTCGCAGCGAGCGCATCGACGGCGGCGGGACGCGAGCCCGGCCCGCCCAGCAATTGATCGGTCGAGATCGAGGCCGCAACCAGCGGAACGATCGGGCCGGCCAGCGG
>NZ_PSRT01000034.1 GCF_004212635.1 Bradyrhizobium genosp. SA-3 | reverse complement strand
CGGGCAGGGCGGCGGCGTGCCCGACAGCGGCTCGACCGTGCGCGGCCTCGCCCGCCTGCTCCGCCGCAACCCGACCGATGCCGAGCGCCTGCTCTGGCATGCCCTGACCCGTGATCGTCGTTTCGCCGGCCAGTTCAAGCGCCAGACCCCGGTGGGGCGGCATATCCCGGATTTCGTCTCATTCCCGCACCGGATCGCGATCGAGCTGGTCAACCCGGGCGAGGGCGAGACCATCGCCGCCGACCGTGCGTCGCGGCGTGTGTGGCTCGAAGCGCGGGATTATCGTGTGCTGGAGATCCGGGCGGCGGACGTCGAGCGCGATCTGGAGGCGGAGCTGGTGCGGCTTGCCGGGATGATGGCGCAGAGCGCGTAGGTCTCGTCGCGCATCGGTCTTGTAGGGTGGCAAAGTGTAGCGTGCCCACCATGTCGATCGGCAATGTTGAGACAGAATTTGTGGGCACGGCGCTGCGCGCCTTTGCCCACCCTACGGCACTAGTCTGCGCCAAGCTTTCGGCCAGCTGGAGCTCCATTTGCCAACGACGCAACCGAGGGCTGTGCAAACTCGCAATCCGTTGCTATGACAGTCCTCGGGAATTGAGTTGGGGACTGTATGTTTGGAATGATCGGCCGCGCACTCATTTGTGCGGTAGCAAGCTTCAGTGTTTTGGCGCTGACGGCCTTGCTCGAAATATCAGGCGCTCGCGCGGAAATGCCCTTGACCTCCAAGTGCAACGCGGTCGGAAATTTCAGCGTTGATGACCGCATCGCGGGCTGCTCCGCCATCATTCAGGCGGCGACGGGCATGCAGCAAGGCGTGATCATGGCGTACTTCCGCCGCGCCATGTTCTACCGCCAGAAGGGCGAGATCGATCTTGCGATCGCGGACTACAACCAGATCATCGAGCGCGATCCGGCCAATCTGAACGCCCGTATCGCGAGAGCTTCTGCGTTTCTCCAAAAGCGAGAGCCCGAGGCCGCGCTGCCAGACTATGCCAAGGTGATCGAGCTTGATCCGAAGAATACCTACGCATATCTCGGACGTGCTCACGTCTATTCGGCGAGACGCGACTTCGTCCGCGCCATCACCGACTATGATCAGGCTCTCCTGATCCATCCGGACAATGTCATAGAGCATGTCGAACGGGGCCTCGCTTACGTCCGCAAGGGGGATCCGGATCGGGCCATGGCCGACTGTGATCGAGCGGTCGAGATCAGCCCCCAAACCGGCGGCGGTCAATTGTGCCGCGGCCGGGTTTACTTCGCCAAGGGTAACAGAGAGCGTGCATTGGCCGAACTCGATCAAACAATCCAAATCAAGCCGAGGAATGAGTATTTCTACTACTTCCGAGCCGAATCCTTTTCTCAGCTGGGCGAACTCGACCGCGCTATCGCCGACTATGACCGGATCATCGAGTTGAATCCACAAAGCCGATCTGCCTACGGCTGTCGGGGCGTCGCCTACGCTCGAAAAGGCGATTATGATCACGCGATTGCCGATTACAACCAGGCAATCCAGCTGGCACATCAGGATCAAGCAATCCCTGGCGATCGGCAGCCTCAGATTCAAGGTCAGGGCGCCGACCCCATTTCTGCATCCGTCGCTGGTGAGTCAATCGTACTCGCTGCGGGGGATGGACCTGCGCTCCGCGCTCGCGGAGTGGCCTACTACGCAAAAGGGGACCTTGACCGCGCTATCGCAGACTATGATGAGGCGATCCGCCTCAATCCCAAGGACAAGGACGCAATATCGTCTCGCGGCAATGCGTACAGAACCAAGGGGGACTTCGGCCGCGCGATTGCGGACTACGATCAACTCGTGCAGCTGGATGCCAAGGATTCACGCGCCTACTTTCATCGCGCGAGGATCTATTGGCAGAGTGCTTCATTCACCAAATCGTTGACCGACCTGGATCAGGCGATCCTGCTCAATCCAAAGGATGCCTATCCGGTCGTATGGCGCGAAATTCTTGCAAGGCGCAGTGACCAACCGAGCCAGCTGAGCGAGGCTGCAAAGCAGCTGGACGCGGCGAAATGGCCCGCGCCGATCGTCAATCTCTTTCTTGGCACAATGACGCCGGAGCAAGTGCTCAGCGCGGCGGACGATGCCGACCCCACGAAGAAGAAGGCGCAGGTCTGCGAGGCGAATTTCTATATTGCTGAGCGCGCACTGCAGGGCGGCTCCAAGGAAGAGGCGTTGAGGCTGTTCGACTTGGCGGCAGCTGATTGCCCGAAGACCTTCATAGAGAAACAGGCCGCCGACGTCGAGCTTGGCGCGTTGCGAGCGAGCCGCTGACTGTTGTTAGGCAAAGCGCAGCGTGCCCACCGATGTCGATCGGCAACGTTGCGACAGAATTCGTGGCCACGGCGCTGCGCGCCTTTGCCCACCTCCTGAATCTTCGTAGCCCGGATGAGCGGAGCGATATCCGGGACGGTGTTCCCGCATGTCGCTGCGCTCATGCGGGCTACGGATGAGACCGATCACACTGCCTCTAGCTGGTCCGCCGCGCGCTTCTTCTTCGTCTTCGACTGGCTGAGCAGGGGACCTGCCGCAAGCGCGGCGGTATCGGCAACGCCCGGATCGCGCGAGATCATCGCCGCGACGATGGCGCCGTCGATGATGAGGCCGAGCTGGTGCGCGAGCACGGTGGGCTCGCTGGAGCCGAACTCGCCGGCGAGTTTCTCGATGTGGCCGAGCACGATTTTCTTGTGCTTCAACGCGATGTTGCGGAACAGCTTCTGGTCCTTGTCGTGCTCGCCGACGGCGTTGATGAAGGGGCAGCCGTAGAAGCGTTCTTCGGCGAACCAGCTCTTCAGCGCGGGGAAGATGCGCGTCAGTTTCGCCTGCGCATCACCGCCGCCTTGCTCCATCGCGCCGATGAACCATTCGCGCCACTGCTTGCCTTCGCTCTCCAGCACCGCGTTGACGAGGTTGGTCTTGGAGCCGAACAATTTATAGAGCGTGGTCTTCGCGGTGCCGGCTTCCTCGATGATCGCATCGATGCCGGTGGCATTGATGCCGTTCTTGCAGAACAGATGGGTCGCGGCGCTCAGCAAACGCCCGCGCGCGGACTCGTCGTCGCCTGCGCCAGCACCGGCGTGCGGCGAATTCGATTTTTTCTTCGATGACGTCTTAGCCATGGACTCGAACTTACCCGCAGCTGCGCCGCATCAGCAAGCCGCATCTGTTCCGCGCCGAAAAGATTCGCACGCGCAAGCGCATCTGCTTCGCCTTTAAGCAAGCTGCGGCTGATCAATCCGCAGGCAGGGACACTTAAGCGGCTCCAATGCTTCGCGTTTTGTTTTCGGCTTGCTGTGGCACGCTCCATGCAAGGAAACAGACCGTTCGGTATCCTGCCGATTTCCACTTCTGCCAGGGAGAAGACTGATGACTGCCGTCGTTCAGAAGACAGTGCTGACGGGGTGCCTCGCGCCCATCGACAAGAATGGCCTCGAGCAACTGATCGCGAGCGGCAAGGCCAATCCGAAGGTCGTCAAGACCTTGAAGTGCAAGACGGTCGCGGAGGGAAAATTCCGCCACGCCAACTACATCCGCAATTTGCCGCCCTACATCGTCGACGAGCCCCCGGGGCTTCTGGGCGACGATACCGCGCCCAATCCGTCGGAAGCCTCGCTCGCCGCGCTCGGCTCCTGCCTCGCCGTCGGTCTGCACGCCAACGCCGTGCATCGCGGCTGGATCGTCAACAAGCTCGAGCTGGAGCTCGAGGGCGACCTCAACATCACTGCGGTCTGGGGCACCGGCGACACTTCCGACAAGCCGGTCGGCTTCACTGACGTCCGCGTCAAGGTCGACATGGAGTGCGAGGGCATCGCGCCGGACGAGATCAACGCGCTGGTCGCCCATGTGAAGAAATGGTCGCCGGTCGCCAACACCTTCACCCGCCCGGTCAATCTCGAGGTCGGCATCTAGCAGACAGCAATCAGCAACTGGGGTGCGGGAGACGATCATGGGTTCACTGGCTTTATCGCGGGTCGACGTTTTGGATCATCCCGCACCGTCCATTGCAGGAGAGGTGGCGCGGATCGCGCGGGAGCAGCTCGCGCCGCTCGCTGCCGGCATCGACGCCGGCACGGTCTATCCGGCCGAGGTTCTGCGCAAGTTCGGCGCGGTCGGCGCCTGGGGCAGTCACGTCCCGCACGAAGGCCCCGCGGATCTGCGCTGCGCCATCCAGGCGATGGCGGCGATTGGCGAGATTTGCGGCGCCACCGCCTTCATGGCCTGGTGCCAGAACACGCTCGTCTGGTACGCCGCGAACTCGACAAATCTGAAGCTGGCAAAACGCTTTGGCGATGCCTTCTCGACGGGGCGGGTGCTCGGCGGCACCGGGCTCTCCAATCCGATGAAGAGCTTCTTTGGCATCGAGAAGCTCAAGCTGAAGGGGCGCAAGGTCGAGGGCGGCTACATCGTGCGCGGCGCGCTGCCCTGGGTCTCCAATCTCGGTCCTGACCATTACTTCGGCACGATCTTCGAACGCGAGGACGATCAGGGCATCGCAAAAGGCGAGCCTGGCACGGTGATGTTTCTGGCCGACTGCTCCGATCCCGCGATCACGCTGACGCCGTGCAAGCCGTTCCTCGCCATGGACGGCACCGGCACTTATGGCGTCCAGTTCCGCGACGTCTTCGTGCCGGACGAACTGATCCTGGCCGATCCCGCGGGTCCCTTCGTGAAGAAGATCCGCGCCGGCTTCATCCTGCTCCAGGCCGGCATGGCGCTCGGCGTGATCAGGGACTGCATCAACATCATGGACGAAGTCGACAGCCCCCTTGGCCATATCAACCGCTATCTGCCGCAGCAGCCGGTGCATTTTCGCGATCTCGCCGCCGAGCTCGAGACCGAAACGATGGCGCTGGCGCGTGATCCCTACAACGAGGAGGAGACCTACTGGCGCAAGGTGATCGCACTCAGGCTTCGTGCCGGCGAAGCCAGCGTCGCGGCGGCGCATGCGGCGATGCTGCATTGTGGTGCACGCGGTTATCTCAAAAGCCATCGCGCTCAGCGGCGACTGCGCGAGGCCTATTTCGTCGCGATCGTCACGCCTGCCACCAAGCAATTACGCAAGATGCTCGCCGATTCCTGATCTTCACGAGTCCACCCGAAGACGCCTGCCAAGACGACTGTTAAGACCACCTTCAACCTCAACGGAGAGGCTGCCAATGACGGACGTTCTGATCTCTGCCAGCGAACTTGCCGATCTCTTGAAGACCGAGCCCTGTGTCGTCATCGACACCCGCAATCCCGACGCCTACGGCGCCGGGCACCTCCCCAATGCCGTGAACGTGCACGACATCTTCACCTATCTTGCGACCTCGACGCCCGACGGCATCAACGAGCTCAAGACCAAATTTGCCGACGCCTTTGGTGCCGCCGGTCTCTCCGGAACGGAGACAGCGGTGGTCTATGAGCAGTCGATGAACTCCGGCTTCGGTCAGTCCTGCCGCGGCTACTATCTCCTCACCATGCTCGGCTATCCCAAGGTCAAGGTGTTGCATGGCGGTTTCGATGCCTGGGCAGTAGCCGGATTGCCGGTCACCAAGGACGTGCCGACGCCGGCGAAGGCCTCGTTCACGATCGTGCCTGAGGCGGGCGAGATCCTGATCGACGCCAAGACCATGCTCGGGGCCGTCGGCAAGCCCGGCATCGCCATCCTCGACGTGCGCGACGTCGATGAGTGGATCGGCGACAGCTCGTCCCCATACGGCAAGGATTTCTGCCCACGCAAGGGCCGCATCCCCGGCGCGGTGTGGCTGGAATGGTACCGCATGATGAAGCCGACCGCCGAGGGCCCGCGCTTCAAGTCCAAGGACGAGATTCTGGCCGAATGCGCCACTGTCGGCATCTCGCAGACGACGCCGGTCTATCTCTACTGCTTCAAGGGCGCGCGCGCCTCAAACACGTTCCTGGCGCTGAAGAATGCCGGCGTAAAGGACGTGCGGATGTACTTTGGCTCCTGGAACGAATGGTCGCGCGATCCGTCGCTGCCGATCGAGCAGGGATTGCCGATGGCAGCGGAGGTCACGATCAAGGCGGCGTGATAGCGTGCCGCTGCCTTAGGGCTCGGTCCACCTCTCCCCGACGGGGAGAGGTCGGATTGCTCCTGGCGATGCGAAGCATCGTCCAGCGCAATCCGGGTGAGGGGGCGTTGCCTTTGGTGAGACCGTAAGCCCTCACCCGGATCGCATCTCTCGATGCGATCCGACCTCTCCCTACGGGAGAGGTGAACCGAGGCGCGCGACCGTGCTTCGCCACATTCTAGCCGTTGAGATCTGCCCGCGGACGAGGCGCAATACCAAGCGCCTTGATCCGCGAGGCCAATGTGGTCGGCTTGATATCGAGCATCTCGGCCGCGCCGCCGGGGCCGAAGACTTTCCCTGCGCAGGCTTCGAGCGCCGCCAAAATGTTGGCGCGCTCGTGATCGCGCATTTCCGATGACGTCATGACCGCGGGGCGCACATCGGCTTTCGGGCGTGCAGCGCCGCTCGGAGCTTGCGTGCCGGAGGGGTCGGGCAGATCGATGCGCAGCCGCCCGTTCTGGGACAGGATTGCGGCGCGCTCGATCACGTTCTGCAATTCGCGGACATTGCCGGGCCAGTCGTAGCGGGTCAGCCGCCGCGCATCGCCTTCGGACAGACGCAGGTTCGACTTCAACGCCTTGCTCTCGCGCGTCAGGAAATGCTGGGCGAGCAGCGGAATGTCCTCGCGTCGCTCGCGCAAGGGGACAGTCTCGATCGGAAATACGTTGAGACGGAAATAGAGGTCCTCGCGAAACCGGCCGCGTTGCACCTCCTGCTTGAGATCGCGATTGGTCGCGGCAATGACGCGCACGTCGACCGCGCGCGTGCGCTCCTGGCCGACGCGCTCGAAATTGCCTTCCTGCAAGACGCGCAGCAGCTTGCCCTGGAGTTCGAGCGGGATCTCGCCAACCTCGTCCAGAAACAACGTGCCGCCGTCGGCAAGCTCGAACCGGCCGATGCGGTCGCGCGTTGCGCCGGTGAAGGCGCCGCGGACATGACCGAAGAACTCGCTCTCGAACAATTCGCGCGGGATCGCGGCGCAGTTGACGCGGATCAGCGGCCGGTCGCTGCGACCCGAGGCTTCGTGGATGGCGCGCGCGATCAGCTCCTTGCCGGTGCCTGATGCCCCGGTGATCATCACGGCCGCGGTGGTCGGGGCCACCAGCTTGACCTGGCGCAGCGTCTTCTGGATCGCCTCGCTCTGGCCGATGATGCCGCGGGGATTGGTCTCGATGCGGATTTCTTCCTGGAGATAGGCGTTTTCGAGCTCGAGACGCTCGCGCAGGCGGTCGACCTCGGCAAGCGCGGCATGCAGCTTCTCGTCGGCCTCGCGGCGCTGGCTGACATCGCGAAACACCACGACCGCGCCGACCACCACGCCGCGGTCGCGGATCGGAGTGGAGGTGTATTCGACCCAGGCGGGCGAGCCGTCCTTGCGCCAAAACACCTCGCCGTCGACCTGATGCACGGCGCCGTCGCGGAACGCCGCATAGATCGGGCAGTCGTGGTTGTGATAGTGCCGGCCATCATGGTGGGTGTGGTGCACGATCGGATGGATTTCCTTGCCGACCAGCTCCTCGGCGGTCCAGCCGAGCATCCGCTCCGCCGCAGGGTTGACGAAGGTGGTCTTGCCTTCGGCGTTGACGCCATAGATGCCTTCGCCGGCCGCGCGCAGGATCAGCTGGTTCTCGCGCTCGATGTCCTGGAATACGCGTTCGACCCGCTGCCAGGTCGAGATGCCGCCGCGCATGTGGTCTTCGGCAGCAGCGTCGACGTTGCGTCGGCGGCGCGCTTCGAGATCGGTGAGGGTGAGCAGCACCAGCGTGCGGCCGTCATGGGGCAGGATGCAGCCGGCATATTCGAGCCTGAGATTTTGCCCGGCGGCATGGCGCGGGGTGAGCGCCGTGGTCCAGTAAGCGCCCTTGTGCAGCACGGCCTGGGTGAACACGGTCAGCGCCGGGAGCTGGCCGGCATGAAGGGTGCTGGCCCTGGTCTGCCGCAACAGCGTGCGGTCGTAGCCGAGCAGGGTGCAGGCCGCCGGATTGGCGTCGATGATCTGATCGCGGGAGGGATCGACCAGCAGCGTCGCTTCCACTGAGGACTCAAACGCCGCGGTGCGCGGATCGATGGTTTCGGCCGCATCGTCGCGGCCGGGCATTGGCGTCATTGCCATTACGAAATCTCGTCATTTGATTACGAATTTTCGTTTATCACGACTTTTCGTAGCGACCAAGCGCGACGGAAAGTGCTGCGTCATCAACGCACTGCCTCGCGATCCGGCGATGGCATGCTCCTTGCGTAATTCCTTCTGCAATGACGCGCAGGAGGTCCGATGTCCACATTCGACAATCCGTTTGATCCCGATCGAAACCTTCGAGCCGGTTGTGTCTGTGGCCAGCACCGATCGGCGGCGGAGCACGAGCAGGCGAGCGCAGCCCTGCGCTGCGACCCGTCGGACAGCGAGGAGACGCGTTACGCGGGCGTTGTCGCCTCCGCTGTGATGCGCGCGATGTTTCCGCAAGATATGGCGCGGCGCGCGTTTCTGAAATCGGTTGGGGCCTCGACGGCGCTGGCCGCGCTGTCGCAGTTCTTCCCGCTTCAGACCGCAACCGAGGTGTTTGCCGAGACTGGCGCGCCCGAGAAGAAGGACCTCAAGGTCGGCTTCATCCCGATCACCTGCGCGACGCCGATCATCATGGCGGCCCCGCTCGGTTTCTATGCCAAGCACGGCCTCAACGTCGAAGTGGTCAAGACCGCCGGCTGGGCAGTGATCCGCGACAAGACGATCAACAAGGAATACGACGCGGCACACATGCTGGCGCCGATGCCGATCGCGATCTCGCTGGGGCTCGGTGCGAACGCCATTCCCTTTGCCGTGCCGGCGATCGAGAACATCAACGGGCAGGGCATCGTGCTGGCGGCCAAGCACAAGGACAAGCGCGATCCCAAGGACTGGAAGGGCCTGAAGTTCGCCATTCCCTTCGACTATTCCATGCACAACTATTTGCTGCGCTATTATCTCGCGGAAGCCGGTCTCGACCCCGATACCGACGTGCAGCTGCGCTCGGTACCGCCGCCGGAGATGGTCGCGAACCTGCGCGCCGACAACATCGACGGCTTCCTCGCGCCCGACAACATCTGCCAGCGCGCGATCTATGACGGCGTCGGTTTCATGCATCTCTTGTCCAAGGATATCTGGGATGGCCATCCCTGCTGCAGCTTTGCTGCGAGCCGCGAGTTCATCACGACGGCGCCGAACAGCTTTGCCGCACTGACGCGGGCCATCGTCGATGCGACGGCCTATGCGTCGAAGGCAGAGAACCGCAAGCAGATCGCGGAGGCGATCGCGCCGGCGAACTACATCAACGCGCCGGTCACGGTGCTGGAGCAGGTTTTGACCGGCACCTACGCCGACGGCCTCGGCGGGGTGAAGACCGACGCCAAGCGGGTCGATTTCGATCCGTTCCCCTGGCAGTCCTTTGCGGTGTGGATGCTGACGCAGATGAAGCGCTGGGGCCAGATCAAGGGCGACGTCGATTACAAGACGGTCGCCGAGCAGGTGTACCTGGCGACCGATACGAAGAAGCTGATGACCGAGATGGGGCTGTCGCCGCCCGCGAGCAGCTACAAGTCGTTCGCGGTGATGGGCAAGACGTTCGATCCGGCCAAGCCGGAGGATTATTTGGCCAGCTTCAAGATCAGGAAGGCATCGTGAGTAAACTTCTCTCGCTACCGTCGTCCCGGCGAAGGCCGGGACCCATAACCCCAGGGAGATGTTTGGCGAAGACTCATCGTTCGGTGCTGCTACCGATCGCGATCGATAGATTCCGCGGTATGGGTCCCGGCCTTCGCCGGGACGACATGTGGAGAGGTCTTGCGCAATGAACTCCTCCCTCCGCCTCCGCGCCGGCCTCGTCTCTATCGCGCTTCTCGCCGCATTCCTCGGCATCTGGCATCTCGCCACGCGCTCGACCGGCGCAACGACAGCGATGAGTCCGGAATACGCCAAGCTGATGGGGCTGACCGCGACGCAAGGCAAATCCGCGATGCCCGGGCCGCTCGATGTCGGCGCAAAGCTCTGGGAGCACCTGAGGCGGCCGTTCTATGACAACGGGCCGAACGACAAGGGGCTCGGCATCCAGCTTGCCTATTCGATCGCGCGCGTCGGCACCGGCTATCTGCTGGCGGTGCTGGTCGCGATCCCGCTCGGCTTCCTCATCGGCATGTCGCCGCTGCTCAGCAAGGCGCTCGATCCCTTCATCCAGGTGCTGAAGCCGATCTCGCCGCTGGCCTGGATGCCGCTGGCGCTCTACACCATCAAGGATTCCTCGATCTCGGCGATCTTCGTCATCTTCATCTGCTCGATCTGGCCGATGCTGCTCAACACCGTCTTCGGCGTTGCCGGCGTGCGCAAGGAGTGGATCAACGTCGCGCGCACGCTGGAGGTCGGCACCGTCAGGCGCGCCTTCACCGTGATCCTGCCGGCGGCAGCGCCGACGATCTTGACCGGGATGCGCATCTCGATCGGCATTGCCTGGCTCGTGATCGTCGCCGCCGAAATGCTCGTCGGCGGCACCGGGATCGGCTATTTCGTCTGGAACGAGTGGAACAACCTCTCGATCACCAATGTCATCATCGCGATCCTCCTGATCGGGATCGTCGGCATGCTGCTTGACCAGATCCTGGCGCGATTCACGCGCATGGTTACGTTTCCGGAGTAGGGCAGTGACCGATAAATTCATCTCCATCGAAGGCATCGCGAAGCGCTATCCGGGCGCGGGCGGCGCCACCACGACCGTGTTCGAGAATCTGTGGCTGTCGATGGCCCGCGGCGAGTTCTGTTGCGTGATCGGCCATTCCGGCTGCGGCAAAACCACAGTGCTCAACATCCTTGCCGGCCTCGATGCGCCGAGCGAAGGTGCCGTCATCGTCGACGGGCAGGCGATTTCCGGCACCAGCCTCGACCGCGCCGTGATCTTCCAGAGCCACGCGCTTTTGCCCTGGCGCACCGTGCTCGGCAACGTCGCCTATGCCGTCAGCTCGAAATGGCGGAGCTGGGATCGCGCCAAGGTCAGGGCGCACGCGCAGAGTTTCATCGATCTCGTCGGCCTCACCGGCTCCGAGCACAAGCGTCCCTCCGAGCTGTCGGGCGGCATGAAGCAGCGCGTCGGCATCGCCCGCGCGCTCTCGATCACGCCGAAGATGATGCTGATGGACGAGCCGTTCTCGGCGCTCGACGCGCTGACGCGCGGCACGCTCCAGGACGAGGTGCGGCGGATTTGCCTCGAGACTGGGCAGACCGCGTTCATGATCACCCATGACGTGGACGAGGCGATCTATCTCGCCGACAAGATTTTCCTGATGACCAACGGTCCGGGCGCGGTGCTCGCCGAAGTCGTCGAGAACCCGCTGCCGAGGGATCGCGGCCGCACCGATCTGCACCGCCATCCGCTGTACTACGCCTTGCGCAACCACATCATCGATTTCCTGGTGACCCGCAGCAAGACCTTTGCCGCCGAGACGCCCGGTCATGATCCGCGCAACGTGCCGGTGGTTCAGATCGGCAAGCCCGGACTGACGATCGCGTCGAATGGCGAAGAGCAACGACAGCCATGGATACCCGGGCCCAGCCCCGGACTGACTGCGTGATTTTATAGACGCATGATCTACGGAAAACCGCTTCACACTTTTCCGGATCATGCTTTTGAAGAGGAGACCCTGACATGAAACGCGAAGACCTCACCGAAAAGCTGCTCGACATCAAGCGCGAGAAGGGCTGGAGCTGGAAACACATCTGCGACAAGATTGGCGGCTATTCCGAGGTGCTGATCGTTGGCGCGATCCTCGGTCAGATGAAATTGACCAAGCCGCAGGCCGCCAATGCCGGCGAGCTGTTCGGCCTGTCGAAGGCGGAAGTTGCCATGCTCAACGAGGTGCCGATGCGCGGCACCGGCACGCCGATGCCGCCGACCGATCCGCTGATCTACCGCTTCTACGAGATGGTGATGGTGAACGGCCCGGCCTGGAAGGCGCTGATCGAGGAAGAGTTCGGCGACGGCATCATGTCGGCGATCGACTTCGACATGGGCATCGAGCGCGTCGCCAACCCGAAGGGCGACCGCGTCAAGATCACCATGAGCGGCAAGTTCCTGCCGTACAAATATTACGGTGCCAGCGGCAACGTGCCGGAGTACGGCTTTAAGGAGGAGTGACCGCGGCGAAGGCGGCGCGCAGCTCGCCGACGGGCGCCATGTCGCGAATATAGGTGAAGGATCCCTTGTCCTTCATCTCGCGTGCGCAGTTCAGGAACGCGGCGAGCGCGTAGCGTGACATGGCCCCGCCGACGCTGATGCGCTTGACGCCGGCGGCGGACAATTGCCCGACTGTCAGCGTCGGGTCGGCAAAGCCCATCACGTGGTTGAACGGCTTGCCGAGCGAGGCGACGACGGTCCGGATCGTGGCGAGATCGTATAGGCCCGGCGCATACAGGACATCGGCACCCGCGGCCTCGAAGGCCTGCAGGCGGCGAATTGTGTCGTCGATGTCCTTGCGGCCGTGCAGGAAGTTCTCGGCCCGCGCGGTCAACGTGAACGGAATTGGCAGCGCGCGCGCCACTTCGACCGCGGCCTGGACGCGCTCGACGGCGTGGGAGAAGTCGTAGATGGGACGATCACGGTCGCCGCTGAAATCCTCGATCGAACCTCCGACCGTGCCAGCCTCGGCGGCGCGCTGAATCGCTTGGGCGGCACGCTTCGGCTCATCTGCGCCGCAATTCTCGAGGTCCACGCTGACCGGCAGGTCGGTGGCTTCGACGATCGCGCGCACGTTGGCGAGGATGACGTCGAGACTGACGCCGCCGCTGCCGAGCATGTTGGCCACCCCGAGGCTCGTGGTCGCCAGGGCCTCGAAGCCCATCGCCGCGAGCAGCTTGGCCGTACCGGCATCCCAGGGATTGGGAATGATGAAAGCGCCGGCGCGCTCGTGCAGTGCGCGAAACGCCGTCGCCTTGTCCAGCTGGCTCGTCATGGCTCGTCTCCGTGTTGTTCGTCCAAGCAGCCTTAGGAGCGTTTCCGTCATCCGCCAAATTTGTTATTCCTTCAGTGATCATCAGTTTTTTGCATGAGGTCGCGATGGACAGTGATGCCCTCAACACCTTCCTGGCGGTGCATCGCAGGGGCGGGATCTCGAATGCCGCAAAGTTCCTGCATCGTTCGCAGCCGGCGATTTCGCGCCGTATCGCCCTCTTGGAGCAGGAGCTCGGCGTGCCCCTGTTCGACCGGGTGGCAGGCCGCACCCGGCTCAGCGATGCCGGGCGCGTGCTGATCCCCTATGCCGAGCGCGCGGTTGCCGCGGCGCAGGACGCCGAACAGGCGATCCGCGCATTGACCAAGCGGAATTCGGGGCCGGTATCGCTGGCCGTCACAGGCACGCTGGCCGATGGCCGCCTCTCGACCATCATGAAGCGGTTTGCCAGGGAAAATCCCGCCGTCACGCTGGCGCTGCAGACAGCGACCAGCGCGGAGGTCAGCGATCTCATCCGGCGCGGCGAGGCCACGATCGGCCTGCGCTACAACACCGACCGCTCCGGCGATCTCGCCTGCGAGCAGGTGCTGAGCGAGGCGTTGCAGGTCGTCTGTGCGCCCGACCATCCTCTGGCCGGAAAGCGCGTGAAGCGCCTCGCCGAGCTGCGCGGCGAGCGCTGGATCGCATTCCCGGAGACTCGCGGGCGTCGCGAGATCGCCGCCGCTCACGTGTTCGCGCTGTTTCTGACGCAGGGACTCGGCGCAATCGAGTGGACGGCCGTGGACAGCCTCACCGCGCAGAAGCGGCTCGTGGAATCGGGCTTTGGCCTTGCACTCCTGGCGAGAAGCCACGTCGCGGAGGAGCTGCGTGCGGCCTCGATCGCGACGATCGCCGTGGGCGATCTTGCCGCGAACCAGGACATCGTCCTTGTCACGCGTCGTGGCGGCTTTCTGAGCGCGGCCGCCGATCGCCTGCTCGAGACCATCCGCCGCAACTATGCCGGGCCGGATGTCTCGACCATGCGGGACGCCAGAAAGCGGTCGCCGGCGCGCAAGGGAATTGTGCGCCGGCGCCTCGCCTGAATCAGTTACTTCCCGGCCTTCACCTCGGCGGCCGCCACCGCGATCAACTCGCTCATCTTGGCGCGAATCGCCTGCTCGGTGACGGCGACCTTCTTGGCGGCGAAATCGGCCATGACCTTGCGCAGGACGTCGCCATCGCCGGCCTCCTCGAAATCGGCCGCGACCACCTCCTTGGCATAGGCGGTGGCGGCGTCACCGGTGATGCCGAGCTGTTCGGCCGCCCACAGGCCGAGCAGCCGGTTGCGGCGGGCCTCCGCCTTGAATTTCTGCTCCTCGTCGAGGGCGAATTTCTTCTCGAAACCTTCCTCGCGCTTGTCGAACTCGCTCATGCTTTGTTCCAAATCCCTCTGAATGGAGCGGGAGCCTTCCGTTGCGGCGACCCGGCTGCATGCCTACATAGAGAGCAGAAATAGGCAAAACAACGGGCCGTTAAGCCGCAGGCAAGACGGTATAAGTTGGTGCCGGACGGCCGGATCGATTGTGCTTGGACAGCCAATCGGATAGGTTGCCTAAGGCTTGGTTCCCGTTCTGTTTCCAAGGATTCGAGACGGGTTCCCAGCCGTTCACGGCAGCTCCGCTGTGGGTCCTAATCCTAGTCAACCGGAGCACACCAAATTCATGGATTTCAACAAAACACGGTACATCCCAATGAGCCGTCGGCGTCGCATTTATGAAGGCAAGGCAAAGGTTCTCTATGAAGGCCCGGAGCCCGGTACCCTGATCCAGCACTTCAAGGACGACGCCACCGCATTCAATGCGAAAAAGCATCAGGTGATCGAGGGCAAGGGTGTCCTCAACAACCGGATCTCGGAGTACCTGTTTCAGCACCTCAACGACATCGGGGTGCCGACCCATTTCATCCGCCGCCTCAACATGCGCGAGCAGTTGATTCGCGAGGTCGAGATCGTGCCGCTGGAGGTGGTGGTGCGGAACGTTGCCGCCGGCTCGCTGTCGCAGCGCCTCGGCATCGAGGAGGGCACCCAGCTGCCGCGCTCGATCATCGAATTCTACTACAAGAACGACCAGCTCAACGACCCCATGGTGTCGGAAGAGCACATCACGGCCTTCGGCTGGGCGACGCCGCAGGAGATCGATGACATCATGGCGCTCGCCATCCGCGTCAACGACTTCCTCACCGGCCTCTTCCTCGGCATCGGCATCCGTCTCGTCGACTTCAAGATGGAGTGCGGCCGCCTGTTCGAGAACGAGATGATGCGGATCATCGTCGCCGACGAGATCTCGCCGGACTCCTGCCGTCTGTGGGACATCAAGTCGAACGAGAAGCTCGACAAGGACCGCTTCCGCAGGGATCTCGGTGGCCTGCTCGAGGCCTATACCGAAGTCGCAAAGCGCCTCGGCATCCTCATGGAGAACGAGCGTCCGCAGGGCTCCGGCCCGGTGCTGGTGAAGAGCTGAGAGAGGATCTTTGACGTGAAGGCACGTGTCACCGTTACCCTGAAGACGGGCATCCTCGATCCGCAAGGCAAGGCCATCGAAGGCGCGCTGAAGTCGCTCGGCGTCGACGGCGTCGCCAGCGTCCGCCAGGGCAAGGTGTTCGACATCGAGCTCGCCGGCGCCGACAAGGCCAAGGCGGAAGTCGCACTGAAGGAAGCCGCCGATAAGCTCTTGGCGAATACCGTGATCGAGAATTATCGGGTCGAGATCGTCTGACGCGCGGGGCGGCTTACAGCCACCCTGCACGCCGAAAACGCCAGTACAGCGCGACGCACGCCGCCAGCATCACGCCGAGCAGCATGTAATAGCCGTACTCCCATTCCAGCTCCGGCATGTGCTTGAAGTTCATGCCGTAGATGCCGGCGAGCGCGGTCGGGATCGCGATGATCGCGAGCCAGGAAGCGAGCTTCTTGGAGACCGCGGTCTCCTGGGCCTGGCCGACCAGCAGGCTCGCTTCGAAAGCGAAGGCCAGCACCTCGCGCATGGAATCGATCCGCTCCTGGATGTTGCGGACGTGGTCGGTGACGTCGCGGAACAGTGGCTGCATGGCCTGCCGCACCATCGACAGCTCGTCATGCTCCAGCCGGCGGCAGACCTCCACCAGCGGTCCGATCGCGTTGCGGAGCCGCAGGAGGTCGCGGCGCAGCATATAGAGCCGCTCGATCTGCGCCTTGGTGATCGCGTGCGCGAGCACGTCGTCCTCGATCTCCTCGATCTCTTCGTGAATGCTCTCCAGCACGGGCGAGTAATTGTCGACGATGAAATCGAGAATGGCATAGAGGATGTAGTCCTCGCCGCGAGCGAGCGCCCGCGGGCAGCTTTCGCAGCGTTCGCGCACCGGCGCGTAGGACGTCGAAGCGCCGTGGCGCACCGAGACCAGATAGCCGTCGCCAACGAAAATGTGCGTCTCGCCGAAGGCGATCCGGCCTTCGACCAGTTGCGCGGTGCGCGCGACGATGAACAGAGCCTCGCCGTACTGCTCGATCTTGGGCCGCTGATGGGCGTGGTTGGCGTCCTCGATCGCGAGATCGTGCAAATCGAACTGCTTCTGCACCGCGCCGAGCAGCGCCATGTCCGGCTCGTGCAGGCCGATCCAGACCACATGGCCGGGCTTGGCCCGCCAGCTCGAGGCCTCGCTGATGGCGATATTGGCGACGCGCCGGCCGTCGACATAGGCGCCGGCAGCGACGACGCCCTCGGTGGGCACCGGCTCGGAGGGGGATGCGGGCAGCGACGGGATATTCATGGCTTCGATCCCGGGCAAATCGAGCGGTCAGACTGCGTGCGGCCAGAGCCTGTGTACAAGGCCCTTTGCCGAGGCTAGCACTGGTAAAATCCCCGTCAAATGGTTATGTCTCTTGGCGAATTGGCCCCTCCGTGCCCCCCGATTCCAGCCACCGTCGGAACTTAAGCCATGAAAGCCGCCATCCTCGTCTTTCCCGGAATCAATCGCGAGCGCGACATGGCGCGTGCCTTGAGACTGATCTCCGGCAGCGAGCCGGCAATGGTGTGGCACGCCGAGACCTCACTGCCTGCGGGCACCGATCTCGTGGTGGTGCCGGGCGGCTTCTCCTATGGCGATTACCTGCGCTGCGGCGCGATTGCGGCGCGGGCGCCGGTGATGGACGCGGTGCGCGACTACGCAGCCAAGGGCGGCCTTGTGCTCGGCGTCTGCAACGGTTTCCAGATCCTCTGCGAGTCCGGCCTTTTGCCGGGCGTCTTGATGCGCAATGCGCGGCTGAAATTCATCTGCCACGACGTGCATCTGCGGGTCGAGCGTTCCGACACGCCGTTCACCCGCGGCTACAATGCCGGGCAGGTGATCCGCGTGCCGGTCGCCCACGGCGAGGGCAATTACGAGGCGGACGAAGAGACCATCAAGCGGCTCGAAGGCGAGGGGCGGGTGCTCTATCGCTACTGCTCGGCCGACGGTGTCGTTGACGATGACAGCAACATCAACGGCGCGGCGCATTCCATCGCCGGCATCGTCAACGACAAGGGCAACGTGCTCGGCATGATGCCGCATCCGGAAAACCACGTCGAAGACATCATGGGCTGCACCGACGGCCGCGGCCTGTTCGCCGGTCTGGTCCAGCATCTGGAAAAAGCCGCGTGATTTCGTTCATGCTGAAGCGGTCGCTCGCCGCGCTCGCGGCGCTGTCGTTCGCGACCGCTGCGTTCGCGCAGGATTATCCCAAACGTCCTGTTACCATGATCGTGCCGTTCGCGGCCGGCGGCACCTCGGACGTGATCGCGCGGACCGTCGCCGAGCAGATGGGCATTGCGCTCGGCCAGACCATCGTGATCGAGAACGTCGCCGGCGCCGGCGGTTCGACCGCGCTGGCACGCGCCTCTCGTGCCGAGCCTGACGGCTACACCATCGCGATCGGCAATGCCGGCACCAATGCCGCGACCTATACGATCTATCCAAAACTGCCGTTCACGCCGGACTCGTTCGTGCCGATCGCCATGGTGGCGAAGACGTTCGGCATCATCGCCGTGCGCAAGGATCTTCCGGCGAAGGACCTGAAGGAGTTCATCGCCTATGCCAAGGCCAATCCGGGCAGGATCAATCTTGGCCATGCCGGCGTCGGCTCCTCGAATTACCTGATCTGCAAGAGCTTCGTCACCGCCGCCGGGATCGACGCGACGCTGGTCGGCTATCGCGGCGCCGCGCCCGCGCTGACCGATGCGGTCGGCAGTCAGATCGACGGCGTCTGCGATGCGGCGGCGTCCGTCTCACAGTCGATCAACGAGAAGCTGGTGAAGGGGCTCGTGGTCGGCTCGACGGTGCGGCTCGCGACGCTGCCGGATCTTCCGACGTCGGCCGAAGCCGGCCTGCCCGAATTCGAGGCGCAGGGCTGGAACGGCCTGTTCGCGCCCAAAGGCACCCCGCCGGCGGTGATCGCCAAGCTCAGTGCCGCCGCGCGCACGGCGGTGGAAACCGACGCGGTGAAGAAGCGCTTTGCCGACCTCTCGACCGTTGCGCCCGACCCCGACGAGCACACGCCCGAGGTGCTGCAAAAGCTCGTGACGCGTGACGTCGAGAAGTACCGGAAGATGCTGGCGGACGACGCCAAGTAATAGCGGCATTCGGCTGCGATTTCATGAACTTGCATCGCGTTTGAGACGACTGACCCTCGTCGCGACGCTGGACGATCTCCAGAAGCAATGGCCGCACTTGCTGCAGATGGTCGGCCGCACGGCCAAAGCGCGCATGGTCTTCAACGAGCTCCTGATCCAGATGCGGCGCGCGCCGAAATATCTGCGCAAGGCGCAGGCCGAATGGCTGTCGATCGCCGAGAAGCAGCTTTCGACCTGAAGGGGGCGTGCCAATCTCATAGAAACGCTAGGGATATCCAGGGTACGAAAGTGATCAGCAACAGGCCCAGGAACAGCCAGGCGAGATAGATCCAGATCCGGCGCATGCCTGCATCCGGCGGCACGTTGCCGATGATGCAGGCGGCGTAGTAGCAAAGGCCGAACGGCGGCGCGAACAGGCCGAGGCCCATGGCGAGGATCACCACCATCGCATAGTGCACCTCGTGGATGCCGAACTGCGCCGCCACTGGAAAAAGCAGGGGGCCGAACAGCACGATGGCCGGGATGCCCTCCAGCACGCTGCCAAGCACGATGAAAGCTAGCACCGAGATCAGCAGGAAGCCGTAGGCGCCGCCTGGCACGCCCGCCATGCGCGCGGCGAGATCATGCGAGAAGCCGGATTGCGCCAACGCCCAGGCCATCGCGCTCGCGGCGCCCACGATGAACAAGATCGAGCCGGAGAGCGAGGCGGTCTGGACCAGCATCGGCAGCACATTCTTCCATGTCAGACTGCCGCGATAGATGATCAGGCCGAGCACGAGGCAGTAGGCGATGCCGATCGTCGAGACTTCGGTCGCGGTCGCAACGCCCTCGACCACGGCGCTGCGGATCAGGAACGGCAGGGCGAGCGCCGGCAGCGCCACCCAGAACGTTCTTGCGACCACGGATAGCGGCGCGCGAGCGACCTTGGCCGCGCCATTCTCCTCCGCGCCCGCCCGATAGCGCGCAACGAAAGCAAGCACGATCGCCAGCACGATCCCCGGCAGGATGCCGGCGGTGAAGAGAGCCGCGATCGACACGCCGGTGACGGAGGCGATCGCGATCAGCACGATCGATGGCGGAATGGTCTCGCTCATCGCGCCCGATGCCGCCAACAGCGAAACCAATTCGCCATCCTTCATGCCGCGCTTGCGCATTTCGGGAAACAGCACCGGTGCGATCGCCGCCATATCGGCGGTCTTGGAGCCGGAGATGCCCGAGACCAGCAGCATGGCGCCGAGCATCACATAGGACAGCCCACCGCGGACATGGCCGAGCACTGAGGCGAGGAAGGCGACCATGACCCGCGCCATGCCGGTCTGCTCGACCAATTGGCCCAGCAGCACGAACAGCGGCACTGCGAGCAGGATCAGCGAGCTCATGCCTTCGTCGATCCGCCCGACCACGACCAGCAACGGGGTGCGCGTCGTGGTCAGCAGGAAAGCGACGGTCGCAAGGCAAAAGGAAAACGCGATCGGCACGCCCGCCATCACGGCGCAGCCGAGCAGCCCGACGAAGAAGATCAGCAGGTTCCAGTTGCCGAGCGACTTCAGCCAAGGCCCGGCGAAATAGAGTGCGCCGGCGATCGCGGCAAACAACATTCCAACGGCCAACAGGTCCTTCGCCGATCGCTTGACCAGCATGAGGCAGATACTGGCCAGCGCGACGACGCAGCCGACCGGAATTGCCGCGGCGCGGACCACGCCCGACCAGCCGAGCGCCGGCGTCTCCACGAACGCCTGATCTTCCACATAGTCCAGCGCCGGATGCAGGATGATCGCCAGGAACAGCGCGACGGAGCCGGCTGCGAGCGTCGAGGCCCACGCCTCCGCGCGTGGCGACAAATGGGAGGTGAAGAAAGTCAGGCGCATATGCGCCGAGCGCTGCACCGCGATGGCGCTGCCGAGCATGGCGAGCCAGAGGAACAGGATCGAGGCGAGCTCGTCCGACCAGACGATCGGCCGATGGAAGACTCCGCGTGCGACGATGCCGGCGAACAGGATGATCACCTCGGCGACCACGGCGATCGCCGCCGGGATCTCCACCAGCCAGCGCAGCACCTGCTCCGGCCAGCGTCCCCGGATCGCCCGCGCGTCACCGAGCGTGACCGCCTCGGGCATGTCGACGACCGCGCTCATGCGAGCGCCCCGACGGCGGCCTCGAGTGTTTTCCAGTTGTCCTCACCGAACTTGCCGCGCCATTCCTTGTAGAAGCCGGCGCTCGACAATCCCTTGCGGAAGGCCTCCTTATCGGACACCTCGAAGCTGATGCCCTTGGCGACCAGTTGATCCTTCAGGGTCGTGTTGAGCTTCGCGGTATCGGCGCGCTGCTCCATCGCGGCCTGGTCGAATTCTTTGCGGACGATCACCTGTAGATCGTCAGGCAGTGCCTTCACCGAACGGCGGTTGCCGAGGATGAAGAAGGGATCCCAGATGTGATTGGTCTCGGAGATGTACTTCTGCACCTCATAGATCTTGCCAGCCTCGATGGTGACGAGGCCGTTCTCCTGCCCATCGACCAGATGCGTCTGCAGCGCCGTGTACAATTCGTTGAAGTTGATTGAGGTCGGGTTGGCACCCAGCGACTTGAACAGGGAGGTGAAGATCGGCGAAACAGGCACGCGGATCCGATAGCCAGCGAGATCGCCCGGCGTCTTGATCGGCTTGGTAAACGACGAGATCTGCCGAAACGTGTTGTCGGCCGGCTTGGCCATCACTAGCGCGCCGGTCTTCTCGATCTGGGTTGCGATCAGCCTGCCGAGATCGCCATCCATCGCATTCCAGACCTGGCTGTAGTCGGAGAAGGCAAAGCCGACATTGGCGATTCCGGCCACAGGCGATACGGTCGACAGCACGGAGCCGGCGATGTTGAGGAAGTCGACGCCGCCGCTGCGGATCTGGGTCAACAGATCGGTGTCCGAGCCGAGCTGCGAGGCCGGAAAGAACTTGATCTCGAGGCGCCCGCCGCTCGCCTCCTTGATCCGCTTCACAGCCTGGTCGAGCCGGGTGTTGATCGGTTGCGTCAGCGATTGGCCGGTGGCGAGCTTGTACTCGAACTCGGCCGCTTGCGCCGGCCTGGTGCGAACGGCGACCAGAGGTACAGCCGCGGCAGCGGCAGCCATGAAATTGCGGCGCGAGATGGTGTGGCGCTGACCCGACATCGTTCGTCCTCCCCTGATGCTGTTGTGCCGCGCCTTGTCTTGTCGGCGCACGTCTTCGTTGCCGCGCGCAAACCCTGCGCCGGTGTTCTCAAAATCGCTTGTCTGGTGAAAGGGCTTAGCCTTGCGTCCTTCCCCCCGGGCGAACCGGCGCTCCGCGCCGTCCTGTTTCCTCGATCAGCACCCGTCTGCCGCGGGTCGCCTTGAGCCTGAAGCCTAGATCGCTGGCCATGGGCGACAATTGAATTATATTCGCCGTCACTTTAGCTGGCCTAAAAGGTTTCCTGATGCAGATACCGTTTCGCGCCATCATCGTCTTCCACGCGGTGGCGCGCGCGGGCAGCATTTCCCGTGCGGCGGATGAATTGCGGGTCACCCCGTCGGCGGTCAGCCAGCAGATCCAGGCGCTGGAGCTGCATCTCGGCACGGCGCTGACCTCTCGGGTGGGGCGTAACATTACCCTGACCGAGGCCGGCGAACGCTATTTCGAGATGATCAGCCGCGAGATCGAGCACGTCACCGACGTCACGCAGCATGTCCGCGGCATCCGCTCCGCCACCACATTGACGGTGCGCGCCGCGCCGAGCGTATCGAGCAAATGGCTGCTGCCGCGACTGGCAAGCTTCGTCAACGCCAATCCGGACATCGAATTGCGGCTCGACGGCACCAATGAGCCGGCCGATTTCCGCAAGGAGAATGTCGACCTCGAGATTCGCCATGGCGAAGGCAGCTGGCCTGGTCTGTTCGTGGAAAGTCTCGGCAAGGAGCGCTTCTTTCCGCTGTGTTCGCCTTCCTCGTTTGCTGCGGGGAGTCTCGTAGCCCAAGACCTGCTCAAGCACCGGCTGATCCATTCGGTGAAATCGCAGATGCAATGGCCGCGCTGGTTCACGGAGGCCGGCATCGAGCCTGCGGAACGCTGGAAGCGCGTGCTGTTCGACCGCAGCCACATGGCGATCGACGCTGCGGTCGACGGCCTCGGCATTGGGCTGGAAAGCGAACTGCTGGCCTGGCGCGAATTGCGCGACGGTCGCCTGGTTTGCCCCGTGAAGAACCCGCCGGAGGTCGCGCTGACCACGCAGTGGATCGTCTGTCCGCACGGCCATCTGCGCCATCGCAAGACCCGCACCTTCCTCGACTGGTTGCGCGGGGAACGCGACGCCTGGAGCGGGCAGCAGACCGTGTCGATTGTTTAGCGCGCCTACATCGTCGCGGCAGATAATCTGAATTGCCCCCGGATTCGCCGCTGCCTAACGTTTCCGTGCAAGGCGAGCGCGGCCGGACTTCACGGCTGCAACAACGCCGTCATCCGAGGAACGCTTAAGGAAATCCAGATGAATCTCCATCGCATGCTGCTGGAACGCAAGGCGGCCGGCAAACCTGTTACCATCGGCCTGATCGGGGCCGGAAAATTCGGCCTGATGTTCCTGTCGCAGGTGCGCCAGACCGACGGCATGCATCTCGTCGGCGTCGCCGACCTGAACACCGCCCGTGCCCGCGCGCAGCTCAAGCTCGGTTGCTGGCCGGAGGAGCAATATGCGGCAACCTCGATCGACGACGCGCTCAAGCATGGCCGCACCGTCGTCACCGACAATGCCGACGCGCTGATCACGCACCCGGCCATCGAGGTGATCATCGAGGCGACCGGCGATCCCGGCGCCGGCATCCGCTTCGCGATGAAGGCGATCGAGAACGGCAAGCACATCGTGATGGTCAATGTCGAGGCGGACGCAGTCGCAGGCCCCATCCTGGCGCGCAAGGCGAAGCAGGCCGGCGTCGTCTATTCACTCGCCTGGGGCGACCAGCCGGCGCTGATCGCCGATCACGTCGACTGGGCGCGTGCTGCCGGCTTCAAGGTCGTCGCTGCCGGCAAGGGAACGCGCTATCACCCGACCTATCACCAGTCGACGCCGGATACGGTGTGGGACATTCTCGACAAGTACATGAAGATCAAGGATCGCAACTCGATCAACCCGAAGATGTTCAACTCCTTCGTCGACGGCACCAAGTCGGGCATCGAGATGACGGCGGTATGTAATGCGACGGGGCTGCATGCGCAGAGTGAGGGCCTGTCGTTCCCGCCAGCAACGCGCTTCGAGCACGCCGAAATCTGCAAGCCGAAATCCGACGGCGGCATGCTGGAGAAGTCAGGCGTCACCGAGGTCACGTCGTCGGTCTATCGGGACGGCTCCGACGTGCCGCAGAGCCTCGTGATGGGGACCTATGTCGTGTTCGAGACTGACAGCGCCTATTCCGAGGAATGCTTCCGCGAATACAGCATGCTGCCGGACAAGACCGGCAAATATGCCTCGCTGTACCGGCCGATCCACATGATCGGGCTCGAGCTCGGCATCTCCGTCGCCTCCGCAGCGCTGCGCAAGGAGCCGACCGGCGCGCCGATCGTGTTCAACTCTGACGTGGTCGCGACCGCCAAGCGCAAGCTGAAGGCCGGCGAGATGCTCGACGGCGAAGGCGGCTTCTGCGTCTGGGGCAAGCAGACCCCAGCTGACGCTTCACTGAAGCAGGGCTACTTGCCGCTCGGCCTCGCCCACCATGTCAAGCTCAAGACCGATATCGAGCCAGGTCAGCGCCTGAGATGGGAGGACGTCGAATACGATCCCAATAGTCTCGCCGTGCGGGTGCGCCGCGAGATGGAAGCGGCCTTCCGGCAGCCGAACGTGGCTGCTTGATTGGCGCTCGCAAAAAGCGCTTCACGCTATCGTAGCTTCAGCCGCTCCGCCGGCACCGTCATGGCCGCAACGCCGGCCATGACCAGCAGCAGGCCCAGCGCCAGGTTCGATGGCACGCTCTCGCCGAGCAGCAGCACGGAGAGGCCGACGCCGATCGGGATGCGCAAATAGCCTTGCGCATTCGTGGTCAGCGTGCCGAGCCGGCCGAGGCAGACGTAGAACAGCATCAAGCCCAATGCGCTCGACACGATGCCCATGACGATGGTGGCGATGATCGCTGTCGGCGTCGGGTGCAGAGTCCAGGGCTGATCGATGACAAGCGAGGGCGGCAGCAGGATGATGCCGCCGAACAGCAGCGAGCCCGCTGCCACCACCATCGGGTCGTAGTCGGACAGCCTGAGGCCGAAGATCGTCGCGCAAGCAAAGGAGATGGTGGCGAGGAGGATCGCGATCTCCGCGATGATCTCGCTTCCAAAACCGCGTAGCGCATCGAGGCCGACGATGAGAATCGTGCCGGCAAGGCCGAGGATCGCGCCCGCGAGCTTCAGCAGCGTTGCCGGTTCGTGCCGTGTGATCAGCGAGGTGATGAGGAAGGCGAAGATCGGCGTCGTCGACGCCAGCACCACCGTGTTCGATGCCGGCACGTATTGCTGCGACCAGGTGATGATCAGGAACGGGAAGGTCGAGTTGATCAATTGCTGGGTCGCGAACAGCTTCCAGGCCTTGGCGTCGGTCGGGATCCTGACGCCGCGCATCCACAGGATCGCGAACAGGAAGGCGGCCGCGATCAGCGAGCGCGCCGCGATGAAGGTGATGGGCGGAATCGTGTCCAGCGCCAGCTTGGCCAGCGGATAGGTCGAGCTCCAGCAGCAGGCGAGCGCGAACAGCAACGCATAGTCGCGCCAGTTGCGCGCGCCGGTGGCGGCCATGGACGACGGCGTTGATGCGGACGCCATCGCGCGACCCGCCTCAGATGTGCTCTGCGGCACCTTGTTCCTGCTCCCCGGCGCACAAGCGCTTGGTGCAACTCTGGGCGAGGGGGCGTGAAAAGGGAAGGCGTCGAGCTATGCGTTTGGCTGGGGCTGCGGCCTCCGCTTCATCCGCTTGATCGTGCCGGAAAAGGTGAGCAGCAGCCGCTCGCCGGACATCATCTTGCCGCGCAGGAAGATCAGCGAGCCGCCGGCGCGGCTGACCTCGCCGGTGCATTCGATCAGCTCGCCCTCCCGCGCCGCGTCGAGGAATTCGCAGGCAAAATTGGTCGTCACCGCCCGGCTGTCCAGGACGTGGGTGGCGATCGCGAACAAGGAGTAGTCGGCAAAGGCCATGTAGCAGCCGCCATGGACGTTGCCGGAGCCGTTGAGGTGCTTTTTCTCGACCCGGAAGGCGCTGCGGACACTGCCGTCCGCCTCGATCCGGTGCCAGAAGGGGCCGACATGGGACTCAAAACTGTCCCGAATCCAGGTCCGCCAGCCCTTAAATTCTCCCTCGGTGGCAACATGGAGGTCGGGGCGGCGGGGAGCGGGCGCTTTGGTCAATTCGTGCAAGGAAATGGGCCTTCAATTACGGGTCTTTAGCCCTTAAATCCGATCCGTCCGCGCCGTGCAATTCCTGTTCCCGCGGGGCCCCCGGCGCAAAACGTGGGACAGCGGGAAAATGCGCCATAAAGGGCTTTTCCAAGCCCTCCGATGTTCCTAAGAACGGCCAAAGCCCGCCGAAAGCCCCGAATCCATGAAGAATGAACCCAAGATCACCCCCGAACTGGTTGCCGCCCACGGGCTCAAGCCCGACGAGTATGAGCGCATCCTCAAGCTGATCGGGCGGGAGCCGAGCTTCACCGAGCTCGGCATCTTCTCGGCGATGTGGAACGAGCATTGCTCGTACAAATCGTCGCGTATCCATCTGCGCGGCTTGCCGACCAAGGCGCCCTGGGTGATCCAGGGCCCGGGCGAGAATGCTGGCGTGATCGACATCGGTGACGGCCAGGCCGTGGTCTTCAAGATGGAGAGCCACAACCACCCAAGCTACATCGAGCCCTATCAGGGCGCGACCACCGGCGTCGGCGGCATTTTGCGCGACGTCTTCACCATGGGCGCGCGCCCGATCGCCTGCCTCAATGCGCTTAGCTTCGGCGCGCCGGAACATCCCAAGACCCGGCATCTCGTCTCCGGCGTCGTTGCCGGCGTCGGTGGCTATGGCAATTCCTTCGGCGTGCCGACGGTCGGCGGCCAGGTCCGCTTCCACACCCGCTATGACGGCAACATCCTCGTCAACGCGATGGCCGTCGGCCTCGCCGATGCCGACAAGATCTTCTATGCGGCCGCCTCCGGCGTGAACATGCCGATCGTCTATTTGGGCTCCAAGACGGGCCGCGACGGCATCCACGGCGCCTCGATGGCGTCGGCCGAGTTCGACGACAAGTCCGAGGAGAAGCGCCCGACCGTGCAGGTCGGCGATCCCTTCGCCGAGAAGCTGCTGCTGGAAGCCTGCCTCGAGATCATGGAGAAGGGCTGCGTCATCGCGATCCAGGACATGGGCGCGGCGGGCCTGACCTGCTCGGCGGTCGAGATGGGCGCCAAGGGCGATCTCGGCGTCGACCTCGATCTCGATGCGGTGCCGACGCGCGAGACCGGCATGAGCGCCTACGAGATGATGCTCTCGGAGAGCCAGGAGCGCATGCTCATGGTGCTCAAGCCCGAGAAGGAAAAGGAAGCGGAGGCCATCTTCACGAAGTGGGGCCTCGACTTTGCCGTGGTCGGCTACACCACGCCGAGCAAGCGTTTCGTGGTCAAGCACGGCGGCGACGTCATGGCCGACCTGCCGATCAAGGAGCTCGGTGACGAAGCGCCGGTCTATGACCGCCCGCATGTCCCCTCCGCCGCGCTGCCGATCGTACATGCGCGTGACGTTGCGGCGCCGATAGGCCTCGGCGCGGCGCTGGAGAAGCTGATCGGTACGCCGGATATGTGCAGCAAGCGGTGGGTGTGGGAGCAGTACGACCACGTCATCCTCGGCAACACCATGCAGCGCCCCGGCGGCGATGCCGCCGTGGTGCGCGTGCAGGACGGACCGAAGGGCCTGGCGCTGACGGTCGACGTCACGCCGCGCTATTGTGAGGCCGATCCGTTTGAGGGCGGCAAGCAGGCGGTGGCGGAAGCCTGGCGCAACATCACCGCGGTCGGCGGCAAGCCGCTGGCGATCACCGACAACCTCAATTTCGGCAACCCTGAAAGGCCCGAGATCATGGGGCAGTTCGTCGGCTGCCTGAAGGGCATCTCGGAAGCCTGCCGCACGCTCGACTTCCCGGTCGTCTCCGGCAACGTCTCGCTCTACAACGAGACCAATGGCCGCGCGATCCTGCCGACGCCCTCGATCGGCGGCGTCGGCCTGCTCGACGATTTCACCAAATCCGCTTCGCTCGCCTTCAAGGCCGAGGGTGAGGCGATCCTGCTTGTCGGCGAGACCCATGGCTGGCTTGGCCAGTCGGTTTACTTGCGCGACATCTGCGGCCGCGAGGAGGGCGCCCCGCCGCCGGTCGATCTCGCAGCCGAGAAGCGCAACGGCGATTGCGTGCGCGGCATGATCCATGCGGGTACCGCGACGGCCGTGCACGACCTCTCCGACGGCGGTCTCCTGATCGCGCTCGCCGAGATGGCGATGGCGAGCGGCATCGGCGCAAAATTGCTCGCCGCGCCGACCGCGCTTGTGTCGCAGGCCTATTGGTTCGGCGAGGACCAGGCACGCTATCTCGTCACTGTGCCGGAAACTGAGGCCGGCCGCGTGCTCGCCAAGATGCGCGGATGCGAGGTGCCCTGCGTGCGGATCGGCACCACCGGGAGCGATGCGATCGCCATCGCGGGCGAGGCGCCGGTGGCGATCGACACGCTGCGCAAATCGTTCGAGCACTGGCTGCCGGAGTATATGGGCGGGAAGGCGGCGTAAGGCGTTCCCGCGCTCTCCGTCATTGCGAGGAGCAAAGCGACGAAGCAATCCAGACGGTCTCCGCGGAGGGACTCTGGATTGCTTCGTCGCAAGCGGCTCCTCGCAATGACGAGTTGAGAGACCTTGGCCTCGCGATAAGGGGACCACTGCCGCTTGTGGCAAGACCCCGGATTGCGCTTGCGCTCCATCCCATCTACTGGGTCACAGCACCTTCGTTGCCCCGGGGATCTGGCGCAAGGCGCGCGTTAGCGCCCAACTGAACGCGACTGTCAGCACGAAGCCGATCGTCGCCTTGACGATCGCTGGCAGGTCATATTCAAACAGCCAATATTGCAGCCAAAGCGCGATCGGGTAGTGCACCAAAAACATGCCGTAGGCGTCCGACTGCATCGGATCGAGTAGCTTGGCTGAGCCTGATTGTCTGAACCTCTGGAAAAAGGCGAGGATTAGAAACATGATGGCCACGCTGAAGACAGCGAAGCAGATGGCATAGAGCCCCTCATACCAGTTCGGCAGCGGCGACGGATTTCCCAATATTTCGCGCTTGATGAAGATCAGTCCCCAGAGCAGGCAATACGGAACGATCGTCAAGACCATCCAGTCCCAGCTGACCTTCGCCATCCGGCCGTCTGCCGCGAGCAGGCCGCGATCCATATTCGCGACGCCAATGCCGGCACCGAAAAAGAAGTAGCTCGCATAGAGCATCACGCGCCCGTGCTGCACCGAGAACGGCCCGAACTCGAACCAGTTGCCTGGTCCATAATACATCAGCCCGGGAACATAGAACGCTGCGGTGACGGCAAGCATGACCGCGAAGAACACGGCGGGCCGACGGCGACCGTGCAGCGAGAGGCGGTTGATCGGATCGAGCAGGGTGGGTGACAGCCGATGCAATATGCAGGCGACCACGTCGAATCCGAGCAGGACCCAAAGGAACCAGATCGGCCCGCTCGGCCACGGGCCCTTCGTGACCATATTCCACCAATATTCCGAAAAGCCGATCTCGGGATGGTGTCTGAGCGAGATGGCGTAATAGGCGAGCGGAATGATCGTGAATGCGCAGATCACGAACGGCAGGCCAAGCCGAAGCAGGCGATCTGCCAAATAGTTCAGCGGTCCCTTGCGGGAGATGCCCGACCACGCAAACAAGCCCGACAGGAAGAAGAACATCGCCATGAAGAAGCTGTCGGTGGCGAGCACGATCATGTCGAAGCCGAAGAAGAATTTCGGGTCGGTATGACCGAAGTAAGTATAGGGGATGACGGCATGGTGCAGCAGCACCACCAGCGTCAGGAAGGTACGGGCACGATCGAGCGACAAATTGCGCGTCTTGGCCTTGGGTGCGGCGTGTGCCTCTGCGCCGATCGTCGCCGAATGTGACATCGTCATCATGATTGCCCCGCGCTCCCGCCCCGGCTGGACTGTGCCGCCGGGAACCTGATTCAGCAAGGGCCGTTTGGGTCGCTCTTCAGTCCCGGACCCTTAGGAACCAGTTCCGCGTGACGAAGTTAGGGTTCGCGAAAAGGGCGTGAGGCCGCGAGGGGCGGCACCAATTCGGAGCTGGCGATGACGATCCTGAAGTGGGCGCTGATCTTCTTACTCGTTTCGATCGTGGCCGGTGTACTCGGCTTCACCGGCATTTCGGCCGCCTCCGCCGATATCGCCCGCTTCCTGTTCTACGTTTTCGTCGTGATCTTCCTGGTGCTGCTGATCCTGGGGCTCACGATCTTCAGGGCGTAGCTGCGCAGCTTCCACGCTTACACTCGTCATGCCCGGACCCGCCAGCGCGGCCGAAGCCGCTTCGGCGAGGCAAAGGCCCGGGCATCCACGTCTTCTATGCCCGAAGCTAAGAAAGTGGATGGCCGGGACAAAGGCGAGCGGAAGCGACGCCGTCCTTCGGACGGCTATGCCCGGCCATGACGTTACCCCACCTCCTCGATCTTCACCTTGTCCGGATAGAAGGCAAGATGGCCGGAAATCTCCGTCATCGCGGGGAAGGGCGTCTCGTAGGTCCAGATCGCGTTGTCCAGCGTCTTGCCGTCGGCTTTGACGCTGTAATAGTTCGCGTCGCCCTTGTACGGACAATGGGTGACGCGGTCGGTTCGCTCGAGCAGGGCCATATTGGTGTCCTCCCGCGGCACATATTGCACCGCCGGATATTTGGCCTCCTTCAAGGTCAGCGCTTTGCTGGTCTCGGCGATCACGATGTCGCCGGCCGTGACGCGGACGCGCCGGGGATTTTGGGTGATGGTGATGGGGTGGTCGGGCCCTGGAAGCTTCATGATGTCACGCCTTTTCGATCAACCTGCCGCGCGCGGCACTTTGTCGTGCCTTCCTGTTGGGATCAGGGATATAGTGCCTGAGTGCGTGACGGTGAAGGCCGTTCACGCTAAGTTTGGCCGTGCCGGTGAGGGGACCCCGGCAAGCGATTCGAGACCAGAAGGAGCGAGACCAGAATGCCCATGGACGCCCACGATATCGAGGCGATGATCAAGGCAGCAATCCCCGATGCCGAAGTGACCATCCGAGACCTCGCCGGCGATGGCGACCACTATGCTGCGACTGTGATCTCTGAATCCTTCCGCGGCAAATCCCGCGTCCAGCAGCACCAGATCGTCTATCAGTCCCTGCGCGGCCAGATGGGCGGCGTGCTGCATGCGCTGGCGCTGCAAACCGGGGTACCCGGCGGGCCGGGCGCTTGATCTGACGGGCACCTGATCCAAGCGCGACGGGGCACGAAGATGGCGGCGGAGAACCCGCGCGGCGCGATGTTTCGCGTCATCGGTCCGAACCAGCACAGCCGTGTCACCAATGCCGAGCTGTTCTTCGACCTCGTCTTCGTCTTTGCCGTCACACAAGTCTCGCACACTCTGCTGCACCATTTTACGCCGCTCGGCGCGGTGCATGTCGCGGTGCTGTTTCTCGCGGTATGGTGGGTGTGGGTCTACACCGCCTGGGTCACCAATTGGCTCAATCCCGAGCTGACGCCGGTCCGCATCTTGCTTTTCGCGATGATGCTGGGCGGCCTCGTGCTGTCGACGACGATTCCGACCGCCTTCGAGGGGCGGGGCCTGTGGTTTGCGATCGCCTATGCGACCATGCAGGTGGGGCGTACCGCGTTCTGGCTGTTCGCGACCCCGCATCACCGCACCGCGGTGCGGCACAATGCGATTCGCATCCTGACCTGGCTCTCGATCTCCGCGGTGTTGTGGATCGCTGGCGGCCTGTCCGAGGGTGATACGCGGCTATGGCTGTGGATCGCGGCGGTGACCTGGGAGTACATCTCCCCGGCGGCGCGCTTCTGGGTCCCGAAGCTGGGCTTCTCGTCGGTCGAGGCCTGGGCCGTCGAAGGCGCGCACATGGCCGAGCGCTGCTCTCTGTTCGTCATCATCGCGCTCGGCGAGGCCATCGTCGTCAACGGTGCCACTTTTGCCGAGCTGACGTGGACCGCGGACAACATCCTCGCCTTCGTCTCGGCGCTGGTCGGCGCCATCGCGATGTGGTGGGTCTATTTCCACAAAGGGGCTGAGGCCGGCTCCGAGCGCATCTCGAAGTCCACCGAATCCGGCCGGCTGGCGCGGCTCGCCTACACCTATCTGCACATGCCGATCGTCGCCGGCATCATCCTGACTGCGGTCTCGGACGAGCTGGTGCTGAAGCATCCCGCCGGCCATTCCGACCTGCGCACCATCGTGAGCACGATCGGCGGTCCGCTGGTGTTCCTGGTCGGCACCATCCTGTTCAAGCACGCCATCCGCGGCTTCCTCCAGCTCTCCCACGGCATCGGCATCATCCTGCTGCTGGTGCTGAGCTGGTTCGCGTCGGAGCTATCGCCGCTCTGGCTTTCGGTCGCAACAACGGTGATCATGATCGTCGTGGCAGTGTGGGAGTCGGTGTCGCTGGGGGCGGCAACCGAGGAGTAGGCGCGGAGGCCTACTCCGCCACCTCCAGCGCATGCACGGAGAACATCTTGGCCGCGTCGGTCCAGCTTTCGCGCACACGCCAGCCCGCGCCCTGTGCCAGTGATGCGAAACGCTCGATGCTGTATTTGTAGCTGTTCTCGGTGTGGATGCTCTCGCCCGGGCGGAACGAGAAGCTGGTGCCGAGCAGACGCACAGTCTGGCTCCTCCTGCTGATCAGGTGCATCTCGATCCGGTGCCGCTCGCGGTTGTAGATCGCACGATGGGTGAAGGCGGAGAGGTCGAAATTGCCGCCGAGCTCGCGGTTGATGCGCACCAGCACATTGAGATTGAAGCGCGCGGTGACGCCGGCGGCATCGTTGTAGGCGTCGTGCAGTACCCGCTCATCCTTCTCGAGATCGGCGCCGATGATCATCTGCGCGCCGCGGCCAAGGATCTTGCGCGCGCTCTTCAGAAACGCCTGGGCTTCCTGCGGCTCGAAATTGCCGATGGTCGAGCCCGGGAAGAATCCGACCTTGGGCATGGATGCGACCGCCCTGGGCAGTTCGAACGGCGTGGTGAAGTCGGCGGCGACCGGATAGATGCCGAGCGTCGGGAAGTCCCGCTTCAGGCCGTTCGCCTGCGCCTTCAAGAAGTCGCCGGAGATGTCGACGGGCACATAGGCCGCGAACTTGCAATGGCCCAGCAGCAGGCGAACCTTGGTGGTCGCGCCGGCGCCGAACTCGACCAGCGCCGCATGCTCCGGGATGATCTTCGCGATGTCGCTGCCGCGCTCCCTCAGGATCGCAAGCTCAGTGCGCGTCGGATAATATTCCGGCAGGCGCGTGATCGCCTCGAACAGCTCTGACCCCGTCGCATCGTAGAAATATTTCGGCGACAGCTTTTTCGGCTGCTGCGAGAGGTCCTCGATCGCCTCCCGGGCGAAGGCAGTCGTCTGCTCGTCGGGGAGATGGGCTTCGGCCAAAGCGCTGGCGTGCACATTCATGATACTCTCCTGAACGCGCTGTCCGGCGCGCATTTGTCGTCGGAATGTTTAGTCGTAGTCGGCGAGCCGCAGCCCCGTGAACTGCCAGCGGTGGTGCGGATAGAAGAAGTTGCGATAGGTGATACGGCTGTGGCCTTCAGGGGTTGCAAGCGAGGAGCCGCGCAGCACCAGCTGGTTGACCATGAATTTGCCGTTGTATTCGCCGAGCGCGCCTTCGACGGCGCGGTAGCCGGGATATGGCGCGTACGAAGAGCGGGTCCATTGCCAGACGATGCCGAAGGCATCGTTGAGCTGGTCGGCGCGCGCGGCGACCTCCCATTCCATCTCGGTCGGCAGGTGTTTTCCAGTCCAGCGGGCGAACGCGTCCGCCTCGTAATAGCTGACGTGGCAGACCGGCGCATTCGGATCGATCGGCTTGAGGCCGGCAAGCGTCATCACGTGCCACGCGCCATCGACCTCGCGCCAGTGGCCCGGAGCGTCCCAGCCCTCGTTGCTCACCGTGGCAAAGCCGTCCATCAGCCACAGCGTTGCGGTCCGGTAGCCGCCGTCGCGCATGAAGGCGAGCCATTCACCATTGGTGACGAGATGGCGGGCGATCTTGACCGGACCAACGAGGGCGCGATGCGCCGGCTTCTCGTTGTCGAAATGGAAGCTGTCGTCGACATGGCCAACGGTGTGGATGCCTTCGTTCAGTGACAGCCAATCCTCGCCGGCACGGGTCGCAGCCGGGAAGCGCCAGTCCGGATCATAGGCCGGGGAGACCGGATTCTGTGCGAAGGCGTGCAGGATGTCGGTGAACATCAATTCCTGATGCTGCTGCTCGTGATTGAGCCCGACCTCGACCAGCGGCGCGATCTCGCGCAGCTTGGCCGCGCCGGCTTCGCGGAAGAATTTGACGACGGCCGCATCGACATATCTGCGATAGGCGCCGACCTGGTCGGCGCTGGGACGGGTGATGTCGCCGCGGCGATGCCGGGCATGACGTGGGCCGGCGCTGACGTAATAGGAATTGAACAGGAATGCGAAATCGGGGTGGAAGGGCTGGTAGCCCGGACAGTGCTCGCCGAGCAGGAATTGCTCCCAGAACCAGGTGGTATGCGCCCGGTGCCATTTGATCGGGCTCGCATCCGGCATGGACTGGATCTGCTGGTCCTCGGGTGAGAGTGGCACCGCCCTGCGTTCGGTCTCGTTGCGGACGGTGAGAAACGCGTCTCCCAGCCGCTGGGCGAGCTTGCCCGGGTCGGAGGACGGTGACGAAAGCAGGGCGGCGGCCGTAGCTGAGGCTTGTTTCGTCACGTTTTTCTCCAGACAGGACAAGAGAACGTTGTTGGCGCTACCCGGTTCCAAAACCAAGGTTCGTCCTAGATAGGGGCTCCGTTACGGTATGAAAGTCCTCTCCGGCGATGATATTGATGTCATCAGCCTATGGACCGGCGGGGCTCAGACCGGCCGCCCAAGTCCAGGACGAGGGCCCTTCGCCGCCATTTTACTTTGGATGCACAACGGTTTGGGCTACATATATGGGCAGATGTCGGGTTAGATCGGCTGAGCCGGCCCGAGACAATTGGTGGGGGCTCCGCCCCGGAAGGACATGGAAATGAGCATCGAGGAATTCATCGCCAACGAAGTGAAGTCGAACGACGTGGTTCTGTTCATGAAGGGCACGCCGCAATTTCCGCAGTGCGGGTTCTCCGGCCAGGTCGTCCAGATCCTCGACCATATTGGCGTCGGCTATAAGGGCCTCAACGTCCTGGAATCCGCCGAGCTGCGCAACGGCATCAAGGAATATTCGAACTGGCCGACCATCCCGCAGCTCTATGTGAAGGGCGAGTTCGTCGGTGGCTGCGACATCGTCCGCGAGATGTTCCAGGCCGGCGAATTGCAGCAGCTCTTCTCCGAGAAGGGCGTCGTCGTTGCGGCTTGATGCATGACCCAGCTGACGCGCCGGGTCAGTGGCGCCGAGCTCGAGGTCATCGTTGCCGACATTACCACGCTCGGCGTTGACGCCATCGTCAACGCCGCAAATTCGTCTCTCCTTGGCGGGGGCGGCGTCGATGGGGCGATCCACGACGCTGCCGGTCCCGAGCTTCTCGCCGAGTGCCGGACGCTCGGAGGATGCCCGACCGGCGATGCCAAGATCACCAAGGGTTATCTTCTGCCTGCGCGCCATGTGATCCATGCCGTCGGCCCCGTCTGGCATGGCGGCAGCCGCGGCGAGGCGGAGGCGCTGCGCTCGTGCTATCGTCGCGCGCTCGAGCTCTGTCAGGCCAATGGGCTGACCTCGCTGGCCTTCTCCGCGATCTCCACTGGCGTTTATCGTTTTCCGGCCGGCCAGGCCGCGAAGATTGCGGTTCATACGACCATCGACACGCTGCCGGCCGCGCCCTCGGTCAGCCGTGTCATATTCTGTTGTTTCTCGGAGCGAAGCGCGGCCCTTCACATGGACGTGTTGGCGCGGTACGGCAGCCCTTGTGCGTGACGACGCGGTCAGTACACTCCGCCGGACCATGTTCCGGGGAGGGGGTATGATTTCACAGTCTGGACTGCGTGCGCTGGTCTGCGGCACGCTGGTGTCGCTTGGTGCGATGTCGTCCGCGCACGCGGAGGGCACCTACGAGATTCCGGCCGGCGCGCATTTCAACCAGGACAAGCTCGCGAAGGTCAGCGAGTTCTTCAAGAACGAGGTCGCCACCGGCAAGATCGCCGGCGCCACCGTGCTGATCAAGCAGCACGGCAAGCCGGTTTACCACGAAGCCTTCGGCGTGCAGGACGTGGTCAGCAAGGCGCCGATCACCGACAAGACGATCTTCCGCCTGTTCTCGATGACCAAGGCGATCACCTCGGTGGTCGCGATGCGATTGATCGAGGATGGCAAGATCAAGTTAGATGATCCCGTCTCGAAATACATCCCGTCGTTTGCCAATGTGAAGGTCGGCGTCGAGAAGAAGGCGGAGGACGGCAGCAAGTCGCTCGAACTGGTGCCGCCCAACCGGCCGATGACCGTGCTCGACCTGATGCGCCACACCTCGGGCATCACCTATGGGTTCTATGGCGACAGCCTGGTGCGCAAAGCCTATCGCGAGGCCAATATCTATGCTGGCGATTTCGACCTTGCCGAGTTCGCCGAGCGGATCGCAAAACTGCCGCTGCACAACCAGCCGGGTGCGCTCTGGCAATATGGCCATTCCACCGACGTGCTGGCGCGTGTGATGGAGATTGCGGCCGGCAAGCCGCTGATCGACATCATGCGGGAAAAGCTGCTCGACCCGCTCGGCATGGTCGATACCGGCTTCTTCGTTACGGCCCCCGAGAAGCAAAAGCTCCTGGCGCAGCCGGTGCCGAACGACAGCGATTTCCGGGTCGGCCGGATCAACGATCCGACCACCGTCAAGAAAATCCAATTCGCCAGCGGCGGCATGGTGACGACCATGGCCGACTATGAGCGCTTTGCGCAGATGCTGCTCAACGGCGGCAGCCTCAACGGCAAGACCATCCTCAAGCCCGAGACATTCAAGCTGATGGTGACCGATCAGGTCGGCCCGAAATCGGGCGTCGACCGCGACTATTTCTACTTCCCCGGTGACGGTTTTGGCTTCGGCCTCGGCCTTGCAGTCCGCACCGATCCCGGCAATGCCAAGCCGCCGCCACCCGGCGATCTCGGCGAATTGAAGTGGGATGGCGCCTCCGGCTGCTATTTCGTGATCGACCCCAAGCAGGACATGTTCTTCGTCCTCCTGGAGCAGACTCCTACCGAGCGCCAGCGGGTGCAACGGACATTGAAGCAGTTGGTCTATGAAGCCATGGAGAAGTGATGTGCGCGGGCGCCGCGCGGTGATCGCGGCGCTCGTTGTTCTGTTTGGAGTGGTCGGTGCGCGTGCGGGCTCCGAGCGCGCCGCGCACAAATTCTCGCCTGAAGGCCTCGCAAAGATCTCCGACTACATCCGGAACGAGATCGCCACCGGCAAGATTCCCGGCGCCATCCTGCTGCTCCAGCAGCATGGCAAGCCGGTCTACTATGAGAATTTCGGCGTCCGTGACGTCGCGACCGAGATCTCGATGAGCGCGGACACGATCTTCCGCCTCTATTCGATGTCGAAGCCGATCACCTCGGTCATGGCGATGATGCTGGTCGAGGAGGGCAAGCTTTCGCTCGACGATCCGGTTTCGAAATACATTCCGGCCTTCGCAGGCATGAAGGTCGGGGTTGAGACGAAGGCGGAGGACGACAAGGTCGTGCTGGCGCTGGAAGCGCAGAATCGTCCCGTCACGATCAAGGACCTGCTGCGCCACACCTCGGGTCTGCCGTATGGCTATCATGGTGGCGGCTTGGTGCGCGAGCTCTATGCCGAGGCCAATCTGTTTCAAAGCAATCTCAGCAATGCCGACTTCGTCGCGAAGATCACCACGCTGCCGCTGGTCGAGCAGCCGGGCACCGCGTGGGATTACGGCTTTTCCACCGACGTGCTCGGCCGCGTCGTCGAGGTCGCTTCCGGCAAGACGCTGCTCCAGTTCGAGAAGGAGCGGCTGCTCGATCCGCTCGGCATGACCGAGACCGCGTTCTTCGTTGCCGATCCCGCCAAATTCCAGCGCGTTGCCGAGCCGATGCCGGAGGATCGCAACATCAACCCGACCACGCCGGTTCGCGACATCAGGCGGCCGTCGAAGTGGGAATCGGGCGGCGGCGGCATGGTCGGCACGATCGGCGACTACGCCCGTTTTGCGCAGATGCTGCTGAATGGCGGCATCTACGAGGGACGGCGTTATCTCAAGCCCGAGACTATCGCGCTGATGGCATCCGATCACATCGGAGCTGAGACGAAGATCGCGCGCGACCAGAACTATTACCCGGGCGACAGCTCCGGCTTCGGCCTCGGCTTTGCCGTACGCACCGCGGTGCCGTCGGGTACGGCGTGGCCGCTTGGCGAGTATCGCTGGGACGGCGTCGGCGGCACGTTCTTCTTCATCGATCCCGAAGACGATCTGTTCGGGATCTTCATGGTGCAGACCCCCTCACAGCGCGGCCGGATCCAGCTGGCGCTGAAGACGCTGATCTATCAGGCGATGGGGCGGTGAGCTCGACCATTACGCCGCTCGGGCTACCTGACTTACGCCCCGCGCACGATCTCCCTGACGTATCCGATCGTCTCCTCGATCTGGCTCGCATTGACGTCGAGATGGGTGCAGGCGCGGATGCGGCCGTCCATCATCGCAAGCGTCACGCCGCGCTGGCGCAGCGCTGCGACCATCTTGTCGCCGGCAACGCCGGCGCCGTCGGGCTTGAAGAACACCAAATTGGTCTCGGGCTCCTGCACCTCGATGCCAGAGATCTGCAACAGCCCGCGGGCGAGCGCGCGCGCATTGGCGTGGTCGTCGGCAAGGCGCTCGACGTGATGGTCGAGGGCGTAGATGCAGGCCGCGGCGCAGATGCCGGCCTGCCGCATCGAGCCGCCGAGGCGCTGCTTCCATTGCCATACCGCGTCGATGAAGGCGCGTGAGCCTGCAAGCACGCCGCCGATCGGCGCCCCGAGGCCCTTGGAGAAGTCGATCCAGGCCGAATCCCATCCGGCGGTCATGTCGCGCGGCGAGATTCCGCTTGCCACGGTGGCGTTGAGCAGGCGCGCGCCGTCCATGTGGGTGATGAGGCCGTGCTGCTTGGCGATCGCGACGATCTCGTCCAGTGCCGCCTTCTTCCAGATCGTGCCGCCGCCAATATTGGCGGTCTGCTCTACGCTGACGACGGTCTGCGGCGGCTGGTAGCGCGTGCGCGGATGCAGCGCCCTGCGCAACGTGTCGGGCGTGAACTGGCCGTCGGCGCCCTTCAGCTGCGTGACCTGGAAGCCGCCGATCGCCGCATGCGCGCCGCCTTCGCGGGCGATGATGTGCGCGGTCTCGTGCGCGAGGATCTCGTCGCCGGGACGGCAATGCACCAGCGTCGCGGTGACGTTGCACATCGTGCCAGAGGGCATGTACACCGCGGCTTCCTTGCCGAGCAGATCGGCCACGCGCTCGCACAGCGCATTCACGGTCGGATCGTCGCCGACCTGCTCGTCGCCGACCTCCGCCCGCGCCATCGCCTCGCGCATCGCGGCCGTCGGCTTCGTCTGCGTGTCCGAGAGCAGATTGATGCGCACCGGCGGCGCCTTGGGGTCGAGGGGGGGAGGGGTGTAGAGCATCAACTTGCTCCCTGAGGGATTGGCATTCACTCGCGGTCAGCGAATTCTAGGTGGACGCCGGGCGGCATGACGAAACCGCATAATAACGATTTCTGTCTCGGTCACACGATAATCGATCAGATAAGGATAAGGGTTGACTGGCAAGCGGCGGACGTATGCACGAGTGGTCTGCCGCCCTGCATAAGGATGGTCCTGGAGCAGCGCGATAAGCGCGACAATGCGGTCGCGGACGTGGCCTGCTCCTTGGGACGAGCGCGCTTCGATATAGGTCAGGGCTACGTCGATCTAGGCAAGCGCCCGCTTCGTGTAGCGGACCTTCACAGCCCGTGCTTGGCCCACATCGCGCGAACTTCATCGGCGCTAGCCAGCTCACCGCGGGCGATTTCGGCTTCGGCCTCGGCGAGATCCGCCTCTTCCGCCGCCGTCAGCTGGATCGGAGGCTGATCGACTCCGGCGAGTTCAAGCAGCGCTCGCGCCAACTCATCCTGCTCTGAATCGGGCAGGCCGGAAACCTTGCTAAAGGCCTCTTCCAGAAGACGCGTCATGGTCAACTCCGCTACGTGTAAGCATAGCACGGATGGGATGAGACAGGGGAGTGGCGGCCTGAAACGAAAAAGGCCCCGGAAACCGGGGCCTTTGAACGTCGATCTGCCGAAACGATCAGCGCGAATAGAATTCGACGACTAGATGCGGCTCCATCTGCACCGGGAACGGCACGTCGGAGAGGCCGGGGATGCGCGCGTACTTTGCGGTCATCTTGCCATGGTCGACTTCGAGATAGTCGGGAACATCGCGCTCGGGGAGCTGGCTGGCTTCGAGCACGTGAGCGAGCTGCTTGGAAGCTTCCTTGACCTCGATCACGTCGCCGACCTTGAGCTGGTAGCTCGAGATGTTGACCTTGCGGCCGTTCACCTTGATGTGGCCGTGGTTGATGAACTGGCGCGCGGCGAAGATCGTGGAGACGAACTTGGCGCGGTACACGACCGCGTCGAGACGGCGCTCGAGCAGGCCGATCAGGTTCTCGCCGGTGTCACCCTTGAGGCGGCTGGCTTCCACGTAGATGCCGTGGAACTGACGCTCGCTGATGTTGGCGTAGTAGCCCTTCAGCTTCTGCTTGGCGCGGAGCTGCACGCCGAAATCGGAGAGCTTGCCCTTGCGGCGCTGGCCGTGCTGGCCGGGGCCGTATTCCCTGCGGTTCACGGGGCTCTTCGGGCGGCCCCAGATGTTCTGGCCCATACGGCGATCGATCTTGTACTTCGCCTCACTACGCTTAGTCATCGCGTCCTCTTCGGTTGCATGGTTTGAGGAAACGCGCCCTCCTGTGTGACGGGCTAGGCCCGGCACCGACAGGTCCGATCCCCAAAGCTTAAGGGACAGGACCACGGGTCGCGAAACGCTTCGCGGGCCGAAATCGGCCCGCGAGCAGGCGGCTTTTAGGGGAGTTTGGGGCTCGCTGTCAATGCGAATGCCCTGGAATCAGGTCCTGATCGCGCGGATCGGCTTTGACCCGGCCGCCCGCAATTCGGCAGCGATTTCAGTGTTCAGGACCTGTTCCAGCCGGGTCAGGACCCGGGCGATCGGGGCGGCATCCGTCACCCGGTGGTCCCAGCGGATCACGACATGGATGGTCTGGTCCGCCTCGACCACCCCATAGCTGATGACGAAGGGGCCCGGCGTGATGGGGTGGAGCTCGCCGCCGCCATAGGCGGCCACCGAGCTCACCGCGAAGCTGCCGAACCAGTTGCCGCGCTGCCGGCCGAAATTCAGCCCCACCGCCCAGGACAGGCGCCGCAACGGCAGGGGCAGGCGGGTCGCCCGCATGATCTTGCGGAACATCGGGACGTCCTCGACCGGCGCCGTCTTGGCGCGTCGGATCTCGGCGTCGATCTGGCCCAATGGCAGGGCTTCCGGGGCCGAAATCCGCTGCGGCATCACGCATTCCTCGCCGTCCTCGATCCGGGCGATTGCCACCAGCGCCACGCTCTTCGGCAGCTCGTAGAGCGATGGCCAGGGCCATTTGGCGTAGACGGTCCGCAGGATCGGCTCGTCCTTGGCGACCAGGGCGAAGGCCTTGACGAACATCGCCGCCCAGCCGGCAGGCGCCATCGCGCCGGCGCGGGATTCGAGCAGGGGGCGGATATCGAGCGAACGGGAGAGCGAGACGAAGGGCACGCCCATCGAGGCGCGCATGAGGTCGCAAATCAGGCGGCGCCGCAGCGAGATGGTCTTGGGCGTCCCGCGCATTGGTCTCCGGTTCCCGCAGATTAAAATATGTGCAGCGAGCAGGTCATCTGCTCCCCGCGTGATCTAGCACGAACCAATCCGCTTGGGCTCGGTCGGTTCGTCGCATGAGGGGCGCCGGCGAGGCCAGCGGTTTGGAGTTGTCGACAACGTAAATTCTTAGTAGTTTCAATGACTTGCCGCCATATATTTTGGCGTCGTGCACGGGCACCTGCCGGGACCCGGTAGGAATCGCCGCCTTCAGATGCTTGTGGAACCGTCGACCCTAGCAGTGCCCGGTTTCCGGCAAGGCCGAGATCGGCTTGTTCAGCGCCTGATCCCTTCGAACGCTGCCATGATGCCGCGCTGGAACAGCGACCAGTCGAAGCCGAGCGCGATCGCGCGGTAGCCGCGGTCGATCAGGGCGTTGGCCTGGTCGGCGGTGCGCGCCACGCCCCCGATCGGCACGCCGCTTCTGAGGATGCCCGCCTCCGCGCGGGCGACCAGCTCGAGCAGCTCCGGATCATCCATCTGACCGCGCTTGTTGATGGAGGTGGCGAGATCGCCGGGACCGATCACCGCGACGTCGATGCCCGGCGTTGCCATGATCTCGTCGATGCGATTGACGGCGTCGACATGCTCGATGGTGATCATGCAGATCATCTCGTCGTCGGCGCTGGCCATGTAGTCCGGCATCGACTGGCCCCAGCGGAACGGCGCGTGGAAGGGACCCCAGAGCCGATCGCCGCGCGGCGGGTAGCGCACGCTGCGCACTGCTTTCTCGGCATCGTCTCGGTTGGTGATCATCGGGAAGTTGATGCCGAAGGCACCGATGTCCATCGGTGCTTTCGCAAGCCATGGCTCGTTCGCGGCGATCCGAACCAGTGGCGTGCATGGCGTGCCCGTGGTCGCGGCGATCATCGCATGTGCTTCGGTCAATCCAATCGGGCCATGTTCGAGATCGACGATGATCCAGTCGAGCGAGCGCGCCATGATCTGCACCATCTGCACGCTCGGGATCGTCGCGATCGCGCCGAAGGCGGGGCGTCCCTCGCGCCAGAGCTGGCGGAGACGGTTGAGTGGTGTGGAGGGGACCGACATGGGAAGGCCTGCGGCAAGGTGACAACGGCAAAGCCTAGCAGCGCGCCGTTGCCGCGCAAAGTCAGGCCAGGGCGCGGCCGCCGAAGAAGGGCGTCAGCATCGCCGAGAGGCTATGCACGCGGTTCGAGGTGAAGATCATCTCGCCGCCAGACTGCACGATGCCGCCGATGCGCGGGCCAAGCAGATCCGAGACGCGGCGGGCGATCGCGGGCGCAGGGTCGATCCACTGGACCGGCCAGGGCGCCAGCCGCTTCAGCCGGTCGAGCAGCAGCGGATAATGCGTGCAGGCGAGCACCACCGTGTCGGTGCGCGATGTCGCATCTGCGGCGTCGCCGACGAAGCAGGGAGCGAGTTCGGCAAGGATGGCCTCGTCGCTGATCGCAGCGCCGCTGAGCTCGGCTTCAGCCAGCGAGGCAAGCTCGGGCGAGCCAACCAGCGTCACCTCGCAGCCCTGCGCGAAGTCGCGGATCAATGTTTTGGTATATTCCCGCTTCACCGTGCCCTTGGTGCCGAGCACCGAGACGCGGCGGGTCTTCGACTGCGCGCAGGCCGGTTTGATCGCCGGCACCGTGCCGACGAAGGGCAGGGAATAAGCGGCGCGTAAGTGAGACAGGACCAGGGTGGATGCCGTGTTGCAGGCGATCACGGCGAGGTCGGGATCATGCGTGCCGATCAATTCACCCATCAACGGCACCACGCGGGCGATGATCTCGTCCTCGCCATGGTGGCCGTAGGGGAAGAAGGCGTCGTCGGCGACATAGACGTAATGCGCGTCCGGGCGTGCGGCGACGACCTCACGGAGCACCGTGAGTCCGCCAAGGCCGGAATCGAACACCAGGATGGTCGGGGAGTTGGTCACGTCATTACCTTAAGGCGCCATGGTTACCATTCGGTTTTTAGGGCGGTTTTGCGGCGGGACCGCCCCAGCGCCAATCTGGACGGGTCGAATGCGCTGCGGACGGGGACATATCCGCAAAATTGCGGGGAGCCATCGTGTCTTAGACGGGCCGCAACGCCTTTGGCGTTGCGGCGCAGAGCCGGGGCGGTCACGCGATCCTGTTCGTGGTGGCCGCCCGCTCCGTGGCGAGCTGCTTCTGCAGGCGATCGATGTTTTGTAGGAGGCGCTGGCTGGTCAGCACCAGGAAGTAATAGCCGAACTGCGGATCCTGGAAGTAGATCTCGAGCAGCCGGTCATAGGTGATGGTCAGCACCTGTCCGTCCTCGATGCATTCGATCGTTCCGGTGCGGCGGTTGTCCGGCGTCAGGAAGCCGAGCTCGCCCATCAGCGCGCCGGGCCCGATCTCGACGTTGATCTCCTTGACCAGGAACTTGCCGGTGACGGTGAGGAGCATCTCCTGGGCCGGATCGCCCAGTTTGAAGAGCGTGTCACCGCGGCGATATTTGCGTTCGGTCATGAACGGCTTGAGCCATTCGATCGACATGTCGCCTTCGGCCGCATGGCGCGCCTTCTTGACCAGCTTGAGCATCTGCCGCAGCCGCAGGGCGTTGATCGGCAGCAACAGCAGATAGAGGAGGAACGTCGAGACATTGGCGGAGAGCGCGCCGAAAACGGCGAACAACGCGCAGCCGATCATATTGGCGACGCGCAGCGGCACCATCGTCCGCATCAAGAGGGTGGCGACGAAGAAGACGGCGCCGACCGCGGCGAACATATTGGCCAGCGTGATGTTGTGGACAAAGATCTCCAGCAGCCGATTGAAGATCGCGTCGTAGGTGACGTTGTTCGGATCGAGGCCCATCTGGACCAGGATTTTCGCGATCCGGAGATTGTCCGTTGCCGCATCGAGAATGCGGTCGAGGATCGAGGAAATGTCTGCGCTGCCGGACGGCATGGTACTCACCCCGCGTAAGGCCTTCAGTCCTGCTCGGTATTCGTATAGCCGAAATCGAATGACGACCGCTTGAATGAAGCCTTCGGCCGTCATGCCGCAAGAGGCAAATTTTAGCTTGATCGGGCGTTTCGGCAATTGCCCCTTTGGTTGTGCGTCTGGTCGCAACGCGGCCGTGATTCGGGGCGGCTTCGGCGTCGCGGATGGGCCTGGGACGCCCGACGCCGCAGGGGGCCGCCCGATCTCCGCCTTAGGGCTTGGCGGCGGGCTGCACGACCTGCTGCTCGACGAGGCCAAGACGTCCTGGCAGCGAGCCGGCGCGCAGCCGCATGGCGACGCTGTTGGCCTCTTCCAGGGTGAAGTTGCCAGAGATCTGGCCGGAGCCGCCGGTGATGGGCTCGCGGATCACGGGAGCGGCGATCACCTTGTCGTCGAGCACGATGGCGAAGGGCTTTCCGACGTTCTCTGCGGTGATGTGGGCGAAGCGCCGTGTGCCGCGGCCGTTGAAGCGGAACGAGGCGATCGGCTCCTTCGTGTCGCTCGTAAATCCCGGTCCCGCATAGCTGATGTCGTCGCCGTCGAGCGCGCTGTCCTTGGCAACGAGATAAGGAAGCTTGTCCTTGAAGCCGAGCAGGACTTCCGTGCCAATGGGTGGCGTGCCGGATCGCGCCTGCTCCGCCGGCATCGAGAGATCGATCAGGCGGAAGCTGACCCGCACCTTCTTGGCGAAGATCGCGGTGATGCGCTCGGGCTCCATCGCGCCAGGCAGGAAGATGCGGATGCGGTCCGTTCCCTCGGGCTGGACGCTGGCGAGCGTGATGCCGGCGTCCTTGAGGCGCTGCTCGATCATAGCGATGGAATCTTCGACGAGATCGCGCTGCCGCGCGGCGGATGCGGCGTCGGTCGGCGCAAGCCTGATCAGTCCGTCGCCGGCGTCGGTCACGGTGAGCGCGTGCGTGGGCAATCCCTCCGCCGCCGAGGCGAGCTTGCGCGTGAGCTGTTCGCGACCTTTGGCGTCCGCGATCTTCACTTCGACGCCGCCGTCGCGGATCGCAAGGCCGGAGAAGGCGATCCGTCCCTCGCGCAGGATCTTGTAGGCGTCATCGCGCAGATCCGTGACGACCGCCTCCCGCAAGCCATCGGTGTCCACTTTGTAGATGATGCGGGATCCGCCCAGCTTCTCCATCTTGTCGGCGACGAAAGCCGCGACCTTGGCGCGCATCTTGTCGAACTGAGTGTCGGCGAACGCCACGCGAGGCAGCACGATCGCCATGGCGAGTACGACGAGCAGCCCTGTGATGCGGTTCCGCAGATGCGTAGGCATGATCACCTCAAGTCTTGCGGCAGGACGCCGGCGGGGGAGTCCGGCGCCAGTTTCTTGGTCCCCGGATCCGGCGCGGAGGTTCAATTTGGTCTGGATCGAGGGCGACCGCCGCGGCCGGTAGGCGATGGACGAACGCCAAATCATCCATCATTGTGTTCCCGCTCGACCGGCAAATCGGTCGAGGCCGCGCCGAACCAAAATGTCAAAAGACAGGGGGCGGGGACATGCATCTGAGGGAGGACGAAATTCCATGGCGGGCATCCATGCGCTCGATCGGCTCATCGGCAACGACTATCCGGATTTCTTGACGGACGCCGACGTCCGGGCCTTCGAGCAGATTCCTTATGCCGATCGCGTCGCGGCCGAGAGCACCTATGACGCGATCAGGCTGGGTGCAGCGCGCAACCCCGACGGCGCGGCGATCCAGTTCCTGCAAAACGCCGATCCCGCCGACACGCCGGTCGTGGTCACGTATCGCGATTTCATCGCGCGCGTCACGCAGGCCGCCAACATGTTTCACGCGCTGGGTGCGGAGAAGGGCGACATCATCAGCTTCATGCTGCCGCTGGTGCCGGATGCCTTCGTGACGCTGTTCGGCGCGGAGGCCACAGGCATCGCCAATCCCGTCAATCCGCTGCTCGAGCCGCACCAGATCGCGGAGATCCTGGAGGCCGCGAACACGAAAATCCTGGTGGCGCTCGGACCGATGCCCGGCACCGACATCTGGCAGAAGGTCGAGCAGATCCGCCCGCAACTGAAGCATCTCAAGGCCATCGTGCAGGTGTTCGGCGGCGGCGATCCCGCCAACGGCATCTTTGCCTTCGGCGACCTGATCAAGCAGCAGCCGTCGGACCGGCTTGTCAGCGGGCGCAAGATTTCGGGTGCCGACATCGCCGCCTATTTCCACACCGGCGGCACCACCGGCACGCCAAAGCTGGTGCGGCACACCCATGCCAACCAGGTCTATCAGGCCTGGGCGCTCAATCTGCTGCTGAAGGCGAAGCCGGGCTCCAATCTGCTGTTCGGAATGCCGCTGTTTCACGTTGGCGGATCGTTGACGCAGGTGCTGCTGACGCTGTCGAGCGGCGGCTCGCTGGTCGTGCTGTCGCCGAGCGGCTGGCGTAATCCGAATGCGGTGAAGAACATCTGGCAGCTCGTCGAACGCTACAGGCCCGACGCGCTGTCGAGTGTACCGACCGTGCTCGCCGCTACGCTGGCGGTGCCGCCGGGCGACGCGGATATTTCCAGCCTGAAATATGCCGCGGGCGGTGGCTCGGCGATTCCCGTCGCCGTGGGCTCGGCGATCCAGGACAAGCTCAAGCTGCCGGTGGTCGAGGTCTACGGCATGACCGAGACCTCGAGCGTGCACACCCTGGCCTATCCGTCGCGGCCGATCCGGCTCGGCTCGGTCGGCCTTCCCATGCCTTACGCGCGCGTGCGCATCGTGCAGCTCGATTCCGATGGCCGGCTGATCCGCGACTGTGCGCCCGACGAGATTGGCGTCGTCATCATGGCCGGGCCCGGCGTGTTCGGCGGCTATCTCAACGACGAGCACAACAAGGGCGCTTTCGTCGACGATGTCTGGGTCAATTCCGGCGATCTCGGCCGGCTCGATGCCGACGGCTATCTCTGGATCACCGGTCGCGCCAAGGACCTCGTGATCCGCGGCGGCCACAACATCGATCCGGCGCCGATCGAGGAGATCATGTTCAGACATCCCGCCGTCGGCTTCGCCGCCGTGGTCGGCCAGCCCGACGCCTATGCTGGCGAGCTGCCGGTGGGCTACGTGCAGTTGAAGCCGGGCGCGAGCGTCGAGCCGGGCGAGCTCGAAACGTGGGTGCGCGAGCGCACGCCGGAGCGCGCCGCCGTGCCGGTGCAGGTGATTCCGATCAATCCGATGCCGGTGACGGGCGTCGGCAAGGTGTTCAAGCCGCAGCTGCGCTGGGACGCGGCCGAGCGCGTGTTCACCAAGGTGCTGGCGCCGCTGGTCGAGCGCGGCGTCGATTGCAAGGTCAGGGTCGGTGCCCATGGCAGCCACGGCTCGATCGCCACCGTGACGCTTGCGGGCCTGCCACCGGATCAGCGCGACGTAGTCGCGAACGAGGTGCATGCGCTGCTTGCACCGTTCGTGATGCGCCACGAGGTGGTGCAGATGTAGCGATCCCGACAGACGGCTTCGGCGTCAGTCCGAAAGCAGGGCGACGGTGCGCCGCATTATCCATACCCCCACTAGGGCGTCTTATGTGACAGGCATCACGTAGGAAGGATTAGCAATCGGCGATGCTTCCGAATAGTCTCGTGGAATTGCATCCGGGGGGACGCAAGTGATTCCGTTTCGGCTATTTGCTTTGTTGATATTTGCGATGGGCCTTACCTGCGGATCGGCGCATGCCGACCGGCGGGTGGCGCTCGTGATCGGCAATTCCGCCTACAAGAGCGCGCCGAAGCTCGGCAATCCCGTCAACGATGCCACCCTGGTCGGTGGCATGTTCAAGAAGGCCGGCTTCGATTCCGTGGATGTCAGGCTGGATCTCAGCGCCAGCGAGATGCGGCGCATGCTGCGCGAATTTGCCGGCAGGTCGCGCGATGCCGACATGGCGGTGATCTATTACGCCGGTCACGGCATCGAGCTCGACGGCAACAACTATCTCATTCCGACCGACGCCACGCTGGAGACAGACGGCGACGTTCTCGACGAGACCATTCCGGTCGAGCGTGCACTGTTTGCAGTGGAGCCGGCCAAGCAGCTGCGCCTGATCATTCTCGACGCCTGTCGCGACAATCCGTTCGCGAAGACGATGAAGCGCACGCTGGCCTCGCGCGCGATCGGACGCGGCCTCGCCAAGGTCGAGCCGACCAGCCCGAACACGATGATTGCCTTCGCGGCCAAGGCAGGGTCGACCGCGTCCGACGGCGATGCCAGAAACAGCCCATTCGCTACGGCACTGGTCGAGCATCTGCCGAAGCCGGGACTTGACCTGCGCAAGGCCTTCGGCTTCGTCCGCGACGATGTGCTCAAGAGTACCGGCTACAAGCAGGAGCCCTATGTCTACGGCTCGCTCGGCGGCGACGACGTGCCCCTCGTCGCGAAGCAAGCCGCAACCGGTCCGCAGGCCAACCCGCAGGATGCCATTCGCAGGGATTACGAACTTGCGCTCCAGCTTGCCACGCGCGAAGGCTGGGAGGCGTTTCTAGCGGCGTATCCCGACGGCTTCTACGCCAATCTGGCCAAAGGTCAGCTGAACAAGATCGCGGCCGAAGAGACGCGCGCTGCGGCCGAACAAAAAGCCAAGGCGGCCGAGCAGGAAAAGGCAAGGCTCATCGCTGAGCGCGCCCAGAAGGCCGAGCGGGAGAAGGCGGCCGCCGCGGCCAAGGCGGCCGAGGAGGCGCGGATCGCCGCGGAGAAGCAGAAGCAGATCGAGCAGGCGAGGGCCGAGGCGGCCGAGCAGCAGCGCAAGGTGGCCGAAGCGGCGGCTGCGAAGGCGCTGGCCGAGAAGCAGGCGGCCGAGAAGGCCAAGGCCGAGCTTGCGGCCAAGCAGGCCGCGGAGAAGGCGGAGCAGCCTGCAAAGCCGGCCGCTGATCGGCAGATGCCCGAGGTCGAGACCCAGAAGGTGGCTGCTCTCTCGCCTGCACCGACATCCACGTTATCCGCTGTCGATCTGGCGAAGTCCGTGCAGAGCGAATTGCGCCGCGTCGGCTGCCTCTCCGCTGTTGCCGACGGCGACTGGAGCGCCGCGTCGCAGCGCTCGCTGACGCTGTTCAACAAATATGCCGGCACCCAGTTCGACGTGAAGCTGGCCAGCGTCGACGCACTCGATGCGCTGAAGGCGAAACCGGGACGGGTCTGCCCGCTCGTTTGCAATTTCGGTTTCAAAGCGGACGGCGATCAATGCGTGAAGATCACCTGCCGCGCCGGCTTTCGCGTCGGCGACGACAACGAATGCGAGAAGATCCCGGAGAAGAAGCCGGTCGCGACGCGCGAGGAATCGAGGAGGCGGGACGCAGACCGGAAGGCAACCGAAGCAGCGCCCTCCAAGCCGGAGGCGAGCGGGCAGATCTTCTGCAATTCGGCAGGATGCCGCCCGGTGCAGAAAGGATGTCGGCTCGTCAACACGCTCATCCCTGGACGAGCCGCCTCAAACGCGGCCGCCGGCGGTTCCTACGAAGTGTGCAACTAACTTACCTGACCCGTTTAATGCAAATTCATCAAGGCCCTGCAGGTGATTGCGTGAATATCGTCCGCTTCTTCTACGCACTGGCTTTGACAATTCTCTGCACATGCGCGCCGGCGCAGGCCGAGAAGCGGGTCGCGCTCGTCATCGGCAATTCCGCTTACAAGAGCGTGCCGAAGCTTGCCAATCCGGTGAACGACGCCGGCTTGATCGGCGCCATGCTGAGGAAGGCCGGCTTCGACACTGTCGACGTCAGGCAAGATTTGAACGCGCCTGAGATGCGCAAGGCGCTGCGCGAATTCGGCGCGCGGACGCGCGATGCCGATGTCGCGATCGTCTACTATGCGGGCCACGGCATGGAGCTGGACGGCACCAACTATCTGATCCCGACCGATGCCGCGCTCGAGACCGACACCGACGTCTACGACGAGGCGTTGCCGATCGATCGCGTGCTGGTGAGCATCGAGCCGGCCAAACAGCTGCGGCTCGTCATTCTCGATGCGTGCCGAGACAATCCGTTTGCCAAGACGATGAAGCGCACGGTGGCCTCGCGCGCAATCGGCCGCGGGCTTGCCAAGGTCGAGCCGACTAGTCCGAACACGATGATTGCGTTCGCGGCCAAGGCCGGCTCGACGGCGTCGGATGGTGACTCCCGCAACAGCCCGTTTGCGGTGGCATTGAGCGACCATCTGCCGAAACCCGGGCTAGACCTGCGCAAGGCCTTTGGATTCGTCCGCGACGATGTGCTCAAGGCCACCAGCTACAAGCAGGAGCCGTATGTCTATGGTTCCCTCGGCGGCGACGACGTGCCGCTGGTGCCGGCGAAGCCGGCGGCCGTTGCCGGTCCGCAAGCCAATCCGCAGGACAGCGTGCGCAGAGACTACGAGCTTGCCCTTCAGGCTGGGCTCCGTGAGGCCTGGGAAGCATTTCTGCAGACCTATCCGGACGGCTTTTACGCCAACCTTGCCCGCGTGCAGTTGAAGAAGATTGCCGCCGAGGAGGAGCGCACGGCGGCGACGGAGAAGGCGCGGCTGGCCGAGCAGGAAAAGGTGAAGCTCGCCGCAGAACGCGCTCAGAAGGCGGAGCTGGAAAAAGCCGCGGCCGCCGCGAAAGCTGCCGAAGATGCGCGGATCGCTGCGGAGAAGCAAAAGCAGATCGAGCAGGCGAAGGCTGAAGCGGCCGAACGCGAGCGCAAGGCGGCGGAGGCCGCGGCCGCTAAGTCGCTCGCGGAGAAGCAGGCGGTCGAAAAGGCAGCGGCTGAGGCCGCGGCGAAGCAGGCCGCGGGCGCCGAAGGCCGGAAGGTTGCTGCGCTGTCGCCCCCGTCCAATTCTCCGCCGCCCGCCGATCTCGCGAAATCGGTCCAACTCGAACTGCGCCGCGTCGGCTGCATGAAGACTGAGCCGAATAGCGACTGGAGCGAGACGGCACAGCGTTCGCTGACGCTGTTCAACAAATACGCCGGTACGAAATTCGACGTGAAGCTTGCCAGCCCGGACGTGTTCGACGCCCTCAAAGCGAAGTCGGGGCGGGTCTGCCCACTAGTCTGCGATCATGGCTTCAGGGCCGATGGCGACCAATGCAGCAAGATCACATGCCGGGCAGGCTACCGTGTCAGCGACGACAACGAGTGCGAAAAGATCCCCGAGAAGAAGCCCGTCGCGACGCGCGATGAGTCCGCAAGGCGCGACTCGGAACGGAAGAAAGGCGAGTCATCGCCAGCAGCGCCGCAAGCCACTTCGTCGGGCCAGATCGTCTGTACGAATGCCGGCTGCCGGCCGCTTCGTCCCGGGTGCAAATTGGGACGATCGCCAAGCGTCGCCGTCAACGGCGGCGGCTTGACTGAGGTTTGCAATTGAAACGGACGGCGCCGGGGCGGGGCGCTATCCCGCCGGCATCCGCGTCTCGATCAGGCGCACCCAGTACGACGCGCCGTGGCCCAAAATGTTGTCGTTGAAGACGTAGGCCGGGTGATGGCACTCGTTGCCGTCGCCCATGCCGACCAGGATCATCGCGCCGGGACGCGCTTCCAGCATGAACGAAAAATCCTCGGCCCCCATCATCGGGATAAACTTGTCGTTGACGCGCTCGGTGCCGACGATGTCGCGGGCGACCTCGGCGGCGATGCCGGCCTCGCGCGCATGGTTCATCGTCACCGGATACATCCGCGTGTATTTCGTCTCGGCCGAGCCGCCATAGGCGCGGGCGACGCTGTCGGCGACTTCGCCGATGCGGCGCTCGACGAGATCGCGCACCTCAGGATCGAGCGTGCGCACGGTGCCGGCGAGCTCGGCGATTTCGGGGATGATGTTGAAGGCTGTGCCGGAGTGGAATAGCGTAATCGAGATGACGGCGGACTTCAGCGGATCGACGTTGCGCGCGACGATCGATTGCAGCGCGTTGACGATCTGCGAGCCGATCAGCACGCTGTCGATCGATTTGTGCGGGCCGGCGCCGGCGTGGCCGCCCTTGCCGTGGACCGTGATCTGAATGTTGTCGGAAGATGCAAGCATCGCGCCGGCGGTGGTTGCGAAATGGCCTTCCGGCAGGCCGGGCATGTTGTGCATGCCGTAGACCTCCTGGATGTTCCAGCGCGTCATCAGCCCGTCCTCGACCATGGCCTTGCCACCGCCGCCGCCTTCCTCGGCGGGCTGGAAGATCATGATCGCAGTGCCGTCGAAATTGCGCGTCTCGGCGAGATATTTGGCGGCACCGAGCAGCATCGCGGTGTGGCCGTCATGACCGCAGGCGTGCATCTTGCCGGGGACCTTCGACGCATAAGGCACGCCCGAGGTTTCCATGATCGGCAGCGCGTCCATATCGGCGCGCAGGCCGATGGTCTTGCCGGAGGCCGACTTGCGGCCGCGGATCACGCCGACCACGCCGGTGCGGCCGATGCCCGTCACCACCTCGTCACAGCCGAACTCGCGCAGCTTGTCGGCGACGATGCCGGCGGTGCGGTGGACTTCGTAGAGCAACTCGGGGTTCTCGTGGAAGTCATGGCGCCAGGCGGCCATTTCGTCGGACAGGGCGGCGATGCGGTTGACGATGGGCATTGGGTGGGGTCCGTTTTTGTTGTTGCTCGTAGGGTGGGTTCGCCCTGCAGATGCGCAACGCGCATCTGCTCGGCGTAACCCACCACTGTTTGTCTCCGCGGACGCGAAAGAGGTGGGTTACGCCCAGCGGACTGCGTTTCGCGCAGCCGCAAGGCTAACCCACCCTACGATCCTACGACTCCCCGAACACGCGCTTGAAGATCGTATCGACGTGCTTGAGGTGATAGCCGAGGTCGAACTGCTCCTCGATCTCGGCGTCGGTGAGATACTTCTTCACCTCAGTGTCCTTCTTCAGGAGCTGGAGGAAATCGCCTTCGCCGCGCCAGACCGGCATCGCGTTGCGCTGCACGAGCTTGTAGGCGTCCTCGCGGCTGGCGCCCTTCTGCGTCAACGCCAGCAGCACGCGCTGGGAGTGCACGAGGCCGCCGAGGCGGTCGAGGTTCTTCTGCATGTTGGCGGGGTACACCAGCAGCTTGTCGATCAGGCCGGCGAGGCGCACCAGCGCGAAGTCGAGGGTCACCGTCGCATCGGGCCCCATCATGCGCTCGGCGGAAGAGTGCGAGATGTCGCGCTCGTGCCAGAGCACGACGTTCTCCAGCGCCGGCGTCACATAGGCCCGCACCATGCGGGAGAGGCCGGTGAGGTTTTCCGACAGCACCGGATTGCGCTTGTGCGGCATCGCGGACGAGCCCTTCTGTCCCTCCGAGAAGAACTCTTCGGCCTCCAGCACCTCGGTGCGCTGCATGTGGCGGATCTCCACCGCGATGCGCTCGATCGAGGAGGCGATCACGCCAAGCGTCGAGAAATACATCGCATGACGGTCGCGCGGGATCACCTGCGTCGAGATCGGCTCCGGCACGAGGCCCATGGCCTTGGCGACGTGCGCTTCGACGCGGGGATCGATCTGCGCGAATGTGCCGACGGCGCCGGAGATGGCGCAGGTCGCAACCTCCTTGCGCGCCGCGATCAGGCGTTCCTTGGCGCGCGAGAATTCAGCATAGGCATAAGCGAGCTTGAGGCCGAAGGTGACCGGCTCGGCATGGATGCCGTGGCTGCGGCCGATGGTCGGCGTCATCTTGTGCTCGAAGGCGCGCTTCTTCAGGGCGGCGAGCACCTTGTCGAGATCGGCGAGCAACAGGTCGGCGGCGCGGGTGAGCTGGACGTTGAGGCAGGTGTCGAGCACGTCGGAGGAGGTCATGCCCTGGTGCACGAACCGCGCTTCGGGGCCGACGATCTCGGCAAGGTGGGTGAGGAAGGCGATGACGTCGTGCTTGGTCTCGCGCTCGATCTCGTCGATGCGGGCGACGTCGAACGTGGCGTCCTTGGCCTTGGCCCAGACGGTCTTGGCGGCCTCCTTGGGGATGGTGCCGAGCTCGGCGAGCGCGTCCGCCGCATGCGCCTCGATCTCGAACCAGATCTTGAACCGGGTCTGCGGCTCCCAGATCGAGGCCATTTCCGGGCGAGTATAGCGGGGAATCATCTGACGGCTCCAAGAGGTGGGCGGGACACCCCTGGGGATGCTGGGGGCGTGGGCTCCGGCCAAAATGCTTTTTACGCCGCGATTTAGCAGAGCGGGGAGGGCGAAACAAACGATCCGGCTCAGGGAGCTGGGTACGGGGGCAACTATCCACCGGTCGGGCGGGGCGAGCCTGCGCCGGAGCAAAAATTGGCTATCAATCACGGATCATTGACTGACAGATATTGAAATCTGTCATCGAGAGGTGTATATCCCTCTCCGGACGCTCCGATTGGGCGTCCCGCGACAAGCCCCGGGGAGCCCGACATCCGAAGCAAGTTCGGATCGGAGGGTGGATTGAAGAACGGGGACCGCGGACGAATGGAGACTTAAGACAATGACGACCGAAATCCTCAATTTTACCGGCGTGATTGGGCATTGGCTCAATTTGCTGGTGGCGCGCCAGATCGCGGCGCAGGCTGCAAAACTGCCTCATTAAGGCATAGGCTTTCCGAACGACCGGCCAGGGCGCTTCGGAAGCGGTCCTACTGCCGGGTAACTGAGCCCTGAACGGGAACATGGTGCTGGCATGAATGAAGCTATTGTCTTGACGCCGGAGCGGATCCTCGAAGTCACCGAGGACGTGCTCAGGCGCTTCGGACTTGCCAAGGCCACGGTGGTCGACGTTGCCCGTGCGCTCGATGTGAGCCACGGCAGCGTCTATCGCCATTTCCCGAGCAAGGCCTCGCTGCGCGAGGCCGTTGCCAAACGCTGGCTCGACCGCATCGACGCGCCGTTGCGCGCGATCGCCGGGGAGCAGGGCCCCGCGCCTGACAGGCTCGATCGCTGGTTGCGCATGCTGTTCGCCGCCAAGCGTTCGCGCGTGCTCGACGACCCCGAGATGTTCCAGACTTATCTGACGCTGGCGCGCGAGGCCTGTGCGGCCGTCAAATGTCACAAGGACACCATGATCGACCAGATCGCAGCGATCCTGACCGACGGCGTCAAGCAGGGCGTATTCGAGGTGGAGGACGTCAAGACCACTGCGCGCGCCATCTTCGATGCCACCGTCCGCTTCCACCATCCGGCCCATGCCGACGAGTGGAAGGATGCCGATCTCTCCGCGCGCGTCGATGCGACGCTGGCGCTGCTGCTGCGTGGGCTGGAGGCGGCCTAAAGCCGCAGGATCCCTTCAAAAGCGGTGCGGCTAATCAACCTCTCGCCTTGTGGAGCAGGGGGCCGTCGCGAAGCGAGGGCGAGGAAGCCTGGTGTCTTCGCGTGTGGAAAGCAGGGTCGGACGAGGGCACGACCGGCGGACTCTCCGGATCTGCATTGACCGCGATTTCAACGACGTCCTTCGACCGCTTTCGAAGACTGTAGAATGTGAGTTCCTGATCGAGCATTGGGCAGCGGAAGTGGACGACGGCGGTGTCCGGCAGGCGGCAAAGCTCGTCAATAAGCTCGCCTACTGTGATGATCGGGGGATGGTCGACTGTTTTGTGATGACCCTTACTCATGACCGTTACTCCTTCACTCCGTTGCTAACCGAAACTGAACGGTCTCCGTTCCATTCCGCTCGGCACATCGAGAAGGTTCAAGGGACTGAAGAGATGTGGCAGCTCTGCTGCTAGATCCTCGTCAACCCGCACGACGCCGCAAGCCGCACGAGTTGCGCGTCCGTGCGCGCGCCCGTCTTCGACTTGATCAGATAGTGATAGTTCTGCACCGTCTTCACACTGAGATTGAGATGCGTTGCGATCTGCTCGGTGGTGGCGCCGCCGGCGAACTGGCGCAGGATCTCGATCTCGCGCTCGCCCAGTTGATCCAGCGCCGAACCGGTCGGCGACAGGCTGTCCTCGGCTAAAATATGCGCGATGTCGTCGCTCATGGCGCGCTCGCCGCGCGCCACGCTGCGGATCGCATTCACGACTGCCGACGGCTCGCTGCTCTTGGTGACGAAGCCAGAGGCGCCGGCGCCGAAGGCGGCTTTCACCAGCACGGCTTCGTTGTGCATGGTGAAGACGAGGATGCGCGCCCGCGGGCTGCGCGCACGGATGTTGCGGATTGCCTCCAGCCCGCTCGCGCCGGGCATCGAGATATCAAGCACGACGACGTCGGGATCGTGCGCCTTGAAGGCGCCATAGGCGTCCGCGGCGTTGTCGGCTTCCGCCACGACGCGAAGATCGCCCTGGCTTTCCAGCACGCGCCGGTAGCCTTGCCGCACGATGGGGTGGTCGTCGACCAGCAGCACGGAGATTCCTGTTGCCGCAACCTCGCTCATCTCGGCCTCACGCGGCGAGCGGGATGGTGGCGGCCACACTGAGGCCCCGGGTCGCTGGCAGGATCGAGAGCGATCCACCGGCGGCTGCAACACGTTCGCGGATGCCGGTGAGGCCGAAGCCGGCCGATTGCGCGACGCGCTCCGCATCGCCGCCGCCGTCGTCCTCGACACGGATCAGGAGTGCGTCGTCCTCGCCGGCTTGGCGCTCGATCCGCAACGAGATCTCGCGCGCCGAGCCGTGGCGCAGGGCATTGGTCAGGCATTCCTGCGCCACGCGATAGGCGGTGGTGGCCGCCGGTCCGCTGATGTCGGTGAGATCACCCCTGAGGTCGAGCTGGATCGTCGGCCGCGCCGCGCTCTGCGAGCGCCAGCTGTCGACGAGATTGACGAGACTGGCCTCGAGCCCAAGCTCCTCGGGCAGGGGATTGCGCAGCCGCTTCAAGGCATCGCGCAGCGAGGCCATCAGATGATGGGTGGCCTGCGAGATCATGCGCGCATCCTGCGCAATGCCGCTATCCCTGTCGTCCTTCGCGCTCGCCGTCTCGATGGTATTGGCGAAGGCGAGGATAGCGGAGAGATTTTGTCCGAATTCGTCGTGCAGCTCGCGGGCGAGCGCGCGGCGTTCGTCGTCTCGGATCTCGATCAGCCGCCGTGTCAGCGCCGCGCGCTGCTCGGTCGCTTCCTCCAGCCGGCCGCCGAGCGCATCGACGGCGCTACCGATCATCGCAAGCTCCATCGAACGGAAGCGCGGCAGCTTCGTGCGATACTGGCCGCGCGCCATGCGCTGCAAGGCGGTGACGATGGTGCGTGCCGGCGCCAGCGCGTGCGCGATCGCGAGCGAAGCCAGCAGAGCGATTGCCGCCGCCATCAGCAGAGCAATGTCGATCACGTTGAGGATGTACTCCCAGGCGAGCGAGATTGCGGCGGCGGCGTCCGGCGTCGCAACCACCGTGCCGGCGGCCGCCGCGCGGGGACTGACAGGCCGCACCACCTCGGCGTGGCTGCCGAGGAAGGTCGGCACGATCGATGCGAACCAGCGCGGTGGTGTCTTGCCGATGCCTTGGCTCTGGCCGCAGAGCGGCTTCTCGAACGCCGCGGCTGGCTGGAACTCGACGCAGACGCCGGGCGAGATCAGCTTCATCGTCTCCAGCGTGCGCCAATCCGGAACCGGCAAGAGATGCTCGCGGGCTCTGCTGCTGCGCAACAAGAGCTCACGCCAGTACAGCGCCTGAAGCGCCTGCGCGACCCGCTGCGCGGAGGCCGCCGTCGCCCGGTCGACACTGCGATAGGCGTCAAACGTGGCCCACACCGTCGCTGCTCCCAGGCACAGCGCCACGATGAGCAGCAGACGGGCGACGAGCTGAAGCACGAGGCGCATGCGATCACCCCCAACCTTTGGTAAGCTCAGCCTAACAACGCCGCCGCGCCTTGCCAATTGCGGGGAACGGCAGGATGGCAGCTCGGGCAAATTTCCCAAGCCGGATTGGGCATGGGTCTTTGGACCTGGCGCCGCGGCTTTGATCTAATCGGGCAAGAATCTTTCTCGGCCAATCGTCGCAAGCCGATCGTCGCAAGTCAGGAGCAGTGCAGCATGAGTTCGATGACGATTGGACCGATCGCAGGGACCGCGACCGACCCATCCGAGCGCAGCGCGCTGCTGTTCTGGATGATCTTCACCGGGCTCTCGGTCTTCGCCGTCGTGCTGTTATGGCGCTTCGGCCTGATCCACCTGATGCTGACCTCGGACCGCACCTACATTTCGAGCGTGATCGCAGTGCTTTATGTCGTCACCTGCGGCCACTGCTTCCTGCGGACGCGGGCGATCGCGCGGGAGGGCGCCGCGGCACGGCGCTGCCGGGCGGTGCTGTCGGCTGCCGGCGGCAGCAAGGCGCTGGATGCGGGGGCGACCGCGCTGCCGCGCGGCCTCGTGCGCGATCACATCGAGAGCCTCGTGACCAAGGCCGCTGCGCAAGGCTACCGGCCGGTCGACCAGACGCTGCTGCTGCGGACGCTGGCCGACCGCCTGCGCGGCTCCAACGGCTTCGGCGCCTTCGTCTCGGATACGCTGATGAAGCTCGGCCTGCTCGGCACCATCATCGGCTTCATCATCATGCTGGCGCCGATCGCGGGCCTGGATGCCGCCGACAAGACCGCGATGCGGTCCTCGATGGGGCTGATGAGCGACGGCATGGCGGTGGCGATGTACACGACGCTGGCGGGCCTCGTCGGCTCGATCCTGGTCCGCATCCAGTACTACATGCTGGATGCTGCGACCCAGCGGGTGTTCTCGGATGCGGTGGTGCTGACCGAGACCTATGTGACGCCGGTCCTGGAGCGCAGGGGATCTGGAACGCCGTCATGATGGATGATTTCGGTCTCTATCCGCGCGAGGAGCCGTTCGATCCGCTGGGCGTGATGCTGTTCAAGGCGCTCCAAGTGATCGCGTTCCTGTTCTTTCTGGCGTTGCTTGCGGTCTCGCCGGACGCCAAGGATGGCAAGATCGATTCCAAGGCCGAGTTCATGATCACGCTGGACTGGCCGGACAATCACCCCGACGATCTCGACCTGTTCGTGCAGGACCCCGCCGGCAACATCGCCTGGTATCGCCACCGCGAGGCCGGCTTCCTCACGCTGGACCGGGACGATCGCGGCGGCGCCAATGACTTCATCATCGTCGCCGGCAAGAAGATCGCCTCGCCGATCCGCGAGGAGATCGTCACCGTGCGCGGTATCCTCGCCGGCGAATACACCGTCAACGTCTCGCATTTCGTCGCGACGACCGGCGAGCCCGTGACGGCCAATGTGAAGGTGCAGAAGCTCAATCCGACCGCGCAGGTGATCTTCGACAACAAGTTTACGCTCGACCACACCGGCGACGAGAAGACCGCGGTCCGGTTCCGGCTCGATGCCGAGGGCAAGGTGGTCAACGTGGATCAGCGGCCGAAGTCGCTGCTGGAGACGTTTCGCAGCAGTTGGCGCAACGGCGGCGATCTTGACCCCAAAACCGGTTTGAGCAAGAACGCTACGAGGGTGCGCCGTGATTAGCCTGCAGACGGTCATCCTCTCGCTGTCGGTCGCCTACGCCGTCGTAGGCGCTCTGCTGCTGGTCGTGCTGGTCTATGCGAGGCTGCACTGGTCACTGAAGGCGGTCGCGGTGGTCGTGACCAGCGCCTTCTATGTCGTCAGCTTCACCGAGATGCGCGGGCTGCTCGGCTGGGCCAGCTCCGACCGGATGCCGGCCGCCTTCAAGCTGCTTCAGGCCCGCATCGTCGAGCCGCATTCGCTGGAGGGCGACCCCGGCTCGATCTACCTGTGGGTCGAGGCGCTGGACGAAGACAATCGGCCGAGCGGCATTCCCCGAGCGTTCCGGGTGCCCTACGACGACAGGCTGGCCGACAAGACCCATGCGGCGCAGAACGAGATCGCGGCCGGGCATCCGCAGGGCGGGCGCGCCGCCGATTTCGGCGGCGGTGACGGCAGCCTGATCGACATGGTGCGGGAATATGTGACACCGAAGACGATCCTGGAGACCAGTGGCGGCGATTCCTCGACCGGCGAGTTCAACGCCCCGCCGGCCGGCGCGCAAAGCGCCGTGTTCACGCCGCTGCCGCCGCCCCGAATGCCGCCAAAGGACGAGCAATAGGCCCTTCACCATCGCGGCAGCGACCCGCTGGAAAACCGACCCGCGCCGGCGCATGTTCTTGACGTCCCTCAATTTGGCCTCATCGGCTTCCGATAAGATTTGAGGGTGGAGGGTGCGTGCTCCTAGCTGTCTTCTCGGATATCCACGGCAACCGGCAGGCGTTCGAGGCGTGCCTGAAGATGGCCCGCGCGAAAGGCGCGGAGCGCTTCGTCCTGCTCGGTGACTTCGTCGGCTATGGCGCCGACCCGGAATGGGTCGTGGACACCGCGATGGAGCTGGTCGCCGGCGGCGCCATTGCCGTGCGCGGCAATCACGACCAGGCGGTCAATTCCTCGGCCGAGACCATGAATGTCGAGGCGCAGGTCGCGATCGAATGGACCCGCGGACGGCTCGATAGCGCGCAGCGGCGGTTCCTGGCCGAATTGCCGATGCTGGTGGAGGACGACGGCCGTCTGTTCGTGCATTCGGAAGCCTCCAGCCCGCAGCGCTGGCACTATGTCCGATCAACGGCCGATGCCGCCAAGAGCCTGATATCGACGCCCGCCCACGTCACCTTCTGCGGCCACATCCACCGTCCGGCGCTCTATTCGATGTCGGTGACGGCGAAGATGACGAGCTTCGTGCCGAAGACCGACGTGTCTGTGCAGCTCTTGCGCGGGCGGCAATGGCTTGCCGTGCTCGGTTCGGTCGGCCAGCCCCGCGACGGCGATCCATCCGCGGCCTTCGTGCTGTTCGACACGGTCTCGTGCCAGATCACCTATTGCCGCGCGCCCTACGATATCGAGACGGCCGCAAACCGGATCCGCGAGAACGGCCTGCCGCATTGGCTCGCCGACCGCCTCTCGCAGGGGCGCTGACGGCGATGCCGAAACCGCTGGTCAAATCAGGCGCTGTGATCGACGGCTTCACCATCGGCGAGTGCGTGCATGCCGGCGGAATGGCGACGCTGTGGACCGTCACCCATCCCGGCATCGATGTGCCCTTGCTGATGAAGATCCCGCGGGTGTCGGAGGGCGAGGATCCCGCCGCGATCGTCTCCTTCGAGATGGAGATGATGATCCTGCCGCGGCTCGCAGGGCCGCACGTGCCGGCCTGTTTCGGCACCGGGGATTTCGCGCACCAGGCCTATGTCGTGATCGAGCGCATCGTCGGCACGACGCTCTACAAGCGGCTGCCGGACCTGCCGCTGCCTTATGACGAGGCGCGGCAGCTCGTGGCGAAGATCGCGACCGCGCTCGCCGACCTGCACCGGCAGAACGTGATTCATCACGACATCAAGCCAAGCAGCATCATGTTCCGCGACAGCGGCGAGGCCGTGCTGATCGATTACGGCCTGTCGCACCACAACCATCTGCCTGATTTGTTGCAGGAAGAATTCCGCCTGCCTTACGGGACCGCGCCTTACATGGCCCCCGAGCGGCTGCTTGGTGTTCGCGACGATCCGCGCAGTGACCTGTTCTCGCTCGGCGTGCTGCTCTATTTCTTCACCACGGGCGAGCGTCCCTTCGGCGAGGGTGAGACGTTGCGCGCGATGCGGCGCCGGCTGTGGCGCGATCCCTATCCGCCGCGCGCATTGCGCGCCGACTATCCACCCTGGCTCCAGGAGGTGGTGCTGCGCTGCCTCGAGATCGAGCCGGTGTGGCGCTATCCGACGGCATCCCAGCTCGCCTTCGACCTCACCCATCCGGATCAGGTCAAGCTCACCGCGCGCGCGGAGCGGCTGAAGCGTGATTCCCTGGGCATCGCGTGGCGGCGCCGCTTCAATCAGGGCGTCATGCAGCCACGGGCGAAATCGGATGTCGCGGCGCAGATCGCGTCGAGCCCAATTCTTACGGTGGCGCTCGACACGGTAGAGGGCGCACCGGAGCTGAACGAGGCGCTGCGCGTGACGACCGAGCGCATCCTCGCCACGCTGCCCTCGGCGCGGCTTGCCTGCCTCAACGTGCTCAAGCTCAACCGCATCGCGATCGACCGGACGCTCGACGAGCAGGGCTCCAACAAGCATATCGACCGCCTGGTCGCGCTCCGGCATTGGGCGACGCCGCTCAAGCTGGACGAGAGCCGGCTGTCGGTTCATGTGCTGGAAGCCGTCGATCCCGCCGCTGCGATCCTGGAGTTCGCCGCGGTCAACCAGGTCGACCACGTCATCATCGGGGCACGGCAGAGCTCGTTCCGCCGTACGCTGCTCGGCAGCGTCTCGGCCAAGGTGGCCTCGGAAGCAGCCTGCACCGTCACCGTGGTGCGGCCGCCGCGGATGGCGGGGGATGCAGCCGAAGCGGATGCCGGCGAGGCGGCCGGATAGGGCTGCGCCTCCGAGCGGCGGATCAGGCCGCGTGGACGGTGTGAGCCGCGCGCTTACGGCGGATCGGCCAGGAGAATTGCGGGCCGGGCTCGCCGTGATCCGCGCCGCCGCCAAAATACTGGATGATCTCGCGGCAGGGCTCGCAGTTGAACAGGTTACGCGACGCGGACGCCTTGGTCATTTCCTTCAGGCAATTCGGGCAGTGCGGCTTCATGGGAGGCGGTCCGGAAGAGGAAATCTCAGTGTCGGCGCTGCGAGGAGAACGAATGGTCGAGGTCCGAATTGTCGGGCCTGGCAACGTTGTCCAGCGTGCCGTCGGCGCGTTCGAGGCGGCCGAAGAAGTCATCGAGGCTCGGATGCGGGCGACGCGGGATCCGGCACCTGCGCTTCGGCTGGCGCTTCACGAGTGCGATCTGCATCGCGCTCAGCCCCGGTGACGATGAAGGGGGATGATGCGGGCCGAAGTTGGGGCCTTCACCGGTCGCGCCACGTAGAGGCTGCGAGCTGCAATCGCCGCATTGAATCCGAACCACAACGCTACGCCAGTCCAAACCAGGGTCGTCGTCATGATGTGCTCCCGTCAAAAGCAGGCAGGAGTTACTTGCGGTGATTTGCGCGAATCAGTGAAGTCCGGATGAGTACGGATCAAGGTTGCAGTTTGAGGCATTGCGCACCGCAACACCGTTAGGAGCCGCAGGTTTGCGGGCTCTCGATCCAGCTCAAATCGCTTCGCCGCGCGCCCCTAGCGCCGCATTGCGGATGGCCGCGATGTTGGTCTTGTAGGCCTCCTGCGTGCCGCCCCTGAACACGGAAGTGCCAGCGACGAAGGCGTTGGCGCCGGCCGCCGCGAGCGCGCCGGCAACGTCGGGACCGACACCCCCGTCGACCTCGATGTCGATCGGGCGTCCCGCAGTCATCGCGCGGATGTCACGGATCTTGCCGATCGCGGAGGGGATGAAGGCCTGGCCGCCGAAGCCGGGATTGACCGACATCACCAGCACGAGGTCGACCAGGTCGAGCACGTATTCGAGCGCGCTGATCGGCGTGCCCGGGTTGAGCGAGACGCCGGCCTTCTTGCCGAGGCCGCGGATGGCCTGGAGCGAACGGTGCAGGTGGGGACCTGCCTCCGCATGCACCGTGATGTGGTCGCACCCGGCTTTCGCGAAGGCCTCGAGATAGGGGTCGCAGGGCGAGATCATCAGATGTGCGTCGAAGATCTTCTTCGTATGCGGACGCATCGCCTTGATGACATCAGGGCCGTAGGAGATGTTGGGAACGAAGTGCCCGTCCATCACGTCGAGATGGATCCAGTCGGCGCCGGCGGCGTCCACCGCGCGCACCTCTTCGCCGAGCCTTGAGAAATCCGAGGCGAGGATGGAGGGCGCGATGGCCAGGGGGCGAGGGGCGAAGGCTTGGGTCATGGCGCAGTTTCCGGTGGCGGCCGAAAGAAGAATGGCCTCGCCTAACATGGGCCTCCGCGGCGGGCAATGCAGGGGGAAGCTGCTTCCTGTGGGCGGAAATTTCTGCCGCGACCGGCACGAATTGCCGGTGTTCCCTAGCCGTGCAAGGCGCAGCGAAGGCGGATTTCATTGAGCTTTTCACGCTGGCACGACGCTTGCTGACGTCTCTTTCTGACGTCGTCTCTTGCTGAAGTCGTCTTCGGAACATTGGCCGCGGCATGCCGCATCGGTTGGAGTTGTGCAATGTTGTTCGCCCTCGGTGCGGTATCGAGCGCTCTCGACGTGATTCAGTCGCTGACGAACTCGAAATCGTCATCGGCAACGCAGAAGACGGGATCTTCCCAAGGCGCAACCAATCCGTTCGCGATCGACACCGGCAGCAACACGACCGCCGGCGCGACCTCGGCGGTCAATTCGGGCAATTGCGCGCAGATCTCGCCAGAGACTATGAGCGCGCTGATCGCCGCGCAAAGCCAGTCGACCGACGGCGCGAGCGGCGCGACCAGCTCGACCTCGTCGAGTTCGGCGTCCTCGACCGCGAAGGACCGGGAGGCGGCGCTGAAGGATCTTTTCTCGCAGATCGATGCGGATGGCGACGGCAAGATCACCAAGTCCGAGTTCGAGGATGCGCTGGGCGCCGGCGGCACCAATCTGGCGCAGGCCGACGACGTGTTCTCGAAGATGGATGCGAACTCGGATGACGGCATCAGCCTCGGCGAAATGACGAAGGCGCTGACGAGCGGCCATGGCCGCCATCACGCGCAAGGCGCCGGCGGATCGGGCGATGCGTCGGGCGGCGGATCGGAGTCCTCGTCGAAGGCAAGCAGGGGGTCGACCTCGACGACGACGACCAATGCCGACGGCTCGACCACCACCACCGTCACCTATGCCGACGGTTTCAAGATGTCGACGACGGTGCCTGGCGCATCCAGCTCTTCAAACGCGAATGGTGGCGGCAATTCGCCCTACGACTGGTTCGGGCAGATGATGCAGCGTCAGGCGCAGGCTGCGTCCGCGACCGCGTCCTCTTCGATGTCGATGAGCGTGTGATCAGGATCCGGCGCGTCCGGAGTATTCACGCGTGATCTCGTGACAGGCATAGCGGTCACGGATGTGCTGGTTGAAGAACGTTCCCTTTGAACGCGCATCCTTGAGGGCGGCGGCGAGCTCGGCCGGAACATCCTCGTAGACATAGACGCGACCGCTGACGAAAGTCACCTTCAGCTCGCGCGTATCGGGCGCATAGCGAAAGAAGCGGATCACGGAAGATGGCATGACGGTGCACCTTAGCCCGTCAGGCAAACGCGGCATCCGCCAATTCGTTGCCAAAGCATGACGAGATGAAGCTCGATAGCTGCAACGGCAGAGGTGGGCTCCTTCTCCCGCTTGCGGGAGAGGGTTGGGGAGAGGGTGCTTTCGCAATGGGACAATCGCCTAGTGGAGAGAGCCCTCACCCGGCGCTTCGCG
>NZ_PSRT01000033.1 GCF_004212635.1 Bradyrhizobium genosp. SA-3 | reverse complement strand
GGTGGCCGCTGGCGCCGCGGGAGCCGGACCGGCCGGGACCGGCTGAGCCAGCGATTGCGCCGGTGCCGGCGATGTTTGTGTCTGGGCCGAAGCAGGGGATGCGAGCCAGGCGGCCGCCAGCATCGCGGCGGCGACAAGGCTTGCTTGGAAGGTCTTGGTCTTCATACTTCGGCCCAGTAGCGAATGAGGTTGTGATAGATACCCGTCAATTTGACCGTTTCGGGATCGTCACGCCCGAGCCGTTCCACCAGCGCCTGAATCGCGGTGTCGAGGTCAAAGATCATGCTCCGGGCTTGATCGTCCCGTATCATGCTCTGGAGCCAGAAGAAAGACGCAACCCGCGTTCCCCTCGTCACCGGCGTGACCAGATGGAGGCTGGTCGAGGGATAGAGCACGCAGTCGCCGGCTGGCAACTTGACTTCGTGCGAACCGTAACTGTCCTCGATCACAAGTTCGCCACCGTCGTACTCATCCGGCTCGGCGAGGAACAGCGTGACCGACAGGTCTGTGCGGATGCGAAGGCCGGTCAGGCGGTCGCCACGGATCGCATTGTCGACATGCAGGCCGAAATGGTGGCCGCTGCTCGCCGCATAGCGGTTGAACAGCGGCGGGAAGATCTGGAGCGGGATCGCCGCCGCGATGAAGCGCGGGTTCGACGTCAGCGCCGAGATGATGCGGTTGCCGAGCTTGCGCGCGACCTCGCTGTCCGGCGGCAATTGCTCGTTGCGCTTGACCATGGCCGACTGCGCGCCGGCGGTGGAGCGGCCGTCCTCCCAATCGCTGGCGTCCATGATGCGGCGGAAATCCGCCACATCATCCTTGCTGAGAACGTTTTCTATGCATGTCAGCATGAAACTCGTTGTTGCTCCATCAGTAGCGCGCGGAGAGCACCACATAGGCGGCACGGCCCGGTGCCTCCAGCACGAACGGTGCTGCGCTTTGGTACAGCGCGTCGTAGTAGCGCTTGTCGAAGATGTTGTTCACGAACAGCTTGAGCTTCCAATGCTGATCGAGCTTCGCCTCCGCGAACGCGTCGAAGCGCCAGTAGCTCGGCAGCGACGTGCCCTGATTGGCCGCGAGCAAAGTGCCGCCATAGATCTTGGAACGGTATACCGCCTGCCCGCCCAGTTCCCAGGTGTCGTTGAGCTGATATTTCGACAGCAGGCTGAACGACTCGTGCGCGATATTGGCGAGCGGACGCCCGACATTGGTCGGATACAGTGTCTTGTTGGCCGACGGCGCCAGCGACTGCGTCACTTCCGACTGCATCAGAACGAGACCGCCGAACACACTCCATCTGTCGGTGATCTTGCCACCGACGCCGAGATCGATACCGCGGATGCGGTAGGCGGCACCGGCCGTGATACAAGGCACCGTGCCGGTGGTCGCTGGAACGGTCACTGGATAAGGACAGGTCGCAGTTGCCGTCGCCGCAGTGATATTCTGCGACTCGCGTGCGTTCTCCTTTTCAGTCTGGAACAGCGCCGCCGTCAGCAACAGGTGACGGTCGAACAACTCCCATTTCGTGCCGACCTCGATCGCCTTGTTCTTTTCCGGCCCGAAAATCTGGTTCGGATTGCCGTTGAGGACCGGCGTGAGACCGCCATAGGCTGTGCTGGTCCCATCGAACTCGGCACCGACGGGATTGGCTGAGGTCGCATACGCCACGTAGACGCTGCCGTTCGGCAGCGGCTTGAGCGTGAGGCCGAGATTGAAATTCGGAATCAGGAACTCGGCGGATTGCTGGCCAAACCGGCTCACCCCACCGATCGTTCCGTATCCCGACGTGTTGATCTTGTAATTGTCGTAGCGAAAACCGCCGTTGAGGATCAGCAGGTCATGGTAGTTCGCGCTATCCATAACGTAGCCGCTGACGGTGTCGATGCCGATCTTGGTCGGCAAACCTGAAAGCGATGGGATTCCGAAGGGCAGATACGTGTTCTGAGGAAAGAAGACGCTGGTGTTGGTCGGCGAGCCCGATGGGCTCGAGGGAATGCCGGTGGCCTCCGAGGTCAGCCCAAGATACCTGTCGATCGACGACCGCTCACGATCGACCTCAATACCCGCAAGCGCAGTATGCTTGAACCCCGCCCCGTCCAGGAACTTGTAGGTCGCCTCCGTCTGGTTGGCGAGCACGTCGGTGATCTGAAAACGGCTCTGCGGGTTGGACGTCAGCGTCGAAGCTGAGAGCGGGTCCTTCAGCGAGGGCGCTTCCGGCAGCGTTCCGATGTAGTTTTGGGTCGAACGCGACGCGCGAAACTTGTTGCTGATCATCAGATCGGGGGTGATCTGCACTTCCGCGTTGATCGTGCCGATGTCCTGGCCGGTCCGGAAGAAATCGCGATTGACGAAACCGTACCAGTTCTTGCGGCTCGCTCCGAAATCCGGGAACGGACCGCCAGCGGTGGACGCGATGCTCGGCCGATAATAGGGCACGCCGAAGTCCGGAAGACCGGTCAGTTCGGTGTGGATGTAGTTGCCGGTGACCTTGATCGTGTCGGTCGGCTTCCAGGTCGTGGCGACGAAGGCGCCGTTCCGGTTGTCGGTGACGTAGTCGCGGCCAGCGACATTGGCATCCTGAAACAGGCCGCCGACACGAACGGCGAGCGTCGGGTCGATCACCTGGTTGACGTCGAGGGTGACACGCTTGGTCTGGTCGGTGCCAAACGTCGTGTCCATGTTGTAGAAGCTCTTTTCCGTCGCCGCCTGCTTGGTGACGATGTTGATCGCGCCACCGGCGACACCGCGGCCGGAAAAAGTCGAGCCGGGACCGCGCAGGATCTCGACCTGCTCGGTGAAGAAGTTTTCACGCACGCTGACGCCGGAGTCACGAACACCGTCGATGAAGATGTCGTTGCGCGCGTCGAAGCCACGGATGAAGAAGCGGTCGCCGAACGCGTTGCCGCCCTCGCCCGAGCCGAGCGTCACGCCGGCCGTGCTGAGGATCGCCTGCTTCAGCGTCGTGGCGTTCTTGTCCTCGAGGACTTCCTTGCTGAGAACCGTGATCGACTTGGGAGTGTCGACCAGCTTCTCCGGGAATTTGCCGCCGGCCTGCACGTGATCGACCTTGTAGGGCGCAGCCGGATCCGCATAGGGATTTGCGTCGGCGGGACCCGACGGGGTGACGGGAGCCGTCTGTTGGGCCTGCTGGCGCTGCGCGGCGCGGCGAAGCGCGTTGCGGGCGCGGACCTGCTCCGGCGAAGGCTTCGAGGCCACCGGACGCGGACGCTGCACCGGAGCATCGACCGTCACCGGCGGCAGGTTCGACTGCTGCGCCTCTGCGCCGCTCGACACCGTCGCGACAGCGATCAGGCTTGCAACGGCGGAAACCGTCTTGCCAGCAGCTTCGAAATTGTTGTCAACCGACTTTCTCAACGCAGCCGAACGCAATGACCGCGGTGACCTAACATTCCCCATTTCACGCCCCACTTCCTCAACGACGATTGGTCGCATTGCGACAACGCGACGCAACGGTGCTAGCGGGAGCATTAATGGGGGTCAACGAGAGCAGAGCAACACTCCGGCTGAATCCGTCCATTTCAAAGCAATTCTAATCTCGTCGAGGTCTGCAGTTTCAAACGGTTCTAAACTTGAAGCGTTCTAATCTGCTTCTTGATTGCTGTGATCGCGCCGCTGCTGCGTCGACACATCATTGATGTGCTTGACGGAGACGGGGATGCGAACAACAGGGCGGTGCTATCGCTCGGGCAAAATCTGGTCAATGCGACTGATCCGTCCGCACATTTCAATTTGTCCAGATCGGACTGCGTGCAGACTTCGATGTTCGAGCATTCGATCTCGCGCAGCCAGCGCATCGCAGAAAACGTGTACGGCCCCGCCGGCACTCACTCAGTCGCTGCTCGGCGGCTTCATCAGCGAGAACAATTCGTCGACGGTTTTCTGCGCGACCGCGCGCACGCGATCGGTATTGTCCATGCCGGCGATGTTGACGCCGTTGACGACGGCTTTGATCTCGTCGCGAAAGTCGGTGAGGAAGCGCAAGGGATCGCGCTGCTCGTTGGCGACGCGTGCGATCAGCCCCGTGATCAGAATCTGACACGCGATCAGCTTGCCGTTCAATTCGTCCATCCCTGCGCTCCATTTGTGGCGGCGCCGATATGACCGATGCTGATTTTCCTGACAATCGAAACGGCCTCTGCGCGATTTAGAACCATTCTCGTAACGCACCGGCGTGGTGGTCTTCCGCGCGGCGCCTCTCAGTGCCGCCCACACGGTTTGCGGGCATGTACAGGGTTCGCACGCAGATCGTTCGAACCCTGAAAATGCAGGCATTGCACACCGCCGCGCCAGACTGCTGCATGCGGTGCAAAGCTTTCCAATTGTTTAGGATTCTCAACTGATAGTGCTGTTTACACTGGAACTTGGCGTGTATTATACAAGCGCGCTGGAACCCTATGATTGCCCCATAATTCGTAGCTTGGGGGCACGAGCGCCGCCGAGCCGATATGAAAAAAACACGGCCGATCCTCTGGATTCTCATCATCGCGGCCGTGGCCTCCGCGAGTTACTATGGTTGGCAGAAATTCGGCTCGCCCGCGACCGGAAAAACCCAGACGGCCCAGAAGGCTCCGCCTCGCCCGCAGGCCGTTCCCGTCAGCGTTGCGCCGGTTCAGAAGACGGACTTCCCGGTCTACCTGACCGGTCTCGGCACGGTTCAGGGCTTCAACACCGTCCAAGTCCGCAGCCGGGTGGATGGTCAGATCGACAAGCTCGCCTTCCGCGAGGGCCAGATCGTCCAGCAGGGCGAGCTTCTGGTCTCGATCGATCCCCGCCCCTATCAAGCCGCGCTCGATCAGGCCAAGGCCAAGAAAGCGCAGGACGAGGCGAACCTCGCCAACGCCAATCTCGAACTGCAGCGCGCCATGAGACTCGGCGAATTCGCGACCGCACAGCGGGTCGATACCCAGCGCTCCACTGTCGCCCAGCTCACCGCCCAGATCGCCGCCGACGAAGCGGCAATCGCCAACGCCCAGACCCAACTCGACTACACGCAGATCAAGGCGCCGATCACGGGCGTCGCAGGGCTGCGCCAGGTCGACATCGGCAACATCGTCAACGCCTCGACGCAGACCGGCATCGTTACGATCTCGCAGGTCGAGCCGATCGCCGTGATCTTCACGGCACCGGAAGACCAGCTCCCCTATATCACCGAAGGCCAGCAGGGCGGCGCGCTCAAGGTGATCGCCTTCACCACCGACGGCAAGAAGACGCTGGCCGAAGGCAAGCTCGCGGTCATCAACAACCAGGTCGACACGACCAGCGGGACTATTCGGCTCAAGGCGGTGTTCGACAACAAGGACCACACGCTGTGGCCGGGCCAGTCGGTTTCGACGCGTCTTCTGGTGCGGACGCTGAAGGATGCGACCGTGGTTCCCGATGATGCGGTCCAGCATTCGACCAACGGCCTGTACGCCTATACCGTCAATCAGGACAACAAGGCCGAAGTGCACAAGATCAAGGTCAGCTATGGCATCGATGGACGTTCGGTCATCGATGAAGGCCTCACGCCCGGGCAGCAGGTCATCACCGGCGGTCAGTTCAAGGTGCAGCCTGGAAGCCTCGTCTCGACAGCGGTGGCGAGCTCGGATCCGGCCCAGAACAAGGTTCGACACGAATGATCGCGGGCGGGATTTCGGCACCCTTCATCCGTTATCCCATCGGCACCTCGCTGCTGATGGCCGGCATCCTCTTCGTCGGCCTCGTCGCCTACCCCCTGCTGCCGGTCGCGCCGCTGCCGCAGGTGGACTTCCCGACCATCCAGATCACCGCCAACCTTCCGGGCGGCAGCCCCGAGACGATGGCCTCGTCGGTGGCGCAGCCGCTCGAGCGGCAATTCGCCCAGATCCCCGGCATCGCCCAGATGACCTCGACCAGCTATCTGGGCACGGCGTCGATCACCATCCAGTTCGACCTCAATCGCAGCATCGACGGCGCGGCCAACGACGTTCAGGGTGCCATCAACGCCGCCAGCGGTCAGCTGCCGAAGAACCTGCCCTCGCCGCCGACCTACCGCAAGGTCAACCCGGCGGACGCCCCGATCCTGCTGCTGTCGGCGACCTCCGAAACACTGCCGCTGACCAGCGTCAGTGACGCCGTCGACGCCCAGCTCGCCCAGCAGATCAGCCAGCTCTCCGGCGTCGCGCAGGTCTTCATCGGCGGCCAGCAGAAGCCGTCCATCCGCGTTCAGATCGACCCGGCGAAACTCGTCGCCAAGGGCCTGTCGATGGAGGACGTTCGCAGCCAGATCGCCATCACTACGGTCGACAGCCCCAAAGGCAATATCGACGGGCCCAAGCGCGCCTACACGATCTACGCCAACGACCAGCTCACCCACGCCAAGGACTGGAACGACGTCATCATCGCCTATCGCAATGGCGGCCCCTTGCGAATCCGCGACATCGGCCAGGCCGTCAGCGGCGCTGAAGACGCCAAGCAGGCGGCCTGGGCCAACGGCAAGCGCGGCGTGTTCCTGGTGATCTTCAAGCAGCCCGGTGCCAACGTCATCGAGACTGTCGACCGGATCAAGGCCACCCTGCCCCGGCTGGTGGCCGCCATTCCGCCCGCAATCAAGATCGAGCTGATCAGTGACCGCACCACGACAATCCGTGCCGCGGTCGAGGACGTCCAGTTCACGCTGCTGCTGACCATCGCGCTCGTGGTCATGGTCATCTTCATCTTCCTGCGCAGCTTCTGGGCGACGGTCATCCCCACGGTCACGGTGCCATTGGCGCTATTGGGCGCGTGCGCCTTGATGTGGGTGGCCGGCTATTCGCTCGACAATCTGTCGCTGATGGCGCTCACCATTGCGGTCGGATTCGTGGTCGATGACGCCATCGTGATGCTCGAGAACATCACCCGCTACATCGAGGAAGGCGAATCCCCGCTCGCGGCCGCCTTCAAGGGCTCCAAGGAAATCGGTTTCACCATCGTCTCGATCAGCATCTCGCTGGTCGCGGTGCTGATCCCCCTGCTGCTGATGGGGGGCATCATCGGGCGCCTGTTCCGCGAATTCGCCGTGGTGCTGGCGATGACCATCTTCGTCTCGATGTTCGTGTCGCTGACGCTGACGCCGATGATGGCCTCGCGCTTCCTGCGCGCGCATGGCGAAGTGACCCACGGCAAGTTCTACCAATGGAGCGAGCGCGCCTTCGACGGGATGCTGCGCGGTTACGAATATGTGCTCGACCACGCCCTGGCGTGGCGCCGCACCACGCTCGCGATCTTCTTCGCCACGCTCGGACTGTCGATCTATCTGTTCGTCCTGATCCCGAAGGGCTTCTTCCCGCAACAGGACGTCGGCCTGATCACGGCCACGTCCGAAGCCTCGCAGGACATTTCGTTCAAGGAGATGGTCAGACGCCAGGAGCAGCTCGGCAAGATCATCCTGGCCGATCCCGATGTTGCCAGCGTTGCCATGGCGATCGGCGGCAGCGGACGTGCCGGCAACAACGGCGCCCTGTACATCACGCTCAAGCCTCGCGACATGCGCGAGGCCTCGGCTCAGCAGATCATCGCGCGCCTGCGTCCGCAGTTCGACAAGGTCGAGGGCGCACGCCTCTACATGCAGGCGGCCCAGGACGTCCGGCTCGGCGGCCGACCGACCCGCACGCAGTTCGAGTTCACCCTGCAGGACGCCGACCTCGCCGAGCTCAACGACTGGGCGCCAAAGATCCTCGCCAAAATGCAGACGCTGCCGGAGCTGCGCGACGTCGCGACCGACCAGCAGACGCAGGGCACGACGGTGCAGCTCAAGATCAACCGCGACACCGCCTCGCGCTACGGCATCCAGCCGCAGATGATCGACGACACGCTATATGACGCCTTCGGCCAACGGCAGGTCACGCAGTATTTCACCCAGCTCAACACCTACAAGGTGATCCTCGAGATCCTGCCGGAGATGCAGGGCGATCTCGACAGCCTGAACAAGCTCTATCTGAAGTCGCCGCTGACCGGCGAACAGGTGCCGCTGTCGACCTTCGCGACATGGACCACCGATCCGGTCCGCCCGCTCTCGATCAGCCATCAGGGTCAGTTCCCGGCGATCACGATCAGCTTCAACCTCGCGCAAGGCGTCGCGCTCGGCCAGGCAACTGAGGCCGTGCAGCGGGCGATGGCCGAGCTCGGCGCGCCGCCGACACTGAATTCGAGCTTCCAGGGCACCGCGCAGGCGTTCCAGCAATCGCTCGGCACCGTGCCGCTGTTGATCCTCGCTGCGCTCGTCGTGGTCTACCTGATCCTCGGCATCCTCTACGAGAGCTACATCCATCCGATCACGATCCTGTCGACCCTGCCCTCGGCCGGCGTCGGCGCGCTCGCGATCCTGATGGCGGCCGGCTTCGACTTCAGCCTGATCGCGCTGATCGGCATCATCCTTCTGATCGGCATCGTGAAGAAGAACGGCATCATGATGGTCGACTTCGCGATCGCCGCCGAGCGCGACGAGCACAAGACGCCGGCTGAATCGATCCGCCAGGCCGCGCTGCTGCGCTTCCGCCCGATCATGATGACGACGATGGCCGCGCTGCTGGGCGGCGTGCCGCTGATGCTCGGCCACGGCACCGGCGCCGAGATCCGCCAACCGCTCGGCTACGCCATGGTCGGCGGCCTGATCGTCAGCCAGGCGCTGACGCTGTTCACCACGCCGGTGGTTTATCTCTATCTCGACGAGCTCAACAACTGGTTCTCGGGTTGGGGCCGTTCGGGTGACGGCGAAGGCGACGAGGCGGCCGAGCACCGCAGCATCAAGCAAGCCGCCGAGTAAGCTTGCGCCGCGCCTTCCGCGACGCTACAGCGAGACCTCGATTCAAGCTAACGCGGTTTCGCCATGCTCATGCAATCCAGACTTGTCGCCCTCGCCGCCGCTGTCCTGCTGTCGACCAGCGCCGCACATGCCCAGCAGGGCGCCAAGAAGAACGCCGCTTCTCCTGCCCCGGCCACGCAGCCCACGCCTGCTCCGACGCAAGCACAGGCGGACGGCGCTCCGGGGCAGCCCGGCTGGATCGTGCGCTGCACCAGCGCAAGCCGCGAGGCGCCGCTCGAATGCGCGATGGAGCAGAACGCGGTGCTGACCAAGACCGGCCAGACCGTCATCCTGATCAACATCCGCATCGCGCCTGACACCCGCACACCGATTGCGCTGCTGCAATTGCCACTCGGCCTCAACCTGCCCGTCGGCGCTAAGCTCCAGGTCGACGAGGGCAAGGCGTTCGATCTCCAGATCCAGACCTGCGAGAACCGCGGCTGCTACGCCTCGACGCCGGTCGCGCCGGACCTGCTGGCCGCCTTGAGGTCGGGCAAGCAGTTGAAGGTCTCCTTCCAGAACATGGCCAAGGAGACGATCGCGATCCCGATGCCGCTCAACGATTTCGCGGCGGCCTACGACAAGATCAAGTAACGGGCACCGTCAGGTCGCGATGTCGCCTGCCCGAAGCAGCGTCGTGAAGCCGCCATAGATCATGCGCTTGCCGTCGAACGGCATGCCGTCCATTTTCAGCCGCGGGTCCGCCATCACCTTCTTGTTGACGGCATCGCGGGTCTCCCGGTCGCGGTAGACGATCCAGGAGAAGACCACGATCTCGTCCTCCTTCGCCATGACCGCGCGCGGAAACGAGGTGAGCTCGCCGTAGGGAACGTCGTCACCGATGCATTCGACATAGTCGAGCGCGCCGTGCTCCAGCCAGAGCGCGCAGGCGGTCGTTGCCAGCGCCTTGTAGGCCTCGATCTTCTCCTTCGGCACGGCCAGTACGAAACCATCGACGTAGGGCATCACGGATCTCCTTGAGTTGTGTAACTCAAGGACGACGGAGTGCGCGCAGATCCGACCCGGAAACGCGATTTTTCAGATGAGGCAAACGGTCGCGAGCGCGTGTGGCGCCAACGAACTGTCGTACCTGCCGCGCAGATGCCGAAGGTTTATGTCTGGGAAAGAGCGCCGGAACTGGCTGGGGAACCTGGACCCTGAGGACCCCCAGAAAAAATTGAACGATTTCAATAAGCACATGAAATAAAACAGCTTTTAAAGTAAAACGGTTACGAGTAGTGGTTACGAGTCACGGTTACGAGGACTCGAATGTCGATAGCCACGAACATCCAAAAGCGTCCAGGTCGCACCTCCTACTACGTCCGCGTTGGCGTGCCCCTGAAGCTCCAGCCGGTCCTCAAGCGCAAAGAGATTTGGCAGTCGCTCAAGACGAGCGACCCCCGGCAGGCACGCGACAGAGCGGCGCCCGTGATCGCCTCATTCCGCGCGCGCTTCGCTGATCTGGAGCAGCGCCGGGAGCCCTCCCCTGCCGATCTCCAGGCGGCGGTGTGGTCGCACTATGAAACGGAGCTGGACCAGGATGGCCGGGCGCGCGCGGCGCTGCCGACAGCCGCGGCGCTGCGTGAGGCCACCGACAAGCTCGCAACCGATATCGAGGCGGGCCGCGTGCCCTGGTCTGGCGACCCGTTGGTGCAGCTCAACGCGACCATTGATCTGATCGTCATGAGGGACGCCGCGAAGCTCGACCGCGAGCGGCGGGCTATCCAGCTTGCCGAGCTACGGAAGCACCTCGCCTCCGGAGAGACGGCCATGATCGAATGGAAAGCCGATGACGTGATCCAGAGCGAGAGGCTTCTGATCGTCAAGGGCTCGCCGGCATATCGCGACCTATGCCAGCGATTGCAGCGCGCACAGATCCAGGTTTTGCAGCGGGCGGCCGAACGCGATGCCGGTAACTGGGCCGGCGTCCCCTCTGATCCGATCGTCGTGCCGGCTGATCTCACGCAGGGCAAACGCATTGCCGCGCCGGGCGAAACGCTGATGGAGCTTTACGACAAGTTCAAAGCCGAGCGGATTGGAGACGCGCGGCCGGACACCTGGGATCAGAACCGCAAGATTGTGAAGCTCTTTGCCGAGTTCGTCGGTGAAGCGTCACACGTGTCGGTGATCACGCGCAAAGCTGTTCGCAACTGGAAACAAGAGTTGGCGCGCTGGCCGGTGAAGGCGGCGGACAGCAAGGCTTTTGAAGGCATGTCGTTTCGCAAGGTGATCGAGGCTAACGAGACAGTCAAAAAGCCGACGATCAGCCAAAAGACGACGAACAAGTATCTTGCCGCGCTGGGAAGCTTTGCGCGGTGGCTGCTGCAAAACGAGTATATCGACGATGACGTGATGAGTGGCATGTATCTGTCGATCGACAAACGCCGCAAGAACCGCTTCCCGTTCACTGGCGATCAGCTCAAGACGATCTTCAATTCACCGCTGTTCGGAACATGCCTTGGCGACGGTGCTGAGCACAAGCCGGGCAATGCCGCAGTCAGAGATTGGCGCTACTGGATTCCCCTGATCGCGATTTACTCCGGCGCGCGCCTGGGTGAGCTTTGCCAGTTGCTGCCGGCCGACGTCCGCCAGCTGCATGGCATTTGGATATTCCACATCACCGAGGTTGGAGACGAGGACGACGAAAGCTCTGCTAAGTCGACCAAGACGGAAGGGTCAATGCGCGTGGTGCCGGTGCATTCCAAGCTGATCGAATTGGGCTTCCTAGATTACCATGCCGGCATGGTCGCACGCGGCGAACATCGATTGTTTCCGGAAGTGGAGCGCGACAAGCGCGGCTATTTCGGCGATGCCTCCAAGTTCTTCAATGGCTACTTTAAGGCTGTCGGCGTGAAGGTGGACAGGCGCGTCAACTTCCATAGCTTTCGGCACAATGTCACGGATGCCTTCCGCGCGGCCGGCTATCTGGATGAGCAGCACGGCGTGTTGCTAGGGCATACCAAGGCGAGCACGACGGGCCGCTATGGTGTGCTGCCGGAAGGTCCGCTGCGGGATCGCGTGACGATGATTGAGGCGATCAGCTTTAATGGCATTCATGGTCACGTTTATTCGTGACGGGACTTTGTCACACCTAGCCGTGACGTTGAAGGCGCTTCCTGCACCTCGCAGAACACGTCAGCGCATCCGAACGACGCGCCCTAAATTCAGTCTCGCAGACGACACATCGAATTAGCCCCACTCTTAACTGCTTCTTTAGCGAGCGAATTTCAGCCCGAAGACTCTTTATTGTTTGCTCGGCAATGAGATTCAAAGCGGCGTGAACTGACGCGCTCCTTTCCTCACCACCTTCTACCCGCTCGGCAATATCGTGAATGCCCATTTGGCAAAGTTTTCGCGCGGCGGCAATAACCTCGCCATCGTGCTCTGATGACAACATACGGAGCAGTTTAGCCGCCCGCTCGGCATTCAATGTCATTACCCGTCCTAGCAATTTCGCTGTCACAGTTAAGTGTGACGATTATCTGACGCTCGACTATTAGGCAAGTCCGAAACTGAAAGGGGCGCGGTGTGATCCGCGCCCTTTGTATCGCAGAGCTGGAAAACTACAGAGAGTCCAGCTTGTAATCGGCGACCAGAACCCCCGCATACCTGATGCTTACGCGAAGATCCTCACGTCCGCCGGCCTCTTTCTTCGCCCAAGCTTGCGCCTTCGCGATGGCGTCGGATTTGCTGTCAGTCTCGGCGGTCATCGTGTCTCGCGTCGCGGCGCCCTTTTGGGTCACCTCGTATAGTTTGACTTCGAAGTCAGTCATCTCCTGATCTCCGTCAGATGAGAGCCTCCTGTCGGGAATCTAAGCCCGATCGTGGGCAAGAAAAGGGCGCGGTGTGATCCGCGCCCTCTTTGGTCAGCAATACGTGTATGTATACGCTGGGTCTCTTTCAGGCGGCGATTGCCTCCAGATCGATTTCCGAGGCCGTAGATGTGATCTGGTCGAGGAAGTCGTTCATCTGCTCGACCGATAGGCGTAGATCGCGTCTGGCCTCTTGCCTGAGAACGTCGTCGCCCACGATTTCGCAGAGAGTATATTCAAGTGTGAGAACGTAGCCGTTGCTGCAATGTTTGATCGTGACATGCCCTTGCACGTCATCATCGGTGGTCTCCAAATAGTGGAGCCGCGCTTGACGGCGCTTATGCAGGTCGCGGACTTGCTCAACAAAACGGAAAGCCTCGTCGCCGCCGACGATCATGCTGCACTTGCGTCCCCATACCTCAAGCGTAATGGAGATGGCGGATTCTTCCCCCGCTTCTTTCCATCCATCGGGTAGGCTAACGGATTCAACTTTCGGAAGTTCTTTGGTATTCATTTCGCTCTGCTCCATGTCATCAGTCGGGATGATCCCCCTAGACGAAACCAGCCGGCGGGGTGCGCCGGCTGGGAACGACATGGAGGAGCGAACGGCCCTGACTGTGACTGCCTATCGCGCTGAGCCTGTAGTCAGCGCGATATGGGATCTCGCAGCAAATCTTTGCATGGCTGTCATGCGACTTCGCTGCTGGCCGGATAGACGCCAGCGACGCACAGCGCTTGCTGAACCTCTGTTTCGATCCAGGTGCGCCGATCTCTGGGACTTGAGAACGGGCACTGCGTCGTCCGGTCCAGCTCTGTCAGCGTCTTCACAAGCGCGAGGTAACGGTCGTCAGCAATCAGCATTGGTATTCCCTTTCAGCCCCACCATTGGCGGTGTGATCGCATAAGACTCATATTCGTTAAGTGGCGTCAAGATATTTATTCAATTAAAGGTTGTAAGTCAGGACTGACTTTCATGTGCCGTTCAGAGCCCATCAATCTCAAATGAACGTCACGCCGATCCTGAACGGAGTCCGCCAGACCACACGACAGGGCAACATCAGATCGTCTTCTGGTATGATCAATGTAAAGGCGGTGGGTATTCGGTCAGTCGAATGAGAGAGTTGCAGTGCCGCACCCGACGTCGAGATATTCCGGATCACGCAGGGGATTTTATCGCCCCCACGCTCGATCTGCGCTGGCTTGGCCACGCGGAAGCGTGGTGCACGACGGGTCTCTACCATGGGCCTCAGGCTGCTAACATCAGCCCTAAATTGATCCGTATTCTTCAACGCTCTGATTGATCCAGAGCAGTGCTGCGCGGCTGTCCAGCCACATGATTTGGTCGTCCTCTTCCTCGCCCGAGGTCATGTGCAACAGAAAGGAATTTTCACCGTATCGAAAAAGCGTGTCGCGCGCTTGGCGCTCGCTCAAAGTTTGGGCGTCGAGGAACGAATACTTCCGCGCAGCGATCAGCTTCATTCTCGCAGGTCTCCCGACCTTATTGTCTAAACAGACGTCGAGATAGTCGGCGTCATTTCCGGAGAGCGGCAGCCTTATGCAAAGCTGGGGCGTCCAGGTGCTGGACCATGCGACGAGCTTCCTCTACCGAAGCCGTCAGTTCCTCCGCCTGCCGAATAAGCTCTTGGATATTCGGATCATCCTTGAAGTCCGATAGAATTAACTGAACGCTCCTGTTGGTGAGATCGAGGATCCATAGCGCGCGACGCATGTCGTCTTGGGTGCGCAAGCTCGCCCCGTGCAGCTCAGCTAAAAGGATGGTGAGCCCTTGAATCCGAAGAACGGCGGGATGCGGCGCAAAAGGCTCTTGCCTGCGCGGGAAATTGATCACTTCGGACATCGTTGTCCTCCAAACCTTTAAAATATGCGCGTTAGTCTTACGGGAATCACTTAACTCTTTGATAAGGAGCTTGTCGGAATCCGGCAGTCCGTTCCTTTTTTGAAACCCATTAGGAGCCCGCTGGTGAGTCGAAGGTGCCGCCCGGTGTTGGTAGTGAGCCGCCGGAGGCGGCGAGCGTGGCCAGAGGCAGTCCCTCTCTGGCCGGAAGTATCCTCCTAGCCGGAAGCATCCCATCTCCGGCGACGTGATCTCAAAAGCCGGGCCGCAGGCCCGGCGGGGGTTCGGGGGCGGCAGCCCCCGGGAGCGAAGCGACCGAGCGGAGCGAGGGAGACCGCGAGTTTCGCTGTCACGCTTCCTAGAGGGCTACGCCCTCGCTTTTCTAAACAACCAAACAACTAGCTACTTCTAGCAAGCGTGACAGACCGGCTTTTCGAAACCCCCTTGCTTCATAGGGTTTCTGAAAACAGGGTTGAACAGAACGCCTTAAATCTGTTCCACCCTGCTTGAAAATCTGTTCCACCCTGCCACCGCAAGCTATTCAGATCGCTATGGTTTTCCAGGAGCGCGACAGCAGAAATTCCGAAATTGATGGCTAGATGTTGTGCCACGGCCCGCCTTCGGCTTCGAGGTCGGCAACGATCTGGCGCAATTGCCACGCCTTCTTTCGGGTGAAGCCGTCGCCAAGATGTCGCGCGAGATCGGCGTCGGGCATGCGGCCGTGCCGCGCGATGATGATCCGGGCGAGGAAGCGGAAGCTCGCGAGCTCCCCCACGCGGTTGCGCAATTGCTCGAGCTGCTTATTCCCTCGCGGCTTCGCGATCGCCTTGCGAAGCGAGGTCGCAAGCTTGGCGATGCTCGTTTCGCGCGGTCGCGCGCGGTGCCGCCGCTGCCGGTTACGCGCACGACGCCGTTTCTTCTCCGCAGCGTGCTCGCGGATCAGCTCGGCGTAATTCGGCCGCGTCGGTGCAGCTACGCTTTTTTTGAAATTGGCTGCGAGAACCTGAGGTGAAGTGCTATAATCAGATCGTTCAGACATGGGCCTTGGAACCTTCGGTCTGGACCGTCCAGTCAGTGTTGACACCGTCTAACTGGACACTCCTTTGAAAACCCTCGCTCGCCGGCGGGGGTTTTCGTTTTTCAGGGGCTCTATAGCGTCCGCGAGCAGACCTTCGCTCGGTTTGTCACCGCCGGAGGATACCGCCCGGGCGCATTTGCGCTCTGATCTCCTGTCCGATCAAAGTCCGGATGTGATGCTGAGCCGTCTGGGCGATGGTCTGGCCCATGCGCTCATGGTCCTGAGTCGACATGCCAGGGCTTCCCTGCACGGTGACGGCAATCTGCGGCGCGATGACATTCGAGGGAGCGATCATTGGCGCGGCCGTGCTGCCAGCGCCGCCGACAAGCCCGCCGTCCGCGAACCGGGGAATGCGGTCGGAGTTGATCATTTCGAGCGCGGCACGGTGCTTCGCTGTCGACGCGGCATTGACGACGAACTCGCCGTGCGACAATCGGGCCAAAACCCGGTCATCCCTAGGTCCGCCCGGTCCCGCGACGGGTCCGCCATCGGCGAACGTGGGCATGGCGTAGTCGCCAACCATGACGCTACCAGTCGCACCTCCGCCGAATAGGCCGCCGAACGATCGCATCAACGGCTGCACAATCATCATTTTGATTGCGGCCTCTTCGATCGCTCGGACGATGTTCTTTGCCATGCTGGCGAAACCTTCGCTTACGCTCTTCGTGCCGTCCAGGATGTCGGCGAGGCCGGTGGTAAGGCTGCTCGACATGGTGTTGCCGATCGACCGCATGGCCTCGTTGGTGCGCGTGGCTTGGGCCTCAACCGAGTTGAGGGCCTGCGACACGTCGGGATAGAGGCCCCGAAGCTGTTCGGCGATCTGCACGTCTTGGGGATCGAGTAGCGAGGTCTCGCGCCCCCGCCGGATCGACTGAGCGACCGTGGCCTTTTCGATGGCTTCGGTGGCCTTGGCGTAAGCCTCGGTGACTTCCTCAATGCGTCGGCGCTGCTCAGCCGTAACGACGCCTTCGCCCTTGCCGGCCGCCGCGTTGGCCTGCATCGCGACGACCTGGAGCTGGGCCGCGATCTTGTTCTTCTCGCGCGCGGCGGTGGACAGGTCGAGACCGGCCGCTTCCTCCCGTAACGCGGCGGTCCGCTTCTCGATGCTGTCCGCAGCCGAGCCGAGCTTGTCCACGCTGCTGCCGGTGCTGATCTTCGTCGGCGCCGGGCCGGTGCCGCGCGACTGGCTTGGCGCCGGAGGGCCATACTGATCCTGGTTGGCAGTCAGCGCCGCGATTTCCTTTTGCAGCCGGTCGCGGTGCGCTTCCAGGTCGGCGCGGGTGCCAGCGTAGACCTGCCCGATGCCGGGAATGGACAACGGCGGAAGCTCAACGCTGCCGAAAAGGCCGCTGCCGGTCCCGTTCAGGCGGGCGTTCACCTGCGCTAGTGCATCCCGCTTGGCCTCCAGGTCGGTCGCGCTCGCCGGCAGGCCGGGGATGCGCGGAAGCTTATTAGATAGCTCCACCGCCTTGGCGATGTAGCCGATCACGTCGGCCCAGGCGCTCTTGATGTCCATCATGACGCTGGCGAGGTCATCCCAAGACGGCTTTAGCGCGGTCGAGAGACGTTGGTGCGCGAGCTTGAGCTGGTCGTCGACTTCCTTCGCGCGCTCAACCAAGGCGTTGCTGAAAATGCCGTCCGCGTTCGCGCTGGCCTCTTTGATCGTTTGCAACATGCTTTCGGCGCTGGTCTTACCTTGCCGCATGCGGTCGACGATCTGGGCGCCGAACATGCGTTCGCCAAGGTCCAGGCTGGCGGCATGCTGGCCGATCTGGTCGAGCTGGATCATGGCTGCGAGCACAGCCTTGATCTTGTCCTCTTGGGTCTGAGCATCTCGGAAAAGGACCAAGCCTTGCAATTGTTGGCCGGTCGCCTTCGCGAGCGTCTCATTGTAGACACGCAAGGCCTTCTCAACGGCGGTGATCTTTTCTTCGCCGACGCTCCACTCGCCAATGTCGACTGGCGAGCGGTCCTTGGTCGCCTGGAAGGCATGGTCGAGCGCGGATTCGAGCTCGCCGGCCTCAACCTTGAGCTTGTGCGCTTCGCTGGTGAAGGCCTGCAAGAATGCGGGCGAGACGCCAAGGTTTTGAGCCTTGTCGGCGATATCGATCATTTGTTGCATCTGCTCGCGGGCGCCGCTGATCGCGGCAGTCATGAGCTTATAGGCACCGACCGCGAGCGCGATCTTGCCGGCGAGATCAACGGCGCCGCGCGCCATGGTCGCAAAGATCGCGTCTTTGGCGAGGTCCTTATTCATGTCGAGGAACTGCTTCGCGATCTGGCGCGTAGCGGTGCCGGTGAGCGACGACGTTTGCCGCAGCTGTTCCTTCAGCTGATCGAGGTTGAGCTTGACCGGGATGCTAAGCGGCGGCGCTGACATTTTCGCCCCCCACAAGCAGGGTCGCCAGCACAGTGCTGGCAAGCGCGACGCCGGCAGCCATCGGCTGGCGACGCACATTGGCAAGCAATGCCTCAACCTCGCGCTCCGGCATGCCGCCCCCGATCAGTCCCAGCTCGATTACGCGCTCTACATCTTCCGGGCTGTAGTTATCCGCACCGAAACGCGCGAGCAGAGCGGCCGGCGCCTGTCCGTTGATACCTCGCCATGAGATGACGCGGCGGACCCAGGGGTGGCCCAGGTCAAGGGTATGGGTGCCGCCTACCCAGGTGATTTCGCGGCTGGTCTCAGTCATTCAGAACCTCACTAACTGCATCGTTGATTGCTTGCTGCATGTCGTCGCGCATGGCGTTGTAGGTGGAATAAAAGAACGGCCGCGCCGGCTGGCGGCTTGTCCCAAATTCGAAGGCGAGCGCGTAGTCGTATTCGACGCCGCTTCCATCGCGGACTTCCTTCGTCGTCATGTCGACGCCGGCCTGCACCAAGTATTCAAGTTCGTTTTCGCCCTGGGCCACCGTGCACGACGCTTCCAAAGCGCCGGTCTCGGGTGATTGCTCGAGCTGGCGCAAGGCCTCGCGCTGAGCGTCGGAAAGGCGGAATGCCTGTTCCCGCAGCACGTCGCTAAGGTGCTCGGTGAACTTGTCGGGAAGCGAATTGAGGTATGCGTCGAGGTCGTCGTTGTCGGCCATGCGTCACCAGGATAGAAGCTCAACAGCGTTGGGCAGGTCATAGAGCGAGCGCGTGCTTTCGCCGGCGGCCGCGCGCGACACGGCCATCCAAGTCGCGGCGACGCCGTCAATGCGATCGGTCGACTTGCTCTTGTGAATGATGCGGTTGTCGTTCGCGTCCTTGTGGATCGCGACGTTGGCGAAGTTCCAGCGCAACACGGGATGGCCGCCGTGGCGGAAGTTGCCGCCGATGATCGCGGCCTCAAGGGTGTTGAGCGCGGGCGATTGCGTCACCCAACCCTGCCTGATGCTGGCGAGACGTTCGCCGAATTCGTCGCTCAATAGCGCAATGACGGCTTGGGCATAGGCCAAGTCAAAGCCGATCTCTTGGACCTGAAAGCGCTCCGCCAGACCACGGATGTAGTCCGCGACCGCAGCGTTATCGATCACGTTGCCGGGGGTCGGCGTAATGAAACCGTCTTTGGCCCAAGAGGTGTAATTCACGCCGTCCAGGTCACCCCGTTTCCGGATATCCGCCTCGGGGCAAAAGAAGTGCGGCAACACCGTGTAGGTTTCACCGTCTCGGAAACACGCGACTACAGATGAAAGGTCGGTAGTCTTGGACATATCGACGCCAATCCAGCACGGCGCACCGCGCAAGGCCTCGTAGTCGATCGGAGCCGCGCCATTGTCATAGGTCGCCATGTCCACAAAGGGCGAGGTCGAATGGTCAAGCCAGACGTTCAACTTGAATTGCAAAAGGCTGTCCCTCTCGGTGGGGCTATCTTTTGCCGTTGCTACGTGCCGCCGAAAGCCGGCCAGAGACGGATATCCATGAACGCTGCCGGGGTTCACCCCGCGGAAAGCTTCCTCGCTGGAATAATCAACGTCTGCCGGAGACTCGAACAGGACCGGCAGCCAAGTAGGATCAACGATCTCGCCGCGGGCGATCTTGCGGGCGCGCTCGATTACCTCATGGGCGATGTTGTCCTGTCCGCGACCGGCAGTCGTGGCGATGACGAGCAAGCTGTTGTCGATCTTGTCCAGGCCGTTGGCGAGAACGGTCCACAGTGACGTTCCGCGCCAGCAATGGATTTCATCGGCCAGGCAAAAGCTGGGCGTCCGCCCGTCTTGGGACGGCGCGTCGGAGGAGATCACTTCCAACTCGGTGCCGTCGCGGGGATAGCTGATCTTCTTCGCGCTGTTGAAGGCGTCGTAGACCTTCGTCACCGGAACAAGGTGCTTCGGGTCCGCCTTGATGATGCCACGCGCTTCCTTGAAAGCGATGCCTGCCTGCTTTCGATCGCTGGCGGCAAAGATGACTTCGCCGCCAGAGACGCGCTCCGGGCCGATGGTGTGAAGCAGCGCTAACGCTGCCGAGAGAGAGGTCTTCCTGTTGCCTTTTGCAATGAGAATGACGACACGCGAGATGATCCGGTTGCCGGCTTCATCGCGCGGCCCATAGATCGCGCGCACGATACGTTCCTGCCAGGGATCAAGCTGGAAGCGCCTCTTGGGCTGCGTCGATTTGGGATGCTTCAGCGACCTGAGAAAGCGCACCGCGCGCTCGCCATACCCGAACGGGTCGGAAATGGGCGAGTTGTCGAAAATCCAATGCGGATAGGTGTCAGACGATGTTGAGCGGGTTTTCATCGTCGTCCTGGTCGTCATTGTCGCGCACGGCTGGCCGCGAGCGGGAAACAGGGGTCAAGCCGAGTTCGGCCGCAAGCTGGCGCGCGGTCACCATGCTCTTGTCCTGGGCGCGGAGGAGCTTCAGGTCGATATCGGTGCGCAAGAGCGCTTCCAACTGCCGAACCCTGCCCATGGCTACGCAATAGCTCTCCAGCGAACCAAGATCCGCGATGGTGAGGATGCGGCGTTTGGCAAGCTCCGGCATCACGCGGCGCCATTCGGCCTTGGCGTTCTTGCTCAACCACGACGGCGGCTTGGTCGAGGCATCAAGCGCGTTAGCGTCAGCGGCAAGTTGTGGTTTTCGACCCTTCATGCCGCAACCCTCTCGACAAATCCTAGGGTGCTGGGCAAGTTCCCCATGTGAACTTCGACAGATTCGCAGGAATGGCGAGTGCCGTCGGGATCGTTCTGATCCTGATGATAGTGACGTGGCTGGGCCTTTGGGGCCCAGTAGATCTTTCGCACCTGAAGGAGTGGCAAACACTGACGACTGGTTTGCTGGCTCTCTTCGCCGCTGGAATTGCCTATCTGGGGGCAACGGCGAAGGTGCGACATGACCGCGAGGTGCTCGCGCTCGAAAATTCGCGCCGCAGGTTGGCGCTTTACCTCAAGATTGAGATGGCGTTCCGCGCGCTTGCACGGAAGGCTCACGATATGCAGTCGGGACTTATGTTTCCGCCTCTTGATCAGGACAAGATCGTTGACCGCAGCACGCTTTTTGCGATTGAAGAGCCACCCGAACTGGAGGAGGCGTGGACATATCTTGATCTGTTTCCCAGGGAAGCGCTGGCAGAAATTCGGGCCGTGAGAAGCAGCCTTCGTGACTTGGTGGCGCTTAGCGAGGTTAGCGACCAAGATCAGTTCCGATGGGGGCGTTATGACAAAGAGCCGCCGTGGATCGTAGGAGATGCAAACGTCGCTTTGCATCAAATTTGGCAATCTGCGACGCTGGTTGCAGACGCGCTTGCCCCACTGATCAAGCGAATGGCGCCGGAAATGGATCAAAATGAAAGGCTCACTCGGATTTATGGTGAGCCGAATGCCGATGAAATATGATCGGTTCATGCGCCAACTCGCTCGCAGGTAACGTCCATCCCGACGCGTCGGCCGATCTCGGCAATGCCGGTGATCTCGTATTGCTGCCCCTCATAGAGCAGCTGGTCATTGAGGCTGAGGCTGGCGAAGTAATACATGCGGAACGTCAGCACCGCGTCGGTGGTGTGCCCGCGGGCACCCTCGCGGTCGTCGGTGGCATTCTTGAGCAGCTGGGCCCGCATGGTGGCAAACGTGGTCCAGGTTTCGATCACGGTCCCATAGAGGTCCAGGCCGGTGGTGCGGCGCTGGATTTCAATGATGCGGTCGAGGTTGCCGGCCCTCATGCCGCCCTCGCTTTCACGATAGCAGCGACGGAAACAATGCCGTGGCTGAACGAGCCATGCGGGTCGCGGAGATACCGGGTCTGGGTGGCCTGCATGTCATGGACTGTGAAGCCGTCGATTTGCAGCACGCCATCAGCCTGGGCGTCGACCCGCAGCGCCGCAACGATGGCCGAAACGGCTTCCTTGCACTGGACCAAACCCGGTTCAGCGAACCAGACGTGCAGCGTGGCATGCGTCGTCGCATCCCAGCGCCGGAAGATGGTCTGTCCCTCGCCGATGTAGACGGCCGGCATGATCTCGGGGCGACCATTGGCGTCCAGGACGTGCTCAGCCTGGACCAGCGCCATCAGCTCCGGGCTCGCGATAAGACGCGACCGGATGGCTTTTTGGAGGGCAAGAGACGGGTCAGAAGTCGTCATTTCAGAAGCAAAACGCGCGGTAAGGGGCCAGAAGGTCGAGGAAACCGAACGGCAATTCCTGGGCGGTGACGCCAACCAGGGATGCTTCCCGGTTCTGGTAGAGGTGCGCGGTCAATTGCAGGACGGCTTCATTCACTGGCGCCGGTGTGCCGTCCGCGTCCACATTCGAGGCCGTATAGGCACCAACCCACACCTTTGCCGCCGCCAGCTTGTCGGTAAGCAGGGCGTCGTCCTGGTCCAGAGTGACGTTCAAATGGGCTTTGGCTTGGTCAAGGGTGATGCCGGGCATGGTCGAAAAAAACTCCAATTAGACGCTCTCTTGCGCGACCCGGGGGCACCGGTCGCGGCGGTCGTTTGAGATGTTTTCACCCACCCCCCGGGTGTGCCTTGCTGAGAAGCGGACACGGCGTTGGCGCGTGCGTTGTGGCATCGGCTGATCGTTCTTCGTTGCCTCTGCGATCATGGGCAGCACATGCTTGCGCACCTTGACGGGGTCCAGCTCTGCGAGTTCGCAAACGTCCTCAAAGTCGCTGTTCGGCTCGGTGAGCCATTCGCGTGTGCGCACCTGATCAAGGCGAACCGATCGTCGCTTGGTCGAGAGTGGTTGGGTTGCATCTGTGATCGCTTGCTGGACTACGGCGCGCCAAAGCTCCTTGTCGCTCATTGCCGGCGCTCCGTGCGTTGCTTGCGGCTGGCATGGCAGGGCGAGCTGGCGAGCGGCTGCCAGTTCTTCCGGTCCCAGAACAGCTTCATGTCGCCGCGATGAGGGGTCTTGTGGTCAACACAATCCGCGATGCGACCGCAGCCACAAGCACAGAAGCGGTTCTGAGGTTGAGCTAGGAATTCCTTGCTCTCGCGACGCCACTTGCTGTCATAGCCGCGATCGTTGGCGTTGGGCCTGCGCTGATCGGCCTCTGCCTTGCGCCTGATTTGACATTCACAGAGATCGGTTGCCGCAATGATCTTGCCGCAGCGACATACGCGGCGCGGTTTCCAGGCCATCAGCGCGGCCTCGAATGATTGGTGAGGTCACCGATGGCGTTGAGGTCGGCCTTGAGGTCGGCGAATGAATTGTCCGTTACATCTGCGCACTGGTCGTCTTTCCCGCCGAAGATAGCCTTGAGCATTGCGACGCGGCCGCGCTGGGCAGCGAGTATCTCTGCGGGCGTGGCGTCCCACACGGTTTCCGGAGGCCACGACAGCCAACCGGTGCCGATCTCAAAGAGGCTCGTGAACCATTCATCAAACGGGATGGGCTTGCCGGCCTGCGGTTTGTCGCTGGCCTTGTCGTCTGCGCCAGCGAGCAACATGACGAATTCTATCAGGTCGCCAGTCGCGGCCATTAGGTCGCACACGATGGCGCTGTTAGTCGGGAGCGCGTATTCGCCCCAGGCCTTGGCGTTGACAATGGTCGCGCTGATGATGTCGAGGGCGGCGGTTAGGCTTCCTTCGGCGAGGTGGCGCGAGAGGTTATGGAAGCCGTCATAACGTTCGTATAGGATGAACGCGGCTCGCAGCGACGGCTTCAGGTCGAAAGACCTGCTGCCGAGCTGGAGGGCAAAAGTGTTCGCTGCGAGCCGCATATTCATTTCCTCTTAGGTCGCCGAGACCTTGAGCTTCACGAAGCGATCAGGATGGGTCACGTCGGCGCCGACACGCTTGCGCGCGTGGAAGCGGACCTGTCCTTTGGTCGCAAGCGTGTAGGGGTCGCGAAGGATCGAAATGCCGACGCGATCGACGATGCGATAGCCCTTGAGGTCGCCGAACATGACCGGGAAGGCATTAGCGGCGATGTCGGGCATATCGACCGCCTCAACGATCGGACGGCCGAGCAAGGTGGTCGGCGCGCCGTCAGAGATCGGGTCCAGGACCAGATAGCGGCCCATGCCATCCTTCCAGAGACGAATCTTACCGAGCGTGTTGCGGTTCATGAGCCACACGCCATTCTGGGCATGTGCGCCCGGGAGCTTGTGGAACATATTGATCAGCACGTCGGCGGGCGTGGAGGTCGGGAAGTCCGCAGCGTTGCCGGTGATGACGGTGGTGATACCGGTCGCGCTCAGCAAGCCCATGGGCTGGGTCGTGCCGTTACCCTTGACGAAGTGGGTGCCCTCGCCAATGCCGAATGCCTCGCCGAATTCCGAGTGAAGTTCGCCCTCGATGCCATAGGCGTTGTCTTCCAGAAGCCAGTTGGAAATGTCCGTATAAGTCGCATACTCATACGGGGTGATGCCGATCTGCTCATAGGACGGCTCGCTCCCGGTGCGGTCTTCGGTTTCGCCGACGATCACGGCGGCCGGGCTGCCCGTGCGTCGAGGATACTTCACCTGACCGGCGCCGATGGTGCGAACGTTTGCATACTGGCGAATGGGCGAGAACTGGCGCAGGAGCTTCAGAATCTCGTTGCCGAATTCCGGCGGTGCGATCGCAGTGTTATTGCTGACGACCAGGGACTTCTTTTCGAGATCGTCCATCTTGTCAGCTCCGCCGCGAAGGAACGACTCGAAAGCCTTGGTTTCGATCTTGGGCTCATTATCGTTGGCAGCGCGACTGCCGGGCCGGTTGATCTTGGCCTCGATACGGTCCAAGCGCTCGGTGAGCTTGGTGTTGTCGTTGGCTGCCTTCGTTTCGAGGGCCGCCTTCAACTCCGCCAGTTCCTTGGCAACGGAGGCAATCGGATCATCGGCCTCGCCGGCGTCCTTGAATTCCAGTGCGTTCGCAGTCTTCATTGGGTAGTCAAAGCTCCTAGGATTTAAGCGATGCCGTGAATCGCTTGATGAGATCGGCCACGGCACGCGCCGTGTCGTCGGATTTCGCCCCGGTTACACGGGCGCGAGGATGGGCGGGGTTACGCACGATCGATGTTTCGAAAACGTCAAGCGCGGTGATAAGGCGACGGGTGCCTTGCTTGATCGCGGCCTTGGTGCGGAAGCCGATGCTGAGCCCGCTGGCGAGTTGGCCCCGGATCATGGCGAGCACAGAACGGGCGCGCGGGCGGTCCATGTGCAGCTTGCCTTTCACCATCAGGCCTTCGTCCGTCTCTTTCACCTCCGTCCAGGTGCCAATGAGGTCGCTGGGATCGTGGTTGAAAAGAATCGGCATGTCGCTGACAGCGATGTTGAAGGCGCCCTTTTGAATGAGGTCGCCATAGCTGTCGGGGCCTGCATTGAACGGCCAAGCGATGCCGGTGATTTCACCTTCATCGCTGACGCTCAGCGTTGCCTTGATCTCTAGGCGGTCCATCACGACGCCTTGTAACCGCTGTAAAGCGCAATGGTGCGGTCAGCCCCTTGATTGACCGGTGCGGCGGAGGTGCCGCTGCGAATCTTCAGGTAGCGGATGGTCCACCAGCCGAACGAGCTAAGGTGAATGGCGCGATTAGCGCCGGCCTGATACGTGACTTCGCCGCTCTCGTCCCAGAGGTCGCGATAGGTCACGCCATCCGTGCTGACCTGAAGCGTAAGCGTGGCGGCAGTCCAAGCGCTCGGAAGCTCAATGCGCGACAACACATGGCCAGCCAAGTCAATCGCCGGAGATAGGCTCTGGCCGTTCGAAATAGTGATGTTCGCGCTGTAGTCGACGCGGGTGCTGTCGCCTGTAACGGTGACTGGTAATGCATTGGCGTCGCTGATGGGAGTGCCGGTGGCAAAAGTCACTTAGTTGTTTCCTTTCGAGGTGGGAGCGCCGAACAGCGTCCGCTCCAAAATCTTTGCGGCGAGTTCGTATGTTTCGACCAGCGGGCGACCGTCGACATAGGCGACGATCAGCTCATGGGCTCGCTTGGGTGTGATGTCGCCGCCGATCAGAGCGAGCCGGATGGTTTCGGTGATGTCGGCCTGGGCGAAGTTGCGCGAGAACAGCCGGTTGGCAATCATGCCGACGCCAGAGCCGCACTTGGTCTCAAGCTCGCGGATCAGTGCCGGTGTGAGCTTGAATGCGTATTCCTGGTCGCCGAAGAACGCGGTGTAAGAGAGATCAGCCATCAGCCGGCCTCCCCAAATGCGGTCTCAATGGAGCCGGCGCTGTCGGCATAGACGCTGATGTCTTCAATGCTCGACCAGACGGAGATCGGGGTCGATCCGACCAGACACTCGCCATAGATCAGCGGAATGGCGTCGCCTTGCTTGCCTGAATTGCCGATGTTGCCGCCGTTGACGCTGAGGCCATTGGAGCCCTCCGTCGACTGACCGGCAGGCTTGGCGAGCAGCGTTGAGGCGCCGGACAGAGCGAGGCCGAGTCCAAGCGCGGCCACGGTGCCATAGGTCGTGCCGCTCAGAATGCCGGACGCGGCGAGCGGCGTGGCGAGCACACCGCCGCTTAGAAAGATTGCGCCGCCGACCAGTGCCGCACCGAGAACGATTTTGGTGGTGCCCTTTGCGGTATTCGAGGCCGCGCCCCGCGAAACTGGAATGATGTGCAGATCGGCAAGGCCGAGATTGAAGCCCTTGACCAAGTCGAGGTCGAGCTGCATGCCGTTGCGCTTGTCGCCACGGACGATCTTGTAATAGCCCTGCTCAATCGCCTTCACGAAGCGACCGGGGAAAGCACAGTTCAGCGCGCGCAACGCTTCAGCGGCCGTCGCGACTTCAAAGCGATACGAGGCGCCGAATTCTTTGCTGAGTCGGCCGTGCAGATGGATTGTGCGAAGCATCAGGCGGCATCCTCTTGATTGTTATCGTTGCCGGCATTGAGGGCGCCGCCGGCATGTGCGGATGACGTGTTGAAGTTCTCGAACACGTCGCCGCCCTCATAGGCCGGCAAGCCGAAGCCGATCTGGCGAGCTTCATTCGGGTTGAGAATGCGCGCTGAGACGGTCGCGCTAAGGGCCTGGGCGCGGGCGAGAAGATCGGCGCGCGCAAAGCCGTCGATATTGAACTCGATGGCATAGTGATCGCGCTCTTCCGGCGTCAGGAGCTTCAGCTCTAGCTCCTGCTCGAAGGACTTGAGCCGGGGGAGCAGAGCTTGCGAGAGGAATTCCTGCCCGATTGATTCGATGGAGCGCGGCTGAGCGCGGTCGACCTGCATCAACAGGTGCAACGGGACACGAAACAATCTCGCGATCTCCGCCACCGCATACGTTCGCATTTCAAGGAACTGGCTATCGACGCTGTTGAACGTGAGCGCCTGCCAGGACGCATCGCTGGGCAAGACTGCGGTGCCGCCGGAGTTGCTTCCGCTGTGAGCGGCCTGCCATGCGGCCTTGGCCTTGCCGAGCGCATCGGGCGTAATGGTGCCCTTCAAGCTGAGAACGCCCGAAGGCCTAGCGCCATTGCCGAATAGGCGCGCGGCATGGCGTTCCAGAACAATCGCGAGCGCGATGGCCTCGCGGCCTTCGCCAACCAGGCCCTTGCGCTGGTCGTAGGAAGGGCTCGGGATATGGATCACGTCGGCGCCAGCGATCTCGCGACCGTTCACCTTGTAGGTCGGTTCAAGGTCCCGGTCGTCTACGGCTACGGGTGCGGTCCTGGGGTCCAGCCGGATCAGTTCGGCGGGCTTGCCACCATCGACGCGGACAATTTGCGCAAAGCCACCCCAGGGCTGGAGCAGCGCATCCGCCATGAGCTGGGTGCGAAACAGTGCGGCCGGCGTGAAGCTATTCGGCGCGTCATGAAGGATCTTGTAGAGCGGGTGATCGGTGGCCTTCTCTTTGCCGCCGTCCGGGAGCTGCTTGTAAATGTGGAGGGGAAGCGAGCCGGCGGCTTCAGCGATCGAGCGCACTGCGCATGCGACCGACGCGCACGTCATAGCGCTATGGGGCGTGACGGTCACGCCGGCCAAGGTCGGGTTCGCGCCGAACAGTTCGAACAGCCAAGCCTCAGGCGTGGAGACGCCCGACGTGGCTTTGGTCTCGATACGAAGAAGGGATTTGAAGCGTGACGTGAGAGACAAGAAAGCACAACAGAGCGTTAGGCCCGCTGGTTAGGCGAGCGATTGAACGGATTCTCTGTGTGCTTTTGTTTCGGAGCGAAGTCCGAACGCGCAATTATCTTGCGTGGAGATTGTGGCGAAATTGAGTCGCCGGCTACGGTCGCCGGTGCCGAAAAGCGGTTACGAGCGGCACCGATTTTGTGCGCCGCACTTCCTTCTAACTAATTGATTTTACTGCTGAAACTGCAAACTGGCTGGGGAACCTGGATTCGAACCAAGACAAACAGAGTCAGAGTCTGTTGTGCTACCGTTACACCATTCCCCAACGGAATAGTCGAACAAATTCAAGGTCTTGTTGATTTGCTCGACTGTGGCCGGAAGCGCGTTTGGCGCAAATCACGGCTCAGGCGTGGCAGCGTTCTACCTGCTCGCCTCCGGGCTGGCAAGCGCTGCCACGCGGGTCCTGTTGATCCTTCTAATCCATCTTGATGTTTGCCGCCTCGATCACCTTCTTCCACCGCGCCGTCTCAGCGGTGATGTAGGCCGCAAACGGCTCGGAAGCCACCGCGACCGCGGTGGCGCCGAGCTCGGCCAATTTCTGCACCGTGTCCGGCTGCTGCATGAAGGCGCGGATCTCGGCGGAGAGCTTTTCGACGATCGGTTTCGGCGTCCCGGCCGGGACGAAGAAGCCGTGCCAGGCCACGGCCTCGAAGCCCGGCAGGAATTCGGCAACGGCGGGCACCTCCGGATCGAAAGTGGCGCGCTTCGGCGTTGCGGTCGCAAGCATCGCGAGTTGGCCGGTCTTCACCTGCGGCAGCAGCAGCGGCACGTTGTCGAAGGCGAGATCGATCTGGCCGCCCAACAGGTCCGTCAGCATCTGGCTGGAGCCCTTGTAGGGGACGTGCACCATCTTGGTGCCGGTCATCTGCTGAAACAGCTCGGCGGCCAGATGCTGCGAGGTGCCGACGCCGGCCGAGCCGAACGAGACCTTGTCCGGATTCGCCTTCAGATAAGCGATCAGCTCCGGCACGGTGCGCGCCTTGATCTTGTTGGGGTTCACGACAAGCACGTTGGGCACGACGCTGATCTGGGCAACCGGCACAAGATCCTTGTCCGGCTGGTAGCTGAGCTTCGGACCATAGAGCGACGGGTTGATCGCGAGCGCGGACGTGCTCGCAAGCCCGAGCGTGATGCCATCAGGTGCCGACTTCGCCAGCCGAGTCACGCCGAGGATCGAGCCGGCGCCGCCGACATTCTCGACCACGAATGGCTTGCCGAACTTCGCTTGCAAATGGTTGGAGACCATGCGGGCGAAGATGTCGGCGGTACCGCCGGCGGCGAAGGGAACGATCACCGTCACCTGCTTGGACGGATAACTGTCCTGGGCCTTTGCCGGCGACGTCGCCAACAGCATGAGTGAGGCAAGAACAAGCCACGTCGATCTCATCGAAGTTTCCTCTGTTTTCAGTGTTGTTGATTGGGTGCCGCGAACGAGCGGCGGAGGTGGCTAAAGCGCGATGCATCGCGCCTTAGGTAATTTGTTTGAGCATGGTCTTTTCGGAAACCCGCTACACACTTTTCCGGATCATGCTCTAGAACGCGACCTCGTACATGTTCAGGATCGCATCCCGGCTGAGGTCGCGCGGATTGTTGTCGAGCAGGCGGCGAATGGCGTGTGCCTCGTCGGCCATCACGCCGAGGTCGTCCTTGGGCACGCCGAGCGCCGACAGCCGCATCTCGATACCGAGATCGGCGCAGAACTTGTAGGTTGCGTCGAACGCCAGCTTTGCATCGCCCTGCTTCGGCAATCCAAGCGCCTGGAGCACCGCGACGGTCTTCGCCTCCACGGCCGGCATGTTGAAGGCCAGCGTGTGCGGGAAGATCACCGCACAGGCAAGCCCATGCGCCACATGGTGACGCGTGCCGAGCGGATACGCCACCGCATGACCGGCGGTCGTGTTCACCGGCCCGAGGCAATAGCCGCCATAGAGCGAGGCCAGCGCCAGGCCCGCACGCGCCTCGCGATCGCCACCATCGACCACCGCCCGCTTGAGATACTGCCCGACCAGCCGCGCGCCTTCGAGCGCATAGAGATCGATTGTCGGATGCGACTTGCGGCTGGTATAGGCCTCGACGCAATGTGCCAGCGCGTCGACGCCAGTCGCCGCAGTGACCTCTTTCGGCACCGTCATCGTCAGATCCGGATCGACGATGGCGATGTCAGCCAGCATGAAGCGGCTCTGCACCGCCTGCTTGTTCTGGCTCACGGGGTCGGTGACGAGCGCGCGGGTGCCGGCTTCGCTGCCGGTGCCCGAGGTGGTGGGAATCTGCATCAGCGCCACGCTGCGACCGGCCACCTTCTCCGGCCCAACGATGTCGGCGAAAGCCACGTCGTTCGTGCACATCACCGCCACCAGCTTGGCCAGATCCATCGCGCTGCCGCCGCCGAACCCGACGACGAGATCTGGCTTGGCGTCGCGCGCCATCGCGACCGCCTTCTCGAGATTAGGCAGGTCCGGCTCGGGCTTCACATCGCCGAACAGCTTGACCGCGCCGGGCAGCGCCAGCGTGTCGACGCGACGCGCGTTGAACGGGTCCGAGATCACCAGCGGCCGTTTGGCGCCGATCCGTTCGGCGAAGCGTGCCGCGGCTGCGATTGTACCGCAGCCGAACTCGATCGCGGCCGGACGAAGGATTTCGATGGGCGTGAAGGCGTTGGTCATCGTGCGTTCGATCTCATGACTTGGATGCGGAGGAAGCGCCGACGGCCAGCCGCTCGGCATAGTCGATAGCTTCGATCAGGCTGTGCTCGTTGGCGATGCCCTTGCCGGCGATGTCGAAGGCGGTGCCGTGATCGACCGACGTGCGGATGATCGGCAGGCCCAGCGTGATGTTGACGCCGGAGAGCTCCTGCCAGCGTCCGGTGGCGGGATCGACCTGGAACCCGAGCAGCTTGACAGGGATGTGGCCCTGGTCGTGATACATCGCGACCGCGGCATCGTACTGGCCGGCGCGCAGCTTGACGAAGATGGTGTCGCCCGGCACTGGACCGACGACGTCGAGACCGTCAGCGACCGCCTTGGCGATTGTCGGCGCCGAGACGTCGATGTCCTGCCGGCCGAACAGGCCGCCCTCGCCCGCATGCGGATTGAGCGCGGCGATCGCGATCTTCGGCCTTTCGATGCCGAGCCGGCGCAGCGCGTCGTTGGTGAGATCGATCACCATGCGCAGGCGCTCCGGCGTCAGACGCTTCGGCACGTCCTCCAGCGCCACATGAGTCGAGACGTGGCTGACGCGCATGTTGCCATGGGCGAGCAACATCACCGAACCGCGCACGCCGGTGAGATGCGCGAGCATCTCGGTATGTCCGGGAAAGTGATAGCCGGCCTTGTTGAGCGCTTCCTTGTTGAGCGGTGCCGTGACGATGGCCGCGGTGCGGCCCGCCTGCGTCAGGCGCACGCCCTGCTCGATCGCCTTGTAGGCAAAACGGCCGCCGTCAGCGCTCAAGACACCGGGCCTTATCGGCTCGCCCTCGACGTCGGCCTGAAGGAAGCACAGATTCGGCCAGTCGCGATCCTCGTCGCTTACTTCGGGAATGGCAATGTCCGCGCCGAGCGCGGCCTTTGCGCCATCAAGCGCCGCGCCGCTGCCGATGATCAGCAGGCGCAGATCGCCCTTCGTGATCCGGTCCTTCAGCCCGACGCAGGCCTTGATGATGATCTCCGGTCCGATCCCGGCGGGATCACCCATGGTGATGGCAAGATGACGAGAGGTCATGTCGGACTCCTCATGTCGAGCAAATGATTGTCCCGAAGCAGATCGCGCCAGAGCTCGCTGGGCCCGAATGCACCGGACTTCGAAATCACGTCCACTCCAGCCCACCGGCCGCCCTGCAAGATCGAACGAGGCAATCCCGGCACGATACGTCCCGTCACCTGGAGCGCATGCGCGCCAAGTGTAACGCACGCCGCCTTCAGGGTCTCGCCGCCAGCAACGATCAGCGTGCCCGGTGGTTCGAGCGACGCGATAAGTGCCGTCATTTCGCGCGCGATCCGCCGCGCCGCCTCGGCGCGCGTCAGGCCGTCGGCGAGAGAGAATTTGACCAGTGCCACGGCGCCATCGGCCAGCTTGCGCCGCACAGGCGCCGCGCCCTCGCCTTCCGCAAGCGCGATAGTTGCCTCGCCGCACGCGGCCAGCTGAGACGCAGTCGCGGGCTGATCCGAGCCGAACAGCCCCAGCACCGGCAGCTTCAATTGGCTCGGCGCATCGGCGCGATGGCTGCGGGCGAGCGCGCCGGCGAGCCCGCCGCTGCCGCACCATAGCACGGGTCCCGGCATGCGCCGCCCCATCTCGACGATACGATCGAGGTCGATATCGCTTTCGGCGTCGAAGACCTGAACGCCGCCCTGCGACAGCGTGTCGGCCCCGCCCTGCCGCGCCTCGATGCCGTCCTGCCGCAGCTGGGCCAGGAGATTATCGCCGACGCGGTGCCACTCGCCTTGCACCGTGCGCGCAAATTGCTGGCCACCCATTGTGCGGCGCCCCTGATAGTCGAAGGCGGGAGCGACCACGCAGGACGCCCAATCGCCGCTGCGCAGGCAGGCGCCAAGCTCGGCCGCCCATGCGCCGCGAAGGAGGCTATCGACCTTCTTGTAGGCGATCGCCGCCCCGCGGAGCTGCGGCGCCAGTCGTTCGACGATCTCGATGCTCTCGGCCTTAGGTCGCTCGCGGGTTCCGCTATCGATCGCGAGGCTCGGAGTGTGCGGCACTTGAGGCGCATCCGGCCAGATGACGTCGAACGGTCCGCACAGGCCGACGAACCCCGCCGCGGTGTCAAGCGCACCGGTGAGATCGTCGGCAAGCAGGCGGACGCTCGTCATCGTCGCGCGCCTCCGGCACTAAAGATCTTGCCCGGGTTCATCAGGCCATTCGGATCGAACAGTTGCTTGATGTCTCGCATCAGCTCGATATCGAGGGGATCGGTGACGCGCGCGAGCCGGCCGCGATTGGTGATGCCAATGCCGTGCTCGGCACTGATGGCTCCGCCTTGCGCTGCGGTCTCGTCATCGACGATCTCGTTGATCTCAGCCACCAGCGCGGCCGTTGCAGCAGGGTCCTGACAATGCGCGCGGTCGATCAGCGCGATCACGTGGATATTGCCGTCGCCGATATGGCCGTGCATCACGACGCGCGCATGCGGCACGGCAGCCTTGATCCGGGCCTCGACATTGGCGACGAAGGCCGCCTGCCGCTCCAGCGGCACCACGCTGTCATGCGACACGACATAGCCGCTGCGCTTGTTGCCTTCGGACACGCTGTGCCTGACTGCCCAGATCGCCTTGGCCTGCGCCAGGTTCGACGCCAGGATGACGTCGTCAGTGAGCCCGGCCTCCATCGCCTCCGCGAGCACCGTGGCGAGCGGCTCGTTGAGGTCAACGCCTGCGAGCGTGTCGGTCAACTCTACGATCAGATACCACGGCGTCGTCAGCTCGAACGGAATAGTCACATGCGGCACGGTCTCCGCAATCGCCTCGATCTGCGAGCGCGACATGATCTCGAGGCTGCCGAGCCGGTCGCCGACCACACCGCGCAGGCGCTGCATGATCTCGAGCGCCTGCTCGACGCCTTGCAATTTCAGCAGCGCCAGCGCGGAGCTGCGCGGCGGCGCAAACAGTTTCAGGACCGCCGCCGTGACGATGCCGAGCGTGCCCTCTGCGCCGATGAAGAGCTGCTTGAGCGCGTAACCGGTGTTGTCCTTGCGCAGCGCGCGCAGGCCGTTGAAGACGCGCCCGTCGGGCAGCACGACCTCCAGCCCGAGCACGAGGTCGCGTGTCGGTCCGTAGCGAAGCACGGCCGTGCCGCCGGCATTGGTGGAAATGTTGCCGCCGATCTGGCAGGAGCCCTCGGCCCCCAGGCTCAAGGGAAAATAGCGATCGACGTTACGAGCTGCGTTCTGCACCTCGGCGAGGATGCAGCCGGCTTCCACGGTGATCGTGTTGGCGAGCGGGCTGACGTCGCGCACGGCCCGCATACGGTCGAGCCGGATCACGACATTGCCTGCGCGATCGTCCGGCGTCGCGGCCCCGCACATGCCGGTGTTGCCGCCCTGCGGCACGATCGCGAGCTGCGTTGCCGCGCAGAGTTTGACGACGGCGGCGACCTCGGCGGTCGAGCCGGGCTTCACTACCGCGACCGCGTGACCGTGATAGCGGCCGCGCCAGTCCACCACGTAGGGCTCCTGGTCGGCTCCGGAGGCGATGACGTGCTTGTCGCCGACGATGTCAGCGAGCCCGCACAGCGCTTCCTGGAAAGAGTCGGACATCGGATCGCCTCGCCGCCGGCGTCGCGGCTAGACGGCGGCTGCGAATGCAGCGGCATTCGCAAGCAGCTCTTTCACTTGAGCCGATGGCAAGGATTCCAGAGGCGGACGCAGCCGCTGCCATCCGGCATGGCCGGTGCGCGCGGCCACCAGCGCCTTGAGCGAGGCCATCTGCGGGAAGCGCGAGACCAATTCGCGTGCCCCGACGATGCGCGCCTGCGCGGCCTTGAGCGCCGCGTCGTCGTCGCTGTCGCGAAAGTGCTTGTAGACGTAGGCAAGGTCGCGCGCCACGAGATTGGACGTCGCAGTGATGCAGCCGGCGCCGCCCTTGCGCAGCAGCGGCAACAGCAACGGATCAGCGCCGACCAGGACCGAAAAGCCGGGAAAGCGTTCGACCATCGCGGTCATGTTGGCGAAGTCACCGGAGGAATCCTTGATGCCGGTGAAGGTGGCCGGATAAGCCGCGCGCAGCCGCTCGATCAGCCCGTGCGAGATCGGTTGCGCCGAAATTTGCGGGATATGATAGAGCACGACTCTGAGCCTGGCATCGCCGATGCGCTGCACGACCTCGCTGTACGACGCGAAAATGCCGTCGTCGCTGACGCCCTTGTAGTAGAACGGCGGCAGCATCACCACGGTGTCGACACCCACCGAGAGCGCGTGACGCGTAAGCGCAATAGTTTCGCTGAGCGCGGTGACACCAGTGCCCGGCAGAAGGCGTTGCGGCGCGATGCCGGCGGCGACCACCGCTTCGAGCAGCGCGGTGCGCTCCGTGGCCGAGAACGAGTTCGCCTCACCGGTCGTGCCGAGCAGCGCGATGCCGTCGCAGCCTTCGTCGAGCAGATAGCGGCAATGTGCGACGAAACGCGCATGATCGGGGGCGAACTCGGCATCGAGCGGAGTCAGTGCGGCGGAGAACACGCCATGAGGGTGCAGCGATGATGTCGACAAACTTCCTCCGATCGTCAAATCGATGTTGTTCGGAATGCGAACATTTGTTATTGGATTGTCCCGTCGTAAAATCAGCTTGCCGCCACGTCAAGGGGACATGTCATGGCGAGACATTCGAGCATGGCCAAGGTCGAAAAGAAGGCCACGAAACGCGTATCGGACACTGACGCGAAAAATCCAAAGAATTACGTCGCTTCCGTCGGCAAGGCCTTCGCTGTGCTCAAGAGCTTCACCAGCGAGGCCTTCGAGCTGACCCTGAGTGAGATTGCCGCACGGGCCGACCTCGATCGCGGAACGGCGTTCCGCCTGATACAGACCTTGATCGAACTCGGCTACCTCCAGGCCGTTCCGCAGAGCCGCCGGTTCCGCCTTGGCGTTGCCTGTCTCGATCTCGGCTACACCGTGCTGTCGCACGGGTCGCTGCGGCCGATCGTCGAGCCGCTGCTGCGCGACCTCGTGCCTGACGTCGGCGATGCGGCTTCGCTCGGCATCCTCGACGGGGGCGACGTGGTCTATCTCGCGCGGGTCGGCGCGGGCCTCGACCGCCACAAGATGGATCGCCGGCCGGGCACGCGAATCCCCGCCTATAGCGCGGCGCTCGGCCATGTCATGCTGGCGCATCTGGCGCGGGACGAGCAGATCGCGCGACTGGAGTCGCGACCACGCGTCAAACTGTCGGAGCGAACGCTCACCGACCTCGACGCCCTGCTCGCCCGGCTCGATCAGGTGAAGAAGAAAGGGCACGCCGTTTCCGACGGCGAGAACGCCTATGGCCTGCGCACGCTGGCAGCGCCGATCTTCGACGCCCAGGGTCTTGTGATCGCCGGATTGAGCGTCACCATCGATGCGGTGCGCATGGACATGCCGGCCTTTCGCGACCAGGCGCTGCCGCGCCTGATGCAGCTGACGCGCCAGGTGCAGGACCTCGCCATCAAGTCCGGATTGACGAGCTGAACGCCGTCGTGAGGACTAGATGGCAATGCGATCGAGGTCGGCAGCGATCCGGGTGTTCGGAAAAATCCTGGCTGCTTCCGCAAGGACCTCATCGTCCTCATAGCGACCCGACTGATGCGTCAGCAAGAGCTGGCCGACGTTGGTCGCGGCCGCAAACGTGGCCGCATCGCGCGCAGTGAGGTGCCCATAGTCCCGCGCGGTCGAGGCGTCGCGATCGAGGAACGTTGCCTCGATCACCAGAAGATCGGCGCCGGAAGCGTATTTGGAGAGATCTTCCGTGGTCTCCGTGTCGCCGATCACGACGAGCTTCCTGCCGCCGCTTGGCGGCCCCAGGACGTCCTCCGGATCGATCGTACGATCCGCGATCACGACCGGTCGTCCCGCGGCCAACTCTCCGCGCATCGGCCCGTCTGGAACGCCCAGCTCAGCAAGTCGCTCCGGCCGAAGATGGCGGCGGGCGGGACTCTGGAACGCGAAGCCAAAACTGTCGGTGTCGCATGGCGAACCGGAAAGCAGTCGATGGTGAAGTCGCCGGCGTCGATGACCTGCCCTTCGGTCAGGGCTGAGAACTCCACCGCGATCGGCGCCCTGCCCGCGCCCCACAGGCCCGCAAGCATGCGGACGACCAGGTCGAGCGTGCCCTGACCGCCATGAATGGTCATCACGTCGGCGCTCTGCCGTAAGCCCAGCGTTGAAAAGAGGCCGGGGATGCCGAGTACGTGATCGAGATGGGCATGCGTCAGCAGGATGCGGTCGAGCCGCCGAAAGCCGGCACCGCTGCGCAGCAACTGGCGCTGCGTGCCCTCGCCGCAATCGACCAGAATACGCTTGCCCGCCGCCTCCACCAGGAGCGCCGGATGGTTGCGCTCCGCCGACGGAACGCTGGCCGAGGTTCCGAGAAACGTCAGGGCAAACATGGTCGTCACGTGTCCAATTGTGGACGGTCTCACCGTCCCCAATGCCACGCGAGCAGCAGCGCGTACAGGCCCATCGACGCGGCATAGAGCGCGGCAAGGAGTGCATAGCCTGCGATCTGGCGTCCGATCTTCGCCTTCGGCGAGATCCACCAATCGAGCGCCCTAAAGGCAGCGGGCACCAGCCACCAGCCGAGCAGCTGGGTGCTGACGAGATTGCCGACGAAGAGCGACAGCCAGACCGGAACGCCGTGACTGTCGATCAAGGGCGCGCTGATGAAGTAGCCCCAGAGGTAGACCACGGGATAGAGCACCAGAAGGACGATGAGGTTGCTCTTCCAGATCAGGCCAGGTCCTTGCTCCGGAGCCTGCGCCTTTCCGGCCGGGAACCAGAAATTGAAGCCGTAGCTCGCCCGCTTGACATTCATGCCGGCGTTGAAGCGCTCGCCTTCGCTCAGCAGCGACTGCCGCAACGGCGAGTCCAGCCATGCATTGAGGTTGGCATCACTGTCGAACGACAGGATGATGATCCATTCGTCATGCAGGCCTGGAATCAGCCGCTCGATCTTGTGGCGCAAAAATCCCTTGAACTCGGCTTCTGCGGCCTGGATGCGCTGCTGCCATTTGAGGAAAGCGTCTTCGAGTCCGTCCGGGACTTTGAAGGAGATCACGGCGGAGACCGCACTGTCGCGCTGCACGCCGGTATCGGGCAGGATATGGACATCCTCCGAACCGACGAAGAAGCGCTGCACCTCTGCGATGAGCCGCGCCCGCACATCGCTCTGAAGCCAGGCACGGGCAGCGGCCGGGCTCGCAAAGCGCAGGATCGTCACCCAGTCGACATGCGCCGGCGGCTGCGGCGGCACCACCTCCTGGCTGAGGAAGCCGGGCCAGGCCTTGAGCGCCTCGCCGACCTCGCCGTTCCACCGCGCGAACACGGCAAAGCCGTCGTCGGCGATGCGGCGTTGGATGACGAGTGCAACCGGCTGGCCGGCCGTGTCAGAAGATGCGCTCATTGGCAGCCGTCCGCCTCAGTCCTTCTTGTAGAGACGCTTGCCCATCACCCAGGTCTCGTCGACGCAGCGATCGTCGCCGACCATCATCACGGCGAACAGCATGCTCGCGGCCTCGTCCATCGTGCGCGGCCCGCCGCCGTCGGCGATCAGCGACTGGTGCCAGTGCTGCGCGATCTGACCCCCGTTCGGATCGAGCGCGACGAAATCGGCCTCCTTGCCGGGCTCGAAATTACCGAGCTTGTCGTCGATGTAGAGACCCTCGGCACCGCCGAGCGTGATCGACCAGAAGCCGCGATAGGGCGAGAGCTTGTTGCGCTCGGCTTCGGCGAGATCCTTGCGCGCCGGATCGATGCTGCCGTCGAGCAGCGTGTTGTTGCACATGCCGACCTTGTAGGCATCGTCGAGCACAGAGATCATCGAGAAGCGGTTGCCGCCGCCGACGTCGGTGCCGAACGACATCTTCACGCGATGCTCCGGATCGGTGGCGCGGCCGAGCCGGAACAGACCGCTGCCGAGGAACAGGTTCGAGCACGGGCAGAACACTACCGCCGCGCCCTTCTTCGACATGCGGCGGAACTCGTTGTTGGAGAGATAGACGCCGTGGCCGCCGGAGAACTTTGGTCCGACCAGATCGAACTTCTCATAGACGCCGAGATAGTCCTGGCAGTCCGGATGCTCGACCAGCACGCCACTGCATTCGGCCGGGTTCTCGGAGATGTGCGTGTTGACCCAGCAATCCGGATGTTCATGCTTGAGGCGCTGACACGCCCTCAGCAGGTCCGGCGAGGCGCCGAAGGCGAAGCGCGGCGTGATGGCGTAGAGGTTGCGGCCCTTGTTGTGGTACTGCGCGATCAAACGCTTGCTGTCGCGGTAGAAATTCTCCGGGGTATCGATGAAATCGGCCGGCGCGTTGCGATCAATGCCGGTGAGGCCCGCGATGACGCGCATGTTGCGGCGGGCCGCTTCCTCGAACAGTTCCTCGGTTGAAACAGGCGACGAGCTTGTGAAGGCCTGGCAGGTGGTGGTGCCGGACGCCAGCAGCGCGTCGAGGAAACGCTTCACGCCCTCGCGCGCGTAGTTGCGATCCCGGTATTTGAGCTCTTCCGGATAGACCCACTTTTGGAGCCAAGGCAGCAGTTGCTCGCCGTAGGCCCCGAGCACGCGGGTCTGCGGCAGATGGATGTGGCCGTCGATGAAGCCCGGGACGATGATGCGATCCTTGATATGGGTGATCTCAACGCCGGGATGCGCGGCGGCAATCTTGTCGTAGGGGCCGAACGCCTTGATGACGCCGTCGGTAACGACCATGAGGCCGTCCTGGTGAAAGCGCGCCGCGGCCTGCTCGTTGCCGATGTGCTTCCAGGGATCGTCGACGAAGTCGAAGAACGTGCCGCGAATACCGACGGTGGTCATGATGTGGTTCCTTCCTTAGGTCTGTGTGGCCTGGCGCGCCGAGGGCAGCGAGATCGCAAGCAGCGTGCCCGCGATGGCGCAGAGGCCGAGATAGAGCCCTCCGATCGGTGCCTGCGTCGCCTCGGGCAACACCGCCGCGATTGCCATGGCACCGCTCACGGCGAGGTAGCAGAGCGCGCTGATGAGGCCGCCGATCAGGCCGTGGTCGCGCTCGAACAGGCCGAGCGCCATGCCGTACATCATCGGGCACAGCACGCCGCAGCCGCCGAGCACCAGCGCGCCGCCGATCGTGATCGACGCAAAATCGAGACCAAAGACCATGCCAGTCGCGGTCAGGAGCGCAGCGCCGGCGAGAAACAGCGCGAAGGCGCCGAAGCCCAGCATGCGGGCCGGCATGAAGCGCGCGAAATGGGCGCAGCCGAGCTCGCCGGCGAGATTCACCCCGCCAAGGCCGAGCGCGACGAGACCGTAGATGGCCGCCGAATAACCGAGGCCGGTCTGGTAGAAGAACGGCGCGACGACGCCGAATGCCAACTGCGCGCTGGCTGCGGCAGCAAACACCAGCACGAAGGCGAGGAAGCCCGGGCGAACGAGGGCCTCGCGCAGAATGCCGGCGGTGCGGCGCGGATCGAACGGCGCTCGCCGCTCCGCCGGCAATGTTTCCGGCAGCAGCAGCATGACGATCGCGGCGACGATTGCCGCGGCGATGGCAATGACGACGAAGACTCCGCGCCACGACGTCAGCTCAACGATGAAGCCGCCGGCTGCAGGCGCCAGCACGGGCGCGAGACCCCAGGCAGCGCCAAGCAGACCGGAGATCGCCGTGAGCTCGCGGCCACGAAAACAGTCGGCTCCGACCGCATAGGCAACGACGAGACAGGTGCAGCCGCCGATGCCTTGCAGGAAACGCAGCGCAAGCAGCAGCGAGGCGCTGGTGGCCAGCGCACAGGCAATGCTCATCGCGATGAGCACTGACAGGCCTGCGAGCAGAACGTTGCGGCGGCCAAGCGTATCGGAGGCGATGCCGACCGGCACCAGTGCGAGCGACATGCCGAGCATGTAGGCGGTGACGGTGTTCTGCATCGAAGCCGGATCGGCTGCGAGGTCCACCACCATCTGCGGCAGGCCCGGCGTATAGGCGTCGAGCGGAATCTGACTGAACGGCACGACGCACAGCAGGATCGGCACGATCCCCCGCTTCGCGCGATCAGCGTCCGACGCAACTGCAGTCATGGCTTACGCCCCCTCGATGGCCGCGGGCCTGTCTTTTCGTGCGCGCAATGAGATGCGACGACGCAGGCTGCGGTCTTGACGCGTGGAGCGTGTCAGAACTGTGTGTAAAAACTCTTAGGCGTTCCCGTATCGGTACCGATTTTGATTGGCCGACGTTGCGATCTTTGCTGCCAGCCGGGCGCTCAAACAAAAAACGCGAAAACGACCCCATGCACAGTACAAATCATTGAAGAATTTCGCACCACGCGGCGCGAGCCCTGCGCGGGGGAACGTTTGACACGTCGGGCAAAACAGGCGCAAAATTGCATGATCGCCGGTTGTGAATTCGCAAGTCGGCCGACGCCGTTAACCGCTCGGAAGGCATCGAGGATCGCGGCCGCCTTCCGCCCGACCGGCGGGCAGATCTGGTTCCCACTACGGCCGCCTTCTCATCCCATTCCCAAGATTGCATGTTCGATCCCCCGGACCAGTTCGCGGCCGGAAGAGCCTCGACGCGACGTGAGATACAATGGAGACCGTGATGCAACGAGCGCCGGCCGCAGATGCCGCTGACTTGGACTACGGCTCGATCAGCGCACTGCTGAGCGCCCTGCACGCGCGCAAGATCTCCGCGTCAGAGCTGCTCGCGCATACGATTGCGCGCATCGAGGCGTTGGACGGGCAGATCAATGCCGTCATCGTCCGCGATTTCGAGCGCGCGCGAGACGCCGCACGCGCCGCCGACGCCGCACTTGGCCGCGGCGAGCGGCGGCCGCTCCTCGGCATTCCCGTGACTATGAAAGAACCGTTCAATGTCGCAGGCCTGCCGACGACATGGGGCTTTCCGCACTTCAGGGATTTCCAGCCAGCGGAGGACGCCCTGGTCGTCTCGCGATTGAAGGCGGCGGGCGCCGTCATCATCGGCAAGACCAACATCCCGATCGGCTTACGGGATTTCCAGAGCTACAACGATATCCATGGGACGACGAACAATCCGTGGGACCTCGGCCGGTCGCCCGGCGGCTCCTCAGGCGGATCGGGCGCGGCACTGGCCGCAGGATTCGGTCCGCTCTCGATCGGCTCGGATATCGGCGGCTCGATCCGGGTGCCCGCGCATTTCTGTGGTGTATTCGGACATAAGCCGAGTCTCGGTCTGGTCCCGCTGCGCGGATACAGCCTGCCGCCGGCACCGCCCGTCCCTAGCCAGGGGGACCTGGCTGTCATTGGGCCGATGACGCGCACTGCCGCGGACCTGGCGCTGGCGCTCGACGTGATTGCCGGCCCCGACGAAATGCGCGACGGGATCGGCTATCGCCTGGCGCTGCCTGCTCCGAGACATGAACAGCTCAAGAATTTCAGGATTCTCGTGATCGATACCCACCCGCTGATGCCGACGGGCGAGGCCGTGCGTTCAGCCATTGGGCGATTGGCCGAGCGGATCGAACGATCAGGCGCGCGAGTCGCGCGTTCAAGTGCGTCGCTGCCCGATCTCGCCCAGTCCGCGCGGTTCTACATGAAGCTGCTGAACGCAGCGCGAAGTCCACGCCTGACACCGGCCGCCCTCGCAGAGGCGCAAGGCCTTGCCGCCGCGTTGACGCCCGACGACCGCAGCTTGGCGGCCGAACGCGCCCGCGGCTGGGCCATGATCCACCGCGAGTGGCTGGCGACTGATGCGGCCCGCCTGCAGCTGCAGCAACGGTGGCAGGAACTGTTCCGGGAGTTCGACGCGGTGATCTATCCCGCTGCCGCCGTGCCGGCGTTTCCACGTGATCAGTCCGAGCCGTTCGACGCGCGGCAACTCGACATCGATGGAAAGCTCTATCCTTACGCCGATGCGTGCTTCATCTGGGCCGACCCCGCGTCGACCTGCGGACTGCCGGCAACCGCCGTTCCGATCGAGCGCACACCTGCGGGCTTGCCGATTGGCGTGCAGATCATCGGCCCCTATCTCGAGGACCGCACGACGATTACGCTGGCCGGGCTGATCGAGCGCGAGTTCGGCGGCTTTTTCGCGCCACCGTCACTGCCTTCAACGCAATTCGCGAAATAACAAAGGCCGTTACGTTTTGTCGGCCGACTGCGCCTCGACCGCCTGCACGGCGACGTTCGCCACCTGCCGCAGCGCTTCGCGGTCCGCGCCTGAGGACGCCATCACGCCCATGCCGACTGCGACGGCGGAGACGTAGCGCGCGAGCGCGGCAGGATCGGCGCCCTCCTTCAGATCGCCTTCGGCCTTGGCACGCACAAAGCGGTCGCGGAGCTGGTCCTCGTTCTGGGCACGGCGGGCGGCGAGCTCGAACGGGACGTTCTCGGAGCCGGTGCCGCAGGCGATGCCGCCTTGCACCAGCAGGCAGCCGGGCGGATTGGCCGGATCGGTCTGCTTGTCGGCGATGCCCATCAGCATCCGCTCGGCGACGGCGCGGGCGGTCGGGGCTGCGACCACCTCGTCCATCCAGACGCCGCGCAGCTTGGTGTAGCGGTCTAGCGCGGCCTTCAGCAGGCCTTCCTTGTTGCCGAAGCAGGCGTAGAGACTGGGGGGATTGATGCCCATGGCCTCGGTGAGCTGGGCAATGGTCGCGCCCTCATAGCCATGGCGCCAAAACACTTCCATCGCCTGATCCAACGCCACCTCGGCGTCGAATTCGCGGGGGCGTCCCATGCCCATGTGCCTCTCTCCTACCGAATTCGCGTTCTGCTGGAAGCTTAACGCCAAATCCTATCTATTTGTTCTAGCTTTATTTTCTCTGCCGTCTTCCAATTCTTGCGGTATGCAGCTACAATTTTCTTAGCGAACGGTACATAAGTATCTTGCGCTGCGATATCCAGCTCCACATCTGTAGTGAACACTACATATCTGGAGCGCGCAAATGCCCCCCTCCCAAAATACCGCCCGCACCGGCCGTTTTCGCCGCCTTCTCGGTGGTGTCGCCATCGTGGGCGCCCTCGCCGTAGCCGGCTCGATCGCGACCGGCCGCTACTTTCACGCGGCGCAAGCGACCGCACCGGCTGCCGCGGCCGAGCAAGCCGTTTCCGTCACCGTCGCGATGATCGAGCCACGGCAGACCGTGCTGTGGGACGATTTCTCCGGCCGGCTCGAGGCCATCAACCGTGTCGAGCTGCGCCCCCGCGTGGCAGGAGCGATCTTGTCGACCAATTTCACGGAAGGTGCGCTGGTGAAGGCCGGCGACGTGCTGTTCAAGATTGATCCCGCGCCCTACGCGGCCGAGGTCGACAAGGCCAACGCCCAGCTCGAAGCCGCCAAGGCGCGCGTCGTCTTCACCCAGAGCGAGCTCGAGCGCGGCGCGCAGCTGGTCGGCAACGCCGTGGTGACGCGGCGCGATTTCGACCAGCGCGAGAATGCCAATCGTGAGGCGATCGCCAACGTGAAGGCGGCCGAGGCAACGCTCCAGACCGCAAAGCTCAATCTCGACTACACCGAGGTGCGCGCGCCCGTGGACGGTCGCGTCGGCAAGATCGAGGTCACCGTCGGCAATCTCGTTGCCGCCGGCACAGCATCCCCGGTGCTGACCTCGCTGGTCTCGGTCAATCCGATCTACGCCTCGTTCGATGCGGACGAAGAGGTCGTGCTGCGCGCGCTGAATTCCATTGCAGATGGCTCCGGCCAGCGCGGCAAGCTCGACCAGATCCCCGTGGAGATGGCGACCTCCGGCGGCCTCTCGGCGAAAGGCCACATCCAATTGATCGACAACCAGGTCAACGGCCAGAGCGGCACCATCCGCGTTCGCGCGGTCTTCCGCAACGAGGACGGGCGTCTCATCCCCGGCCAGTTCGCCCGCGTGCGCATGGGGCAACCGAAGCAGCAGACGCTGGTGATGATCGACGAGCGCGCGATCGGCACCGACCAGGACAAGAAGTTCGTGATGGCGGTCGGTGACGACAGCCGCGCCGTCTACCGGCCGGTCACGCTCGGCGGCGCCGTCGATGGGCTGCGCATCGTCACCTCGGGCCTGAACTCCGGCGACCGCATCGTGGTCAATGGATTGCAGCGCGTGCGTCCCGGCGCCCTCCTCAAGACCGAGGTGGCGGCGATGGGCGCGCGAGGGCAGCAAGCAGCATCCAACCACAGCAATCAGGACGTGGTGCAACGCTAGTGTTTTCCGTCATCCCGGGGCGCGCGTAGCGCGAACCCGGGATCTCGAGCTTACGAAACTCCCATCACTTCACCTCTGGATTCCGGGTTCGCGCTTCGCGCGCCCCGGAATGACGGCGGAGCTGCGTGGAGACGACCAAGACATTGCCCAGGGGCAAAGCCATGAATCTCTCAAAGTTCTTCATCGATCGTCCGATTTTTGCCGGCGTGCTGTCGGTCCTGATCTTCCTGGCCGGCCTGATCTCGCTGTTCGCGATGCCGATCTCGGAATATCCCGACGTCGTGCCGCCGTCCGTCGTGGTGCGCGCGACCTATCCCGGCGCCAATCCCAAGGTGATCGCGGAGACGGTGGCGACGCCGATCGAGGAGCAGATCAACGGCGTCGAGAACATGCTCTACATGTCGAGCCAGGCGACCACCGACGGCGCGATGACGCTGACGGTGACGTTCCGCCTCGGCACCGACCCCGACAAGGCGACGCAGCTGGTGCAGAACCGGGTGCAGCAGGCCGAGCCGCGCCTGCCCGCCGTGGTGCGGCAGCTCGGCATCATCACCAAGAAATCGTCGCCCGACCTCACCATGGTCGTGCACCTCTTGTCGCCGAACGGCCGCTACGACATGACGTATTTGCGCAACTACGCCGTGCTCAACGTCAAGGATCGCCTCGCGCGGATCGACGGCGTCGGCGATGTCCAGCTCTACGGTGCCGGTGACTATTCGATGCGGGTCTGGGTCGATCCGCAGAAGGCAGCCGAGCACGGCCTGACCGCAAGCGATATCGTGAAAGCGATCCAGGCGCAGAACGTTGAGGCCGCCGCCGGCGTGGTCGGCTCCTCTCCGAACGTCAGGGGTATCGACCTGCAACTCTCCGTCAATGCGGAGGGGCGGCTCGCGAACGAGGAGCAGTTCGGCGACATCGTGGTCAAGACCGGCGCGCGCGGTGAAGTGGTGCGGTTGCGCGACGTCGCGCGCATCGAGCTGGGCGCCTCCGAATACGGCCTGCGCTCGCTGCTCGACAACAAGCAGGCGGTGGCGATCCCGATCTTCCAGGCGCCGGGCTCCAACGCGCTGCAGATCTCCGACCACGTCCGCGCCACCATGGCCGAGATCAAGAAGAACATGCCGGAGGGCGTGTCCTACCAGATCGTCTACGACCCCACCCAGTTCGTGCGCTCCTCGATCGAGGCGGTCATCCACACGCTGCTGGAAGCGATCGCGCTGGTGGTGCTGGTCGTGATCCTGTTCCTCCAGACCTGGCGGGCCTCGATCATTCCGCTTTTGGCCGTGCCGGTCTCGATCGTCGGCACGTTCGCCGTGATGCACGTGTTCGGCTTCTCCATCAACGCGCTCAGCCTGTTCGGTCTCGTGCTCGCGATCGGCATCGTCGTCGACGACGCCATCGTCGTGGTCGAGAACGTCGAGCGCAACATCGAGGCCGGGCTGTCGCCGCGCGATGCCACTTATCAGGCGATGCGCGAGGTCTCTGGCCCGATCATCGCGATCGCGATGGTGCTGATCGCGGTGTTCGTCCCCCTCGCCTTCATCTCCGGCCTCACCGGCCAGTTCTACAAGCAGTTCGCGCTGACAATCGCGATCTCGACGGTGATCTCCGCCGTCAACTCGCTGACGCTGTCGCCGGCTTTGTCGGCGCTGCTGCTCAAGGGTCACAACGAGCCGAAGGACAGGCTGACGATCATCATGGAGAAGAGCCTTGGCTGGTTCTTCCGCCGCTTCAATCGGGCGTTCACCTACTCGTCGGAGAGTTACAGCGGCACCGTCACCAAGGTGATTTCGGGCAAGGCCGCGGTGATGGGTCTCTACGTCGTCCTGGTCGGCCTCACCGCCTTCCTGTTTCAGCAGGTGCCGAGCGGCTTCGTGCCGGGCCAGGACAAGCAATATCTGGTCGGCTTCGCCCGCCTGCCCGATGGTGCAACGCTCGACCGCACCGAAGAGGTGATCCGCAAGATGAGCGACATCGCGCTGACCCAGCCCGGCGTCGAGAGCTCGGTCGCCTTCCCGGGCCTGTCGATCTCCGGCTTCACCAACTCCTCCAACGCCGGCATCGTGTTCTCGACGCTCAAGCCGTTCGACGAGCGCAAGAATCCCTCGCTCAGCGGCCCCGCGATCGCTGCCGAGCTGAACAAGAAATATGCCGGGATCCAGGAAGCCTTCATCGCCATGTTCCCGCCGCCGCCGGTCAACGGTCTCGGCACCATCGGCGGCTTCAAGCTGCAAATCGAGGACCGCGCCGGTCTCGGCTATGAGGCGCTGAACGAGGCGACCAAGGCGTTCATGGCGGCGATGCAGAAGGCCCCGGAGATCGCCGGCGTGTTCTCGAGCTTCCAGGTCAACGTGCCCCAGCTGTTCGCCGATATCGACCGCACCAAGGCGCTCCAATTGGGCGTGCCCGTGACGGAGGTATTCAACACGCTCCAGATTTACCTGGGATCCTACTACGTCAACGACTTCAACAAGTTTGGCCGCACCTATTCCGTCCGCGTGCAGGCTGATGCGCCGTTCCGCGCGCGCGCCGACGACATCAGGCAGTTGAAGGTGCGCTCGTCCTCGGGCGATATGGTGCCGTTGTCGGCGCTGCTCAAGATCCGCCAGAGCGCGGGGCCGGAGCGCGCGATCCGCTACAACGGCTTCCTGTCCTCCGACATCAACGCGGCGGCTGCGCCTGGTTTTTCATCGGGCCAGGCGCAGGAAGCGGCGACGCGGATCGCGGCGGAAGTGCTGCCGCCGGGCTTTGCCTTCGAATGGACCGACCTGACCTATCAGGAGTTCATCGCCGGCAATTCCGGCATCTGGGTGTTCCCGCTGGCGATCCTGCTGGTGTTCCTGGTGCTGGCCGCCCTCTATGAGAGCCTGACTTTGCCGCTCTCGATCATCATGATCGTGCCGATGGGCCTCTTGGCAGCGATGTTCGGCGTCTGGATCTCCAAGGGCGACAACAACGTCTTCACCCAGATCGGCTTGATCGTGCTCGTCGGCCTCTCCGCCAAGAACGCGATCCTGATCGTCGAATTCGCGCGCGAGCTCGAATTCGCAGGCCGTACGCCGATCCGCGCCGCGATCGAGGCCAGCCGGCTGCGGCTGCGTCCGATCCTGATGACATCGATGGCGTTCATCATGGGCGTGCTGCCGCTGGTGCTCTCGACCGGCGCAGGCTCGGAGATGCGGCGGGCCATGGGCGTTGCGGTATTCTCCGGCATGATCGGCGTCACCGTGTTCGGCCTGTTCCTGACGCCGGTGTTCTATGTGCTGCTGCGAACCGTCACCGGCATGAAGCCGCTGACGCATCACGGCAGCGACACCAGCGCGGCGCCGGTCCAGACGGTGGGTCACTAGATCAGGGAAATCCTCGAGAGCAGCAACACACGAGCACGGTCTTGCGAAAGACCGTCTCGTTGACGCGATGAAAGGCGATCACGCCGGCCGCGGAGCCGGCGACCGGCGCCATGATTTTGCTTCGCAACATGATGCCACGTCCGCCGGAGGCGTACGGCGAGGGTAGCGGGTCCCCGGCGCACAAAACAGGCCACGGGGTTCCCGGCGAAACCCCTTTCCCGATGCGACGAAACACGCCTGAAACAGATGGCCGGTTAAGTGGTTGTCAAAATAAATACAGGGACGGCCACCATGCAATTCCTCCTCGACCTGATCTACGAATATTCATGCTGCCAGAATCTCGTCGCCCAGCCGCTGCGGGAGGACGTGTTATGATCGAATTGATCTCTGCCCTGCTCGCCCTTTGCAGCATCGGCGTCTTCGCGGCGCATGCGCTGGATGCCTACCGCACCACACATTTCTGACAGACATCGTTGCCGAGTTCGCTCCACCTCTCCCGAAGGAGAGGTGGAGCCTCGTAGCCGGCTCGAATCCATCCTCCCGGCGCTAGAATGGGCGCCGGTAAAAGTGCTCGGAATGCGTTGCAGCAGGAAACCGGTTGGCGAGCGCAAGCGCGCCCCTTTCGTCGGTTTCGAGCGCGATCTTCTGCGCCAGCATCACGTCGCCGGGCACGAGGAAGCCTGACGGGACGAAGCACCATCCCATCGTCGCTCGGCCTTCACCGTCGACTTCGTGGACGTTGGCTGCGGTGCCGTAGTGAATGCGATAGGTCTTGCCGGTGTCGCAGCCGACGACGTCGAAATACCGGTGCTGTTCGAATTGCCCGCGTTGAGCGGGCGAGAGCCATTCGGCGAGCAGCCGGCGGCCCCGGGCATCCGGCGTGTTCTCGCCGAAGAAGCGCCGATAGAGTTCGCGCAGCGCATGCAGACGCGCACGCGCCGGGCCGCGGAGCCAAACTGCCGCAATCATGATCAGCTCAGATCAACCGCCGACCAGTCGCGGATAGAACAGCGTTTCCTCCGCAGTCGGGTCGAACGATCTGATACGGGTGACCTCGCCGGGCCCGGTTCGAAGCGCGGCGGTGAAGCCGGCTCCGGTCAGCTCCCGAAAGCGCCGTTCGGCTCGCGCCAGCGCTTCGGCATTGCCAGGATCAAACTCGTGGCGTGTATCGCCGGTCTGGTCCATCACAATCTGGGTTGCCATGTTGAGTCTCCTCATGCCCACCCCTGAACCTGATCAAAGCAAACGTCGTGCCGTCAGTTCCCGATGGCAACAACTTTCTCGCGCCGGCGCATCACGCCTTGCTGAACGACTTAGCGCGAGGCCGCCGCCGCTCCTCCTTCGTCGATCTGCCGACCCATCAGCGCGATCGCCTTCTGATAGACCCCGGCCGCATTCCAGGCCTCGATGGCGGCGAAATTCGGCTCGCCGGGCTGGTAACCGGCTCCTGCGCGCCAACCATGGGCTTTGAGGAAATTCGCCGTCGAATTCAGCGCGTTGGCAGCCACGTCGAGATTGCCGGTGCCATAGGCCAGGATGTTCTTCGGCATGAACTGGGTCTGACCGACCTCGCCATGCATGGAGCCGCGGGTCGATCCCGACAGCGTGCCGCGGTCGATCAACTTCAAGGCGGCATAGAGCTGGTCAGTGAAGAATTCGGGACGGCGGCAGTCATAGGCAAGGGTCGCGATCGACGACAGCATGTTTTGGTTGCCGCGCTGGCTGCCGAAGCCGGTCTCCATGCCCCAGATCGCGATAAGCGGCCCCGGCGGGACCCCGTAGCGCTGCTGGATCGAGGCGAACAAGGCGGCCTGCGACTGCTTGAGCTGCCGTCCCTTGGCGACGATGGTGGTGGCGCCGCGCTTGGCAAGGAACTGGTCGAGTGTCAGCGAAAAGCTGCGCTGGCCGCGATCGGCTACGATGGTTGCGCTGGCATAATTGGCCTGCATCAGGGCCGACAGCGCGGTGGGGCCGATGCCCTTGCCCTGCGCCTCCGCACCGAATTCGCGCTTCCAGGCCTCGAAGCCGGCGGGCGAGCTGCCGCATTGCGCGGCCTCGGCGGCGGGCGCCAGGCAACCAAGCAGCGCCATCGCGCCAAAAACCGCCCCCGCAACGGCCCTGCCCCTGATCATACCCACTGTCTCCCGTCCTACCGATCCGTGGCGCGATCTTACCCGCTCGAAAGCGCCGACTCCATGGCGCGATCATAGGACAATTCGAGGCCTTCCAGGGTGCCCTCCTTCCGCCATGTATCGAGCAGCCGCAGGAACGCCACCGGTCCGCGCCAATATTGGCTGTTTCTTGCCGCGATCGGATCGAGCACGCCTTCATTGTTGTAATAGCCGGGCGTGCATTCGGCGAGATAGGTCTGGCGGCCGAGCGCAGCCTTGACGACCTCGTCGACCCAGGCCCTCTCGGCCGCGAGCGTCGGCTCCAGCGTTCGCGCTTTGCGCTTGCGCGCTTCCGCGATCACATAGGCAATGTGCTGCGACTGCTCGTCGATGATGTGCGGAAAATTGGCACTCTGGCCGGCCTGCACCGTGACGATCAGGAAGCAGTTCGGGAAACCGCGGCTGTAGACGCCGTGCAGCGTCTTGACGCCGTCGCGCCAGCGCTCGGACAGGCTGATGCCGTCGCGGCCAAAGACCTCAAAGCCCATGCGGCGGGCGTAATCGGTGCCGACCTCGAAGCCGCTGGCATAGATCAGGCAATCGAGCTCATAGGCCTTGCCGTCGACCACAACGGCATCCTCCGTGATGCGCTCGACGCCCTGCCCTTTGGTGTCGACGAGATGCACGTTGGGACGATTGAACGTGTCGAGATATTCGTCGTGGAAGCACGGCCGCTTGCAGAACGCCTTGTACCAGGGTTTGAGCGCCGCCGCGGCCGCCTCGTCCTTGACGATTGCATCGACGCGGGCGCGGATCTCCTCCATCTTGCCGTAATCGGCCTGCTCGATCACCCTGAGCGCCTCTTCCAGCGAGGTCACCGGCTGCGGCTGGCGACGCGGCGCCAGCAGGATTTCGCCGAGCAGACCGGTCCAGCCGTCCTGCACCAGATCCCGTTCGAACGGCTCGCCCGAGATCACGGCGGTGAAATTGTCCATGCGCTCGCGCTGCCAGCCGGGCCTGAGGCTCAGTGCCCAGGCTTGATCCGTCGGTCGGTCGTCGCGCACGCCGATCGCGGACGGTGTGCGCTGGAAGACGTAAAGCGCCTTTGCCGAACAGCCGAGGTGCGGCACGCATTGCACGGCGGTGGCACCGGTGCCGATGATGCCGACGCGCTTGTCGGCAAGACCGGTGAGGCCGCCCTCAGCAGTGCCGCCGGTGTAGCCATAATCCCAACGGCTGGTGTGAAAGCTGTGGCCTTTGAACGTCTCGATGCCGGGAATGCCCGGCAGCTTCGGCCGGCTCAGCGGGCCGCCGGCGAGAATGACGAAGCGCGCGCGGATGCGATCGCCGCGATCAGTGTCGACCAGCCAGCGCGCCTCCTGCTCCTGCCATTCCATCCGTGAGATGATGGTCTGAAACAGCGCACGCGCGTAGAGGTCGAAATGACGGCCGATGCGGCGGGAGTGCTCGTAGATCTCCGGAGCCCGCGCGTATTTGCGCACCGGCATGTAGCCGGTCTCTTCCAACAGCGGCAGGTAGATGTAGCTCTCGGTGTCGCAGGCAGCTCCAGGGTAACGATTCCAGTACCAGGTGCCGCCGAAATCGGCCGCCTTTTCCACGATCCGGAAATCGTCGATGCCGGCGGCGCGCAGGCGCGCACCGCACAAGAGGCCGCCGAAGCCGCCACCGACGATGAGCACTTCGGTCTCTTCACTGACAGCTGCGCGTGTGAAGCCGGGATCGGCCCAGGGATCGTCGAGATAGCGAGCGAAATCGCCTGATACCTCGACATATTGTGCCTTGCCTTCGCTGCGCAAACGGCGGTCGCGCTCGTCGCGATAGCGCGCACGAAGGGCGGAGATATCGACGGTAGATTCGTGCGCCGCACCGGTCTTGTGTTTTTCCGCTGACATTCGTCTCCTCCGCGGCAGACACCACTTCGCCGGCCGTTCGCGTGAAGTTAGCCCCGAAAAAGTGCGGCATGCAATCACGCGGCTTCTTTTTTGCGTGAACGTCGCGGGGCGTTCCGTTAACCTCGCACGCAATCACAAGCGTACGCCATGCAACGACATGGCGTCTGGAGGAGACCATGCAGGGATTGATGATGGACATGCCGCTCCTGATCAGCGGCCTGATCCAGTATGCCGCCGACTATCACGGCGAAGCCGAGATCGTCGCGCGCGAGATCGAGGGCGATATCCATCGCTACACCTATGCTGACGCCCATCCGCGCATCAAGCGTATGGCGCTCGCCTTGAAGCGGCTCGGCATGAGATCCGGCGATCGCGTCGGCACGCTGGCCTGGAATACCCACCGCCACTTCGAGATGTTCTATGCGGCGCCGGGCATGGGCTATGTGCTGCACACCGTCAACCCGCGACTGTTTCCCGAGCAGCTCGTCTACATCATCAACCACGCCGAAGACCGCTTGCTGTTCATCGACCGGGCCACGCTGCCGATCGTCGAGGCGATCGCGCCGCAACTATCGACGATCGAAGCCTATGTCGTGATGTCCTCGCGCGAGCGGATGCCGGAGACGAAGCTGGCGAACGTCCATTGCTACGAGGAGCTTCTGGACAAGGAGAACGAGGTCGGTTTCGCCTGGCCTGAGTTCGACGAAAAGTCCGCCTCCACCATCTGCTACACGTCGGGCACGACGGGCAATCCCAAGGGCGTGATCTATTCGCACCGCGCTGCGATCCTGCAGACCATGACCTGCTGCAATTTCGACTTCCTGCCGGGCCATGTCGAAGGCGTGCGCGAGGTGATGATGCCGATGGCGCCGCTGTTTCACGGCAATGGCTGGAACATGCCGTTCACCGCGCCCTATACCGGCTCCAAGCTGGTGCTGCCCGGCCGCAACTATGAGCCCGACAAGCTCTATGAGTTGCTCGAAGGCGAGAAGGTAACGCTGTCGGCGGGCGTGCCGAGCTTCTGGCTGATCCTGCTCGACTGGCTCGAGCGCACCGGCAACAAGTTCTCGACGCTGCGCGCAACGTTATCGTCGGGCTCGGCCCCGCCGCGCGCGATGGTCGAGAAGCTCAAGCGCGATTACAACATCGACTACATCCAGGCCTGGGGCATGACCGAGGCCTTGGGCTGCTCGATGCCGGGCCTGCGGCCGGGCTCGGAGCACCTCAGCGACAAGGAGAAGTTCGATCGGCGCCAAGTGTCCGGCCGCGCCTGCTTCGGCACCGCCTTGCGCATCGTCGATGATGCCGGCAATGAATTGCCGCGCGACGGCAAGACCGTCGGCCATCTGCGCGCTCGGGGGCCGTGGGTCGCCTCCGGCTACATGAAGTTAGACGAAGGCCTCGACCGCGACGGCTGGCTGATCACCGGCGACATGGCTGTGATCGACAGCCAAGGCCATGTCACGCTGACCGATCGCTCCAAGGACGTGATCAAGTCCGGCGGCGAATGGATCTCCTCGATCCAGCTCGAGGACGTCGCCTTGTCTCATCCCGATGTGCTTCAGGCCGCGGTGGTCGCGATATCGCATGAGAAATGGCAGGAGCGTCCGCTGCTCCTCGTCGTCCGCAAGAAGGGCGCGACCGTCGACGGCAAGACTCTGCTCGACCACATGCGCCCGAAGATCGCAAGCTGGTGGCTGCCGGACGCCGTCGAATTCCTGGACGAATTCCCGATGACCGGGACCGGCAAGGTGCTCAAATCCGCCCTGCGCGAAAAGTTCAGGGAATACCGCGTCGCTTGAACCGATGGCCGATCGCGCCTGGGTTCATTCCATGCGCGGTCTTCACCTTTTGGTCAATTCGCGGGCGATATAGCGGGGTGTCGCTAATCCCTATATCGAGGATCCCATGGTGTTTTGATCGAGGATCCCATGGCGTTTTCCGGATTGGGCCTGCATCGATCGCCGTCTGCGTCAATCCCGGCCTCGCCTTCAACTGCTACTGGGGGATGCCGTTCCGCAAGCACGCGCGCTTCACGCTGGAGAACGCCGCGAGGAGCAGTTCACGGTCTACTACCCGATCAACTACATCCTGACCGACGAGGAGACGAAAGATGCTCTACCCGATGTCGCCAAAAGTCGTCGAGCTCAAGCGCAAGCTCGAGAGCTTCATGGACCGGCACATCTATCCGAACGAGGAGCGCTTCTATCGCGAGGCGGAAGAGCTCGGACCGTGGAAGGTCTATCCCGTCGTCGAGGAGCTGAAGCCGCTGGCTCGTGCCGAAGGGCTCTGGAATCTGTTCCTGCCCGAAAGCAATCACGGCGCCGGCCTCACCAATCTCGAATACGCCCCGCTCTGCGAAGTGATGGGCCGCTCGCATCTGGCGCCCGAAGTGTTCAACTGCTCGGCGCCCGACACCGGCAACATGGAGGTGCTGGAGCGCTACGGCACCGAAAAGGACAAGGAGCGCTGGCTGAAGCCGCTGCTCGCGGGCGAAATCCGCTCCTGCTTCGCCATGACCGAGCCGGCGGTCGCATCATCCGATGCGACCAACATCGAAAGCTCGATCGTGCGCGACGGCGACCATTACGTCATCAACGGGCGCAAATGGTATACGACCAACGCGACCGACCCGCGCTGCAAGATCTGCATCTTCATGGGCAAGACCGATCCTGACAATCCGGACCGGCACAAGCAGCAATCCATGATCCTGGTGCCGATGGACACACCGGGCATCGAGGTGAAACGTCCCCTCCCCGTGTTCGGCTTCTACGGCGTGCCCGACCGCGCTTCCGAAGTGGTCTTCACCAATGTCCGCGTGCCCAAAGAGAACATGTTGCTCGGCGAAGGCCGCGGCTTCGAGATCGCGCAGGGCCGTCTCGGCCCCGGCCGCATCCATCACTGCATGCGGCTGATTGGGCTATCCGAACGCACGCTGGAAAAGATGTGCCGCCGCGTGCGCAGTCGCGTCGCCTTCGGCAAGCCGGTCTCGGAGCAGACCGTGACGCAGGAGCGCATCGCGGAAGCGCGCATCATGATCGAGCAGGCCCGGCTGCTGACGCTCAACGCCGCCTATGCGATGGACACTGTCGGCAACAAGGTGGCGAAGGCCGAGATCGCAATGATCAAGGTCGCCGTGCCCAACATGGCCTGCCAGATCATCGACTGGGCAATCCAGGCCCATGGTGGCGGCGGCACCTCGAACGATTTCGGGCTGACGCAAGCCTACGCCACCGCACGGTTGCTGCGGCTCGCGGACGGGCCGGACGAGGTGCACAGGAACCAGATCGCGCGGTTCGAGCTGAAGAAATACTCGAACGCCTAAGGAGGCGTTGGCTCATGGTACTGGAGAATACGCATTGGGGATCGCAGTCTAATCGACGCTTGGCGGCTCCTCAATCGATGCAGACGCACGCTGCTTCGAAATTCCGTCGAGTATCGCTCCGAAGATTATGATCGGCAGATAGAATGCAAGCATGATCGTATTCCTCCTACTGTGACAACCTTGACCTGCAGGTCAAGTTCCTCAAATTGACACGCGCCCGCCTCGGAACATTGTCGTCGCTTGCATAGACTAGCGACCCGAACCGCTGCGAATATCAGGAACGCATCGCGTCAATCGCATGAGCGATCAGAACGACTGCGCTCGCGGCAATGAAAAACGCAAACAACCAACTCACGTCCGCCTCCAATCCCGGAAGTGAACGCGCTCATCCATGCACAGTCAAAAGCCATCGGCCTGGAACCGCTATTCAGCGGCTCGCTGATGCTTCGCAGCAACAAGTGCATCCGCTGTCGGCCCTATCGGCAGAATGCCAAAAGGAGCAACGTGCCAACGACGCAGGTTGCTAGGACTAAAAACCAAACGCCCATACAGCTTCCCCGACTCACATACGCCAACCAGGATTAGCCCTACGATTTGGCATTGAAACGCTTGTTGCCGGTTTTTCCCCAAGCCAAGCGTGATCCATCTGCTCGCTGCGTTAGTCCAATACCTCCACCGTCGCCGAACGTGGCGAATATCAGCGCTCGCTGGCCAGCGGCGCGCTGATCCTCAGCCGGCGCACTGTCTTCACCTCTCCTTGCGGGAGAGGTGAAAGTCGCCCTCGCCTCAGTTCAGCACATAGACATCAGGATCGGCGCTCGAGCTCGGCTTCTTGAAGGCGTAGCGCAAAGCCGGCGACATCGGGACGTTGTAGTTGAGGCCGTTCGGCGGGGTCGGCGATTGCAGCCATTTCTTGTAGAGCACCTCGATCTCGGGGCTCGCATAGAGCTCTGCGGTCGCGCGATCGGCGAGCGCCTTGAAGGGCGCATCCTCCCGCCGCAGCATGATCCCGTAAGGCTCCGGCTTCGAGAACGCCTCCTCGCTGATCATGTAGAGCTGCGGCTCCTTCGATCGCGCGATCGCGACCGCGAGTTGGACATCGTCGAGCGCATAGGCCTGGGCGCGGTCGGTCTCGAGCAACAGGAAGGCCTCGGCCTGATCTTTGGCTGGCATCACATTGATGCCGAGATTGCGCTCGGTGTTGACCTTGGCGAGTTGCGTCAGGTTGACCGAGCCGGCCACCGCCGTGACGGCCTTGCCCTTGAGATCGTCAATGGTGTTGATCTTGGCGGCCTTCTTCGCCGCGAATCGCGTCGCGCTGAGGAAGTGCGTGTTGGTGAAGGCGACCTGCTTCTGGCGATCGGCATTGTTGGTGGTCGCCGAGCAATGCAGATCGAGCGTGCCGTTGACCATCAGCGGAATCCGGTTCGACGACGTCACCGCGAGCGTGTCGATGGTGATGTCGGGCATGCCGAGCTGCTTCTTCACGGCGTCGACGATCCTGAGACAGATATCCATGGCAAAGCCGACCGGTTTCTGGTTGCCGTCGAGATAGCTGAACGGGACCGAGGCCTCCTGATAGCCCAGCGTGATCTTCTTCGTCTCCTTGATCTTCTGGAGCGTGCCCGACAGGTCTTCGGCTGATGCTGCGCCCGCAAGACACGTCAGGGCCAGAATAATTGTGGGTAGACACATCGGGTGCTCCTCAAGGCGCTCGCGCCTCCATGCCGGGCGCAGTCACGAGCGTTGATAGCGCAGGCACGCGCCAGCCGCCAGACGGGCTTGCGACTAGCAGCTATCGCGGCTTTCGATATGATGAGCGGCAGTTCGTCTCCGCAGAAAGCGAGCTTCGCCTCTCGGCCCCGAGAAAGGGCTTACGCGTCGATGCCGCGCTGGACCAGGATACGCTCGGCGCTGTCGTTCCAGACATCCATCTTCGTGATCTTGCCGTTCCGCACCACGAAGCGGTCGACGTAGCGGTTGCCTTCGAAGGCGGTCCCGTCCTTCCATTCGCCATACAGTGTGCCGACACTGTACACGACGGTCTCGCCATGACCCGGACAGACGTCGAAGCGGTCCATCTTCTTCTTAACCCAGCGGTAGCGTTTGGCGTTGAAGGCGGTAGGCCCCCGGGGATGGTCGAACTCGCGGCCACCCGTGAACGTGATGATCGTGCCGGGCGCGACATAGGCTGCCGCGGCATCGGGATCGGGAATCATCGATGCCGTGAGATAGGCTTTCACGATCTCGGCGTCCGACAACGATACGGTCTCGGCTTCGGCGGTTACGGACATGGCGCATTCTCCTGGCTTTGCCGAATACTATCGCCGACCTCTCGGAATGCATGCATATATTTTGAACATCTGCCCTGCTGCTCTGGGGCCCTCTGGCCCCGTGTCGCGATTGACTGCGGCATTCTCCCGCCGCAAAAGTCGCTGCATGAGCACGCAGACCGCCTTCGACCTGATCCTTCGCCGCGCCCTGTTGCGCGGGACCGCCGACCCCGTCGATATTGGCGTGAAGGATGGCCGCATCGCCGCGATCGAACCGCGGCTCGTCTGCGACGCGGTCGAGGTTGATCTCGGCGGCCACCTGGCTTTGCCCGGCTTCGTCGATACCCACATCCATCTGGACAAGGCCTGCCTGCTCGGCCGCTGCGGGCATGACCACGGCAGCGTTTCGGATGCCATCCGCGCCGTTGCCGGGATGAAGCGCGATTTCACGGTCGAAGACATCCATGCCCGCGGCGCCCGGGTGCTCGAACGTGCGATCGTGCACGGCACGACGCGCATGCGCACGCATGTCGAGATCGATCCGCGCATCGCCTTGCGCGGCTTCGAGGCGGTCAAGGCGCTGAAGCGCGACTATGCCTGGGCGATCGACCTGTCGCTCTGCGTCTTCCCGCAGGAAGGCCTGACCAACGACCCCGGAGCTGAGGAGTTGCTGATCCAGGCGCTGCGCGACGGCGGCGAGGTGATCGGCGGCTGCCCCTATATGGACACCGACCCGACCGCCCATCTCGAACGCATCTTCGATCTCGCGCAGGAATTCGACGTCGACGTCGACCTCCATCTCGACTTCGATCTCGATCCCTCCTGGTGGCACCTCGATGAGGTCTGCCGCCAGACCGAGCGACGCAACTATGGGGGACGCGTAGCGATCGGTCACGCCACCAAGCTCTCGGCATTGCCGCCCGAGCGAATGAAGGCTGCCACCGCGCAGCTGGCGACGTCAGGCGTTGCCGTCACCGTGTTGCCCGCGACCGATCTCTATCTGATGGGGCGCGAGGCCACCCACAACGCGCCGCGCGGACTGACGCTCGCCCACAAGCTCACAGGCAACGGCGTGTTGTGCTCGGTCGCCACCAACAATGTGCTCAATCCGTTCACGCCGTTCGGCGACGCCTCGCTGCTGCGGATGGCAAACTTCTATGCCAACGTCGCGCACGCCTCGGTCAGCGATTTCGACACCTGCCTCGATCTCGTGACTGAGCTGCCGGCCCGGCTGATGAACCTTGGCGATTACGGCATCAAGGTCGGCAACCCCGCCGATCTCGTCGTGCTCGATACGCGAGACAGCCGCTTCGCCATCGCGGAGCTGCCTGACGTGGTGATGGGCTTCAAGACTGGCCGACAGACATTTGAGCGGCAGCGGCCGAATCTGTTCCGCCCCGGAGCTGACGTCGCGACGCCGTAGGGTCGCACCATTCACAGGCAAGGCCGGCTCGCCGCTTCCAGCGGTAAGATTGTCGGGATGCGGGCCCGGCTATTGACCGCTTCCGTTCGATTATACCGCCGATCCAGCCCTCTATCCGAGTCCGGTAGAATCCCGGACCGTAGCCCCACGCGTTGCAAGGCCCACCGCGCTGACCATAATTACGACTTTGCACTGATCATTTGCGTGCGATCGGGAAAGTATGGATATGTTCAGCGCATTCAGCAGCATCGACTATCATTCTATCCAGGCCAGAACGCCCACCGATCGCGCGGTGAAGCGGCTCGACGGCATCGGCCTTGTTCTGTCGGATCTCGATATCTCGGGAATCCAGACGCAGGACGACGTCAACCGTACGCTCTGGACGCTCGACGCTGCCAACAAATGCGTTCGCGCGGTACTGGCCGAATTCCGCACGCAACCGGCCACGGAGCAGCTCGCCCGCAAAGCACGAAATCTCATCGACCTGATCGAACGCGCCCGCGACCAGGTCGTGAGCTTCCAGGCCGGCGATGCGGTCGTAAGCTGATTATTTTGCGCGATTGATCTTCGCGAGGATCCGATCCGCCTCGGTGCGCCAGTCAGCGCTGCGGGCGAATTCCCTGGTGCCCCTGGCGCCGAACAGCCCTTCATCGGCGAGATCGGCCACCCAGGCCTGCCGCTCGGCCGTGCCCTGCGCCGACCACGGCGTCAGTCCCGCCTCGCGCACGGTCTCGGCGACCTCGCGCACTTCTTCAGCGCGACGGCGGCCGTGCTCGATTACGCGCTGGAAGAAATAGGCGCCCTGTTTCTCCCAATTGATGCCGGGGAAGGTTTCCGCGAGCGACGCCAGTACGGCATCTTCCACGCCATAGGCACGCGCCGTGGTGAAGCTTTCGATGACCATGGCCTCCAGGCCCTTGATCATGATGCTGCGGCACATCTTCACCGCCGAGGACACACCGAGCTTGTCGCTGGCAACCTTCGCCGCAAAGCCGATCGCATTCAGAAGCGGCTCGAGCTCCTTCGCGCCGGGGCCGCCGAGCAGCAGCGGCACCTTGATGCGGTACGGCGGCACCGAGGTCATCACCGCGCCCTCGACATAGCGACCGGCAGCGCCATCGATCAGCGCAGCAGCGCGCTGCTTGGCGCCCGGTGAGGCCGAATTGAAATCCAGGAACCAGGTGCCGTGGTTGATCGCGGTCGCGCATGCCTGTGCCACCGGAACGGCCTGGCTTGCGGTGACCGCAGACACGATGAAATCGGACTTCGCGGTCAGCTCGGCATGAGAGCCTGCGAGCACCACACCGAATTTCGCCGCATGCGCCTGCAGCGAAGCGCCCTGCTCGCCTCCGAGCTTGATGTCGTAGGCCGATACTTTGATGTCCTGCTGGCGCAAATCCTCGGCCAAGATCCTGCCGACCTCGCCATAGCCGACCAGCCCGATCTGCCATCGTCTCGGATCCGCCATCAGTTCAATCCTCGTGTCGTTTCGTCGAAGAGCTCCTCGACCGCGCAGCGGCGCGGGATCAGCGCCTGCTGGAACGCGTAGTCGACGATCAGCTCCAACGGTTTCCTGTTCGCTTCGATGCCAAACAGAATGAGGTCCGGCGAGGCCGCGGGCCCCGCCAGCTCCTTGTTCCGCTTGAGCAGATCATAGACGCCTGCGACCACGTCGGGGCGTGATTTGGCGAGCTGCTCGGTCACGACCACGAGATGATTAACCGGCACGACGCCGCGCCGGGCGTACCATTTGGCGGCCTCTGCGGCCGGATCGGGGAACAGCGGCTTCAGCTTGGGATCGTTGGAGGTCTCGCCGAGGACGGCGTCGAGCTCGCCGTCGAGCAGCATCTGTAGGACCTTCTTGTCCTTCGGGGCGCGCTCGGTGGTGTCGACATATTCGGCGACATGCGGATCCTCGAACGTCACCCAGCGGATGTTGTCGAGATTGACGCCGTAGTCGTTGGCGAGGATGCCCCTGATCCAGGCCCCCGTCGTCGTTGTAAAGGACCGGATGCCGACGCGCTTGCCTTCGAGGTCGGACGGACCGAGCGTTCCTCTCGCGGGATTGTAGAGCGCGTAGGCATGCTGGAAACGGCCGAGCATGGTGGCCGGCAATAGCACCAGCGGCTTGCCGTGCGCCTTCGCCATCAGATAAGTGACGATTGCCATCTCGCAGACGTCGAAGGCCTGTTCGCGCACCATCGGCTTGAATGCTGTGTTGGTCGGCGTGTACTCGACGAAGTCGAGGTCGAAAAGGTCGGAGCGGAGCTCGCCGCTCTTCACCGCCCGGACATGAGGGTGACTGCCGAGCACGGCCTTCAGCTTGAGACGATCCATCCGCCCGCTCCCGCCGTAGCCTCAGACGTCCTCGGGATTGTCGACATATACGAGCCCGGCTTTCGCCAGCGCCTCGCGCATGCTGTACATGTCGAGGCCGAGTTCGCCCGAAGCCAGGCGCTTACGCTTGCCGCCTTCATCCGCATTGCGCTTCTTCGCCTTCTCGGCGACTTCGGCCGCGTTCCGCTTCGGCACCACGACGACGCCGTCGTCATCGGCGACCACGATGTCGCCGGGGTCGACATTGACGCCGGCGCAGACCACGGGGACATTGACCGAGCCGAGCGTGGCCTTCACCGTGCCCTTGGCCGAGACCGCGCGCGACCACACCGGAAACTTCATCTCGTGCAGCGCTTTGACGTCGCGACAACCGGCATCGATGATCAATCCCTGCACGCCGCGAGCCTGGAGCGAAGTCGCGAGCAGCTCGCCGAACATTCCGTCAGTGTTGTCGGCGGTGCAGCCGACGACGAGGATATCGCCCTTTTTGCACTGCTCGACCGCGACATGGATCATCCAATTGTCACCGGGCTGCGCCAGCACGGTGACCGCGGGACCGGCAATCGCCGCGCCGGGCCAGACCGGCCGCAAATACGGCTTCATCAGGCCGGCACGGCCATAGGCCTCGTGCACGGTCGAGACGCCGTATTCCGCCATGCCGGCGGGATCGGCACGCTTGATGTTGCGAACGACGACCGGCTTCATGCGAGTTCCTCCGCAACGGTCGGAAACAGACGCTGATAGGCCTCGCCATAGGTCATGGGCACGCCGGTGTTGCGGCTGCCCTGGATGCCCCGGTTGAGCGCGACACGCTCGTAATAGCCCCACAGATGCTTTTGCGCGGCCAGGATCTGGAACGCCTCGTACTTCTCTTTCCAGACCTCGTCGATCTTGAGGAGCAGGTCCGGCTTGTAATTGCACTGCTCCGGCTGATGTGGCTCGAACAGGAAGACCGGCGGCGCGGAATATTTGTACTGCGCGCCGGGCTTATGGCCCATCGCCTGCGCGACCACGCGGGTCTCCTGCGCGAAATGCGCCGCGTTCGGATGGTCGAAATTGTAGGGGTCTTCCAGTGCGTGCGTCAGCACGAAGCTCGGATTGATCTCGCGGTAGATGTCGACCATGCGGTCGAAATGCGCCTCGGTGAGTTTCAACGGATAGTCGCCGCAATCGAAGAACTCGATCTCGGCACCTAACAGCTTTGCGGCCCGCTCCGCCTCGTCCTTGCGACCGGCCTTGACTGATTCAAGCGTCGCCCCCTTTTCCTTCCAGGCGAATTGGCTCTCGCCGCGCTCGCCGAAGGACATGCACACGATCTTCATGCGATAGCCTTTCTTCGCATGCAGCGCGATGGCGCCGCCGGCGCGCCAGACGAAATCGCCGGGATGGGCGGTGATCACGAGACCGGTTTTCATGGGACAAACTCCCCTCTTTCGTTCGTAAGCATCATAGGCCGTCTGCCTCAGGCAGGAAGCCGGTTCATCAAGCCACAGCGGCCGCTTGTTCCTCGCCGTCGAGCACACGCCGGAGGCGCTCGCCGTCGAGCGCGCCCTCCCATTTGGCAATTGCGATGGTCGCAACCGCGTTCCCGATCAGATTGGTCGGCGTCAGCCCCTGCGACATCAGGCGATGAATGCCGAGCACCAGCGCAACGCTCGTCACCGGAATGGTGCCGGTGGCCGACAGCGTCGCCGCCAGCACGACGAAGGCCGCGCCCGCAATCCCCGCCGCGCCCTTGGAGGTCACGAGCAGGATCAGCAGCAGCTCGATCTGCTCGGCAAGGCCGAACGGCGTGTTGGTCGCCTGTGCCAGAAACACCGAGGCCGCGGCAAGGTAGAGGCAGGTGCCATCGAGATTGAAGGAATAGCCGGTCGGGATCACGAGCCCGACGACGCTCTTCTCGCAGCCGGCCTTTTCCAGCTTGGTCAACATCCGCGGCAACACCGTCTCGGACGACGTGGTGGCGATGCAGATCAGCAGCTCTTCCCAGATGTAGCTGATCAGCTTGAGCAGCGAGAAGCCGCAGAGGCGCGCGACGGGGCCGAGCGCGGCGATGATGAAGACTACGCAGGTGAGATAGAAGCCACCCAGCAGCTTGCCGAGCGAAGCCAGCGAGCCCACGCCGAACTTGCCGACCGTAAACGCGATGGCGCCGAACGCGCCGATCGGCGCCGCCCACATCACGAAGCCGACGACGGCGAACACCATCTTGGCGGCGATGTCGATCAAATGGATCAGCGGCGCGGCCCGCTCGCCGAGCTGCACCAGCGCAAAGCCGCACAGTACGGAGATGAACAGCACCTGGAGGATATTGCCCTCGGCAAAGGCGCCGACGAACGTCGCGGGCACGATGTTCATCAGGAACGGCACGAAGCCGATCGCACCGGTCTGCTTGACATAGGGCTCGATGGCGCTGGCATTGATTCTGGCGGGATCGATGTTCATGCCGACGCCGGGCTTGAGCAGGTTCACCGCGACGAGGCCGATGATCAGCGCGATCGTCGTCATGACCTCGAAATAGACGATCGCCTTCACCGCGACGCGCCCGACGCGCGCCATGTCGGCCATGTGCGCGATGCCGTGCACGACGGTGCAGAAGATGATCGGCGCGATCAGCATCCGGATCGCCTTGATGAAGGCATCGCCAAGCGGCTGCATCTTGGCGCCCGCCTCGGGACTTGCGATCCCAAGTGCGATGCCGGCCGCCATGGCGATGAGCACCTGGATCCAGAGCTCCTTCCACCAGGCGCGGCCGCGCGGCTTGTCGATCGCGAGCGCCGTCATTGCTCGAACCCGAACAGGCGCGCGGGATTGTCAACGAGGATCTTCTGCTGGAACTCCGGCTCCGGCGCGAACAACGGGATCAGATCGACGAGGTCGCCGTCATTCGGCATCGCCTTGACGTTGGGATGCGGCCAGTCGGTACCCCAGATGACGCGGCCTGGCGCGGTCTCGACGATTTTGCGCGCGAACGACACCGCATCCGTGAACGGCGGACCGGCCGAGGACACCCGCTCCGAGCCACAGATCTTGACCCAGCATTTCTCGTCGCGCTGCATCAGCTCGATCAAAATCCTGAACGGCAGCTGGTCGAGCCCATTAGAGGCCTGCACCCGTCCCATGTGGTCGATGGTGTAGTTCAGCGGCAGCTTTGCCAGCATATCGGCATATTCAGGCAAGTCGATCGCGTCGAAATGCAGGTCGATATGCCAGCCGAGCGGCGCGACCAAGGCGATGACACGGTCGAATACCCTCTTGTCGGGGACGCCGCCGAGATGGCGGACGAAATTGAAGCGGCAGCCGCGGAATCCACCGTCATGCAGCGCCCGAAGCCCGCGCTCGGTGATGGTGTCGTCGATGTTTGCGACGGCCCGATAGGCGCCGTTGCTCTGCGCGATGGCGTCCAGCGCTACCGTGTTGTCAGTGCCGTGCACGCTGGCATTGACAATGACGGCGCGCTCGACGCCGAGCTTGGCATGCAGCGCGCGGAAGTCCTCCAGCGGCGCATCGGGCGGCGTGTAGGAGCGGTCAGGCGCGTACGGATATTTCGCACCGGGGCCGAAGATGTGGCAATGCGCGTCGCATGACAGCTTCGGCAGCTTGAATTTCGGCGTGCGCGTGTTCGGATCGGGCGGCGGAATGGTCGGCGTGTACATCATCGTCTCAGGTGAACTTGAACAGGCGCGCAGGATTATCGACCAGCAGCTTCTGCCGGACCTTTGCGTCGGGCGCGTAGAGCGGGATCGGGTCGACGATCTCGCCGTCATTCGGCATGACCTTGACATTGGGATGCGGCCAATCGGTGCCCCACAGCACGCGATCGGGCGCATTGTCGATCAGCGCCTTGGCGAATGGCACGGCGTCGTGGAACGGCTTGCCGGCGGGTGACGCACGTTCGAGGCCGGTAATCTTGACCCAGCACTTCTCGTCCTTCTTCTGGAGATCGAGCAAGGCCGTGAAGCCGAGATCATCGAGGCCTTTGCCGGCCTGCACCGTGCCCATGTGATCAATCACGTAAGGCGTCGGCAGCGCAGCGAGAATGGGCGCGAATTCGGCGATCGTATCAGGCTCGAAATAGACGTCGATATGCCAGCCGAGCTCGGCGACGCGATGCACGACGCGCTGGAATTTTCCCATGTCGCCGACGCCGCCGAGGCGCTTGAGAAAGGCGAAGCGGCAACCGCAGATGCCGGCCTTGTCGAGCGCCGCCAGCTCCTTCTCGCTCATCTCGTCACTGACGTTGGCGATACCCTTATAGGCGCCCTCACTCTGGGCGATGGCGTCGGTGACGACACGATTGTCGGTGCCGTGCACGGTGGCATTCACGATGACGCAGCGTTCGACGCCGATCTTCTCGTGCACGCTGCGGAATGCCTCCAGCGGCGCATCGGCCGTGCTGTAGGGGCGCTTCTCGGAGAACGGATAGCGGGATGCCGGACCGAAAATGTGGGTATGGCTGTCACAGGATTTTGCCGGCAGCTTGAACGACGGCGTTTTCGGACTTGGGTCCGGCGGCTCAATGGTCGGAATCGATCTCTGCTCGCCGCCTTGCGCGCGGGCTTCGCTCGCGAGCGCTGCGCCGGCCAGTCCGGTCAAGAGATGCAAGCACTCCCGCCTGTTCATATCCTCAACACCCCATCACATGCTCCACTTGCGAGCGGAAGCGCGAGGCGCCTCCGCTCGGGGCGGCTTCTTTCAAGTCTTGCTGCTGACGACCGGCCGCCGCCGCGCCGGCGCGGCTTGATCCAGCGCGGGTGCCTGGAACGCGGCAACGGCGGCCTGCACCAGTTGCTCGATGGCGTTGGCGGCGTCGCCGCCATCAGCTTCGCCACGCGACAGGCGCGAGACGCGCTCCGGCGTTACCAATGAATAATAGAGTGCACCGAGCAGGAAGTGGCTGCGCCAGACGATGTCGGTGCGCGGGATATGCGGCAGGCTCTCGTGAATCGCGTCGATGAAGGCGTGGCTGGTGTCATCAAAAGTCTGCGCGATGATCTTGCGCGCGACCTCGTTGCCTTCCGCCGACATCACAGCCCGGAGCCGCGTGAAGCGGGCCCCGCCGCCGGCGAGATCGCTGCCCGAGGTGAAAGCCGGCACCACATAAGCGCGCACGATCGCCTCCAGCCGGTCTTGGAGATCGCGCACGCGCCTGGCGGCCGCGAGCAGTTCGGAGCGGCGCAAATTCATCGGCCCACAATGCCGCCGGTAGATCTCCAGCAGCAGGCCGTCCTTGGTCTTGAAATGATAGGTCACGCTGCCGGGGTTGGCCCCGGCCGCCTGTGCGATGTCGCGTACGGAGACGGCATTGAAGCCGTTGGTAGCGAACAGTTCCTCGGCCGCGGCGAGAATCGCCTCGCGCATGTTCGGCTTGCGGGCCGTTTCCTTGCTGGTGGGCTTGCGTACCATGTGATTTGTACTATCGTACAAAAGATCAGGTCTCGTCAACAAAAACCACGGGCGGCGTCCGCAATGGCCTGAAGACCGCCGCCAGGCGCGCGAATGCCCTCAAGGAGTGCTGGGAAATGCTGGGTTTGAACAAGATCGGCGGGTTGATGCTGGGTGCCGGTCTGCTGCTGGCGGGCGGCGCCGCGCAGGCCGCCGACAATTACCCGAGCAAGCCGGTCCACATTCTGGTCC
>NZ_PSRT01000032.1 GCF_004212635.1 Bradyrhizobium genosp. SA-3 | reverse complement strand
CTCACGCTGCACCGGCGTGCCTCGAAGGGCGCAAGCGACGGTTACCGTACGATCGTCATCGACCGCGAGCCGATGACGGTAGCGCTCGTCGACGTTCCGGCCTTCGAACTTGCGAGCGAGGACGTTGCCGAGAACGACGGCGAAATCGCCAACTGGCAGACTTCGGAACTCGAAGGATCACACTGGGATATCGCTCGGATCGCCAACGGCTTCGACCTCTTCCTACCGCCGCAGGCGACGGGCGAGGCGGCGGAGAAGGGCAATCCCTGGCCAACGATATCGCAGCAGGGGGCGGAACAGACGATCGATTTCCGTCTCGGCACGACCGCCCGGCTGCGCCTGCGCTCGTCTTATTTCAAGCAGCGCTACGCGGAAGCCCCGTGGAACCTGCGCCGCGTGCTCGGCTTTGCGGGACAACGGGCTCCAGGCGCCGGTCTCGACACGGCGCGCTTCGAGTTTCTCTATGGTCTCGCCGCGCGCTTCACCGCACCCGCGTTGCGGCTGGCCGAGCTCGGCTCGCGTGTCGGAGGGGTGCGCGATCCGCTGCCGGCACGTCCGCGTGGGATCACACGATCACTGCTCGACGGCACGGAAGCCAAAGACCTCCAGTCGCTTCAGCCGTTGGTCGAAGCCGAACTCTACGATCGGTTTCGCGACCTATCCGCGTCCGTCACAAAGGCGTGGAATACACGCATCGGATTCTTCGAGGCTTATCGCGAAGCAAGTGACGATCCACTCTCGCTCGAGGACAAATCTCCCGACAAGGTTGCCTTCGTTCTTCGCGTCGGGGGGGCCGCAGCCAGCGCTGCCGACATCGATCCAGAACCATGGAAACCCGATAGCAGTTCAACCAAACTCAAGGGAGGCGCGACCTGGGGCTTCGAGTCGAAAAACATCTATGATGAGGTGGCCGCGGCACCATCAAGCACACGCGGCCAGATCGTCAATCCGGGCTTCTCTGCGTTAGGTGGCTCCGGCTTTGTGCGTGCATTTTTCGCCAACGGCAAGACACGTATCGTCTCCGACACCAGTTTCGGTCGCACACATACCTATGCCGTTGAGCGGATTGGCCGCATTGCCCGGCATTGGAACGTTGCCAAGCACGTCGTCGTCTATGAGCGCACGGTGCTTCCGCCGGATCAATTCGCAAAACAGCAGGCCGGACAGCATTTCGGCCGTCCCGTGCTGCGCAAGGTCCGTGAGTATGTCGACATTCTCGAACCCGAACGCCCGTTCCCCGAGACCGGCACCAACGTGAAGAAGCGCGCTCTGTACGAAGCCTGCGTATTCCGCACGTTGCGCATTCCCATCGATAGTCGCTGGGGGCATGACGTTCCGGAGGGCTGGATCGTACCATTGTGGCGCGAAGGCGAAGATCCGGACATCTATCCAAAGCCGGACTTTCGCGTGCATTGCACGGGCGCTCATACCGATGCGGCCGCCACGATTGCAGGACGAAGCGCCAAGCCGTACCAGTTCGTGTTCTTCACCTCAACCCGCAAGGAGGACGGCGACAATCCCAATCTCTGGCCGGCACGCGAAGGCATCGACTTCGACAACGCTCCCTCGCCTGCGCCGGTCGGTACGCCCGACCTTGATCCCGGCAATCCGGACGGAACGGCTGCCGACGATATCATGCATGACCCGATGCATGTCGGCGGCACTTTTGACATCGAAACGGAAGGTGCCGCGGCCAACCTCGTCGCGACACGCAGCAGCGGCGAGCCGATTGCGGCGGTGCTCGAGACCATCACCGTCTCGCGTTCCCAACCCACCGGAATTTCCGGAGGCGCCCCGGGACAGGCACTTGCGCTTCGCCAGGAACTGGAGCGAATCCTCGGCGAAGCGCGCCGGCTGGAGTCGGTTCTCGGAGACGCCGTGTCGCAAGGTCGCACTGTGCTGGGCAACTTGCTCGGCGCGGTCGGCAAGACCCAGGACGAAATTGAGGCTGCTCTCGACGCCGAGATCGACCGGCTCGGCGAAATCAAAAACGTCATTCATCGCGAAGCCGCCAAGGTGCGCGGCGCGATCACCGCTGCGGTCGGCCGGGCAAAAGATAATCTGGCGGGCGCCAAGTCGGGGTGGACCGATGCCTCCAAGGACGTCAAGGCGCGCATTGCGACGGAGATCGGGAAATCCCTCCTATCGCGGCTCGACATGCTCGTAGGCGAGGTCAATGCCGTTGTCCTTCGGCTGGACGAATTTCTAGCATCCGACGCTCCCGTCCGGACCGCGGAGGTCCTGGCGCGCCGGATCGAGGAGACCCTGGCACCGGTCCGCCTCACCATCTTCAGCGCCATCAACGCGGTCGGCTCGGGGCTGGGCCAACTCGATCAGAGCATCAGGAACTTCCGTGGCGCGATCGACTCCGCGAGCCAAGTCCTCAAGCAAGATGGCGACGCCCTCAAAAAGAAGATCGACGGGATCACGACGCAGGCCGATTTCCGCTCGCTCGTCAATCTCTATGAAGAGTACCACGCAAAGGCGCTAACTGCGCTCGATGCGGTCGACAAGGTGGGACGTCGCGGACTGCCAAGGGAAATCAAAGACCGGCCGCTGCTCGCATCTGGCACGAAAAGAGTCCTGGATTTCCTCGCCGACCTCCGGACCACGCTCGTCAACTTTCACGATGCGGCGGTGGCGGACATAACCAAGACCGGCGTAGCGATCGAGGACGCGAAAGCGAGAATCAAGACGGCGATCGATGATGCCGTCGGCAAGGTTGCCACGGCAGCGGCCGCCATGCAGGCGCTCACTGACGAGGCTGCGAAACTGGCCGAAGCTGCAGAGACCGCGCTCAAGGAGTTCCGGTCTGATCTCCAGGCGGACTATGACGCCACACTCGATCGCATTCACACGATCTGCCTCGATGCAGCGTTGAGCGTTGATGACATCAAGAAGAACGTAAGGACCGAACTGCAGGATCTGGCCAAGCGGGCGGCGGACCTGAAGGCCAAGGTGGACCAGGCTGCGACGGCTGTTCTGAACGCGATCGGCGGTCTGCTCGACGAGGTCGGCGTTGAGATCGACACCCAGGAAGCAAAGCTCGAAACTGCCCTCAATGATGCCGCTCAGGGCGCCAACAAGACCGTCAGCGAACTGGAGACGAAGCTTGTTGAGGCGGTCGACAAGGCGGTGGCCGAACTGAAAGGGCAGGCGGGCAACCTAGCGGCCGCTATTGCCAGCGCATCTGACCGGATCAAGCAAGGCGCGGCCGACATTGCGCAGGGCCTTCGCGATAAGATTCCGCCCGAACTCGCAGATGACGTCCGAGTCCTCGAGGAAGGTTACAAGCGCCTGTCCAACGCGCCGAGTTTCCAAAATCCGAGCGAGACGCTTGCACTGATCCGCGCCGCCGGCTCGTCACCGATTCTGCCCAACCTGAAATTCAACCGCGAGCGGATCGCGTACTTCTTCGACGACGCGCGCGACGCCGTGCAAAGCTCTCCCGTTGTCGCGCTGATGAACCGATTGGGGGACGACCTCAAGGCGCTCGGCATTCGGGTACCCACGAACGAGTTCCTCGACAAGCTCATCCCCAAGGGAATGGAGAACTACGATTTCGGGAAACTGTTTCCGGACCTCGGCGGGCTGAAACTCGACGGATTGTTCAAGAATATCCGCCTGCCATCGCTCAACGACAATGTCAAAGTGACCCACGGTTTCGATAAGGCGAGCCTCACCGCATGGGCGAAGGCTGAGGCCAAGGCGCCGTTTCCGAGCCGATCGGAGGTGTTCGAGTTCGGTCCTCTCAAACTGTCGGTGGTGGGAGCGCAGTTCGACGCATTGGCCGATCTTGCGGTGGGTCTCGACGGTGTGACCCGCCGCACCACCAAGGGCGAAGTGGTAGGCGACTGGGAACTCGCCTTCAGCGGAACGCCGCTCGTGACATTGGAGCAGACCCGCGTGTTCTTCGAAAACGGAAAGGGACTCAACGTCGACATCGATCCGACCCGCGTTCGCCTCGACAAGGCAATCAAGTTCCTCTCAGACCTGATAAAGTCGTTCAGCGAGCCGAATTCGGGATTCTTTCTCGAGATGCTCGAGGACGGAGGGATGCCCGCGGGCCTAGCGGCCCGCATCGTGCTGCCGCTACCGCCGCTGTCGTTTGGTGCCTTCTCGGTCACCGGCTTGCGGTTCTCGGCTTCCTTCGAACTGCTGGTGATCAAGGGCACCGGTGGCAAGCGCGGAGATTTCGCGCTGGGAACGACGCTTGCCCTCGGCCTAAAGAGCGAGCCTTTCGTGCTTCGCGTATGGATCCTAGTCGGTGGCGGCTGGCTCCAGACCAGCGCTAGATACTTCCCTTCGTCCGGCAGGCTGATCAGCCATGTGTCGGTTGGGCTGACGGCGGGCCTTGGTCTCGACTTCGCGTTCGGCCCGTGTCGCGGCTTCGTCTACGTGATGGTGGGAGCCTACGTCGAGTTTGACAGCGGCGGTGGCTCCAGCTTTTCGATCGCAGTCATCTTCCTGGTGCGCGGCGGCATCGTGATTTTGGGCCGCTTCAACATCGGCCTCTATCTGCTGCTCGAACTGATTTATCAGAACGACGGCTCTGTAATCGGACGCGGAACCATCGAAGTTAGCTTCAAGATTTGCTGGTGCTGCGAAATCAAGGTTCGTCAGGGCGTGACCTATTATCTCAAGAAAGGCAGCGGCGCCGCCGCGTCCGGAAAGCATCTGGATAATTTCGCCTGACCGGAGCGTTTCATGAAATTCGTTCTGTTTTGCGACGTTTTGCGAACTCCGGGCGACAACGCCAAGCCGACCGTTGGGGTACGAGTGTCGGGAGCGGCTGTCCAACCGTCGACGGGAGAGTCGCCCGACGATTTCAACGCCAAGCTTAAGAGTCTCTTTGACGCCGTGCGCGGCAAGGAAGTGCCGGAGCCCGGTGACGCCGGGTTCGACCGATATCTCGATGATCTCGCGAAAGGCGCCGGTCCCCTGTTCCCCTGGCTCGGAGGCCAGCTTGAATTCTCCTTCTTGTGGGCGACCGCGCCGCCGAAGCAGGCGCCCAATCCGAACGACATTGACCCGAACGGATTCACGGTTGCCGCATTGCCCCTCCCGACCGATCCCGATCAGGCGCACAAAGCAAATTTCGAACTCACCGATGCGAGCTTGCGAGCGTTACTTTACACGGCATTGAAGGATCTCGTGTCAGCCAACGCTCCGAAGCATACCGATCAGTTCAACATCGTCGAGCCATTCAAGCTGATCGGTTGGGACGATACCAAAGGTGGACGACAGCAGATCGAAGAGATCGATGATGCGACGCCAAACTTCCGGTACGAGGCGTTCCTTGCGGGCCTTGCGTCGCTGCCTGCACCGGTTCCGCATGGGAAGTTGAATCTTGTCCGCTTCGTGCAACTCACTTCGATCAAGGCTGCGCAGGGCGGACAGACGGTCCTACTGATCGCGGCACCGCGCTTCAAACCGCGCGCCGCGGCAACAGAACTCGAGCCGAAGTTCGGCGATGCGGCCAATCCGGCGGTCGATTGGAAATTGGTGTCGCCGAGTGTCATCGCCAGCATTCCCTACAAGACGGATTTTGGCGGCCACCAAATCGAGGTCCTCTGCCGTGCGCTCGACCTCGGCGAAGACCTTACCAGCAGCGCCAGCTTCCTTGACCGCGAGACCTTGTGGGTCAAGCGAACGCACTCGGGATCCAACGACAGCCGGGACGGAATCGGCTTTGAAGACTGGCTGGCCCGACTGCCCGAGCAACTGGCCGATACGTTCGATCTGTCCCGGTTGCTTCTGCAAGCTGTGGAGGACGACGTCAAGGCAGCAGGTACGCCCCTTGCGGCTGCCCTTGCTAAGACGGACCGGCTGGACGGCGCAACCCGGCTGGCGGAAGCCGCGCTGATGGCATTGCGCGACTCGTTGGGACCGGGATGCGTCGTAGCCGCGTCGGGCACCGTGCTGAAAGGTCCGAATGGCTCACCAGTTCACGCGGCGATCCTTGAGCGGGTGAACAGGATCATTACCGAGAACGGACCCGGCACGCCGCTCGCGGAGCAAGAACTCAAAACGCTTGCTGACGGCGTCAGCAAGGGCGACCAGGATTTCAGGGACGCGTTTCGCGCGGGGGCGGGCGACAGTCAGCGCGCAGAATGGCTCGGCATGCTGGCGAGGGTGATCGGGCCGGTCCTCAACTTATCCGCAGGATCGGAGTTTCTGAAGGAGCTAGCAGTGCGCGTCGCCATCGATGCACAGGCGAGCGGCGCCTTCGATCCGGCGCCGTTGCGACGCGCAATCGATGCCGCCACTGCGCCAGCTGCTGCCGCCGCCCTGCAAATCGGAATCTGGCGCAAGTCGGCACCAGCGGGGGCGAAATATGAGGCATGGCTCTCGGCGGCCGAGGGAGCCTTCTCCGCATTGTTCGACCGCGGCTTGCGTCTGGTGGAGATACTGAAGAAGGCCAATATCGATCTGCCTTGGGGCGCCGAGGAAGGCATCTGGAAGAAAGCCAGCGACCCCACAATCCCTGACACGGAGGTCTTGTCGGGCTCGAACGCCGCTCCGGGAAATATCCGAGAGGCCATCACACGCTATTTGCACGGAACGGCCTGTGAGAGCGACGGCAGTCCGCCGCCGCTCGAACAAGCCTATCAGGACAATTACGGCCGGATGGGGCGGCTCCCCGCAACTGCGCGCGCCATCCTGGGCAAGGCGGTCGACGAGGCTGCCAGATCGCGCATGCAGGACTGGTTCAAGAAACCGGATCAGGAAAGCGGCAGTGATACACTCCTGATCGGCGATCTGTGCGCCGACGCTCACGGCGTTATGCTGCAGATCGACCGGCTGGTCACTGGTTCCGGCGATACGCCGGACTTCAACGAGAATCTCGCCGGATTTGGCCTGCTCATGCGGCGGAGCCAGCCTGCTGATGCCTGGCGTTGTCTCACCGCATGCTTTGCCGAACTCGATCCCGACAGTGGTACGCCGACGCCCGTGACGTTCGCCACCGCATCGCGCGCGGTAATGGGGGCCATGCCGGTGTCCTACACGAGCAGGATGCCGCAGGCGATCGTGACATACGATAATCGTCCCGTCGTCGGCGATAGCCAGGCCGACGTCGAAACCGAACCTCAGCCGGAAGACGATCCGCACCCGCGCATCGCCCGCCTGATCCAGCCGAGCGTTCAGGATAACCCACCCCCGGAGACGCTGCTGCCGTTCCTGGCATATGGCGCCACCTTTGAAATCGCCCCTTTCGGAATCTCGAACCAGGGCGGATTGCCGGTTGAAGTACGGCGAGACGATTTTCCGGGACTGCTGGATCCGGCGAAGTTGAAGGATGATTTGTTTCCTGCCAATAGCGCCATTGTGCGCCGCTTTTCCTATGTCCGGCGAACCGGCATCGGGTCGCTCCGCGTCGCGCCGTTCTACGCGGCGGCACAGCGGGCCGGGAAATTGTTTCATCCCATGGTCCCGCCCCGCGATACGAAACTGGTCGCCGAGGAGATACTGGTTCCCCCGCAGACCGTCGAGCCCTGGGCGAAGCCGGGAGTCGTGCGCGCGCTGAAGATGAAAACGGCGCTGCTGCTCGCCGATACCAACGGCGATGCGCTTGTCGTCAAGCCGGAAAACGTCGATTGCGGCGAACTGAGGCTGCAGGTCGCCGCGCCGGTGACGACGCTCGAGGATTTCGATCGATGGATCGCCTTCGACGAGGCGACGCTGTCCGAAGGCGACAGGAAGTCGCTCAGGGAATTCCGCAAGGGGGTGCGCAGTTTCCACTTTGAACAGACCGCCGAATTGCACGAGCGCGAGATTGCACTGCGTGATGCAATCGCCAGACATGACACTGCGGCCGAGACGCGGCTGCGTGCCGAGGTGGAGGCGATCAAGGAAATGCTCGATCTGCAGGATCCGGCTGTCGGTGCGCTGGCGATTTCGGTGACCCGGGCGCGGCGTGACGGCGCGCTCTCGGCCGATGCCATAGCCAGCCACAAGCCCGAACTGTTCGAATGGACGTGGAAATGGCAGCCAGGTATGGACCCGACAAAACCCTTTGCCGCTGGCCGACTGCCGATTGAGGTGATCTGCAAGCTCAGCAGCGATCGTAGCAAGCCGCTGTTTGACAAGACGACGAAGACCGTGTGGAGCGCGCCCGGCGATGTCGTGATCGTGCGGCTGTTCGCCGGCATTGATGACGCGCTGTTTGTCGACAAGCTCGCGCCGGCCGGAAGCCGGCGTTTCGACGATAGTGTTCGCCGTGTCTCGATCGGAGACGGTGACGCTGCGGCCGTCGTGATGGGCATGGGCGGCGTCCGGTATCGCCTGTTCTCGACACATACGTTCGCGGTGGAGGCGGCTTCGTTCACGGTTCCTTCCGACGTTGAGGTGAGTGCGGCGGTTGCTGGCAGCATTGTCGGCGACGTGCTCGATGCAGCAGATGAGCGCCAGGGAGACATCCGCCTTCAGTTCAAGCGCGCGCCCTCGGCAACTGCGGATGCGATCGGCAGCATCACGGTCGGCTCGCAGGCATGGCGATGGACCGGCCGTCCGCTATCGCCATTTCCATTCGACAAGATCGCGAACCTCAATGTCTTCCCGAAGCAGGATCCGCAGGACCCACTCATGTCGCCACCGCCGTCGGCGGCTGAGTACGCGCTGCTCTGGGATGTGGAGGGTTTCGCGGAGCGCCTGGACGAGACACTGGATGACGAATCTGCGTCGCTACCGATCAACGAACAGGTCAATGCGCAGGCAACGCCGCCAACAAGCACGCCGCTTTCAACGCGGATCGCACTGCGCTCTCCCAGCCGGACCGACATCGCGCGATACATGCGTTTCCGCGTTGTTGCATCGAATCGATACGTGGCGGCCTATCAGGCCGCCCGACAGAGCGTCGCCTCGCGAGCGGCAAAGTGGCAGAGCACGAGCGGCAAATGGGAAACGCCTTGGTTCCGCATTGGGCGGCCGGCAGCGGTACCCGACACGGTTCCGAAGCCCGGTATCCGGGCGTTGATCCCGCTCACGCGCGCGCTGCGCGATGGCAATGCATCGCCGGTCGCAGGAGTCCTCGCGGTCGTTGACGGCGCCTGGTTCGAGCATGCCGGACTCGCCGACTGGATGCTGGCCGGTGTCGAGAACGCATATCGCAAGAAACTCGAGGTCGGCGGCGCCTCGACCGTCGCAGCGGCAGCCGAGTTGGGACCAGATCCGCTGAGCCGAACCTATGGCCTGGGGCAGAAAGCCGGACAAACGCCGACGAGCGTCGCAGAACTGCGAACCGCCGTTCCGCTCGGGGTGGTGGGTCCGCTGGGACATTCGTTCGATACCGGAACGGCGACCGGCCTCTTTCTCAACAGTTCCTTCATCGTGCGAGCACCGGACCTCGCGGCCCAGGATCCTGCCGGATGGTGGATGGGGAAGATCGCATTCCGCCGCCTTGTCCTAGCGGAAGGCACCCGCGATTACTGGAGCGGGAGCACAGCACCATCGATCAAATCCAGGACCGCGCAGATCGGAGCTACTCTCCATTCGATCGAGGCCACTGCAACGCCAGCATCGCTCAAATTCAGAGCGGCAGGCAAGTTGTCGTCGGGGGGGACTGTGAAGGCCGAAGCGGCCGTGCTGATCGAGGCCAGCCGCAACGACGTCGTCTGGAATGTCTCCGTGGAGGATACGACGCGGCACATGAAGGATAGTTTCGTCGTTGGCGAAGCGATATTCGATCTTCGCGCCATTGCGGTGCGCCGAGTTTCGCGCGTTCCCTCAGGTCCGGAGCAATACGTCTGGTACGAATTGCTCGTGCTTGCCAAGCCGAAGAACCAGAGCTGGGAGGTCGTCTGGCAGACGCAGTGGTTCAACGATCCGAATCTGGCCGAGAACAAGGATCCTCCAGAGGCGGAGCTAGAAATCAACTTCGCGATCGAGTCTCAAAGCAATGCGAAGGTCGGTGAGCTCCGAACCGCGACGATCCCGCAGGTCTCCGATGCGACCGATGGGCGCTGGACCCAATTCTTGCCGAACATGCAGGTGCTTGCCCGTTCCGCCGGCGTTGATCTGGGAAATCTCGAATTGTCAGTAGATCCTGGCTCGAATCAGCAACTCCGCCTGGCAGCGAAAGGTCAGGCGTTCGCCTGGCTCGCAACCGATGCCCTGAAGACGAAGCGCGGAAAGGACGATCAGGGCCTATTCAATCTGTTGCTGGTGACGAAGCGGGTCGCCAGTGTTTCAGGCACCGACGAAGAGGCTTATGTGGGTCTGTATCATTCGGCAGCCGGCTACGACACCGTCAAGAGCGCCGTGGTATTGACATGGTTCGATCGCGGTACGCCGCGAGCACTGGACGACGGTTCGAATCTGATCGGTCGAATCCTTACGGCACGCGCGGGCAATCCCTCGGTTACTGACGCTCAGATCGCGGCTTGGAGAAACGATCCCTGGAAGTCGTTCTTCCCTTCCGAGAAGAGCCTGGAGGACATCGATCCCCTCCAAGTCTTTGGCGACACGAAGCCGTCTGACGCCTCCGCGCAGATCATGGAAATCTATTCACCTGTCTTCGCGAAATGAATCTATCAAAACGAGCCACCTTGCCAAATTCGCAGAAGTGATAATGCAAAAAGTGCTGGCCCTTGAAACTGCCGGCGAGATCCCAGCGGATGCCGAAGACCCTTCCGGCCATAGAAGCGGATCTGAATTCGGGAGTGCTCGGTCGGTAGCGCCCAGCCCCGGAAGGGCAGGCCGCAGTTCGTGCCGTTCGAATGACTTGGAGATCAGGACTTTGGATCATCCTTTTTGGATAGCTCCAAATCAGATTTCTGCCGTTGATCAAGCTGCTGAAGTTTTTGTTGCATATAGTCAGTGGAAACAACCGCGTGCGCCAATCGCCCGATTTTCCTCTCGGCATTCACTGTCTGCAGGGCCCACCCAAGCAAAGCAATGTAGGTGCGAAGCCGAGTGTCCTTTGCTCGAGCGGTAACAGCCGCGATCTGCGCGTTGCGCCGATCGCGCTCCCAGCTCATAGCCGATATCAACGCTTGCCAAAACGTGTCCTCGTAAACGCGGAAGTGCACATCTTCCTGAAGGTCGGCGGCTGTCCAAATCAAGTTGCCAGCGAGGTTGCCTCCGGACAGGCCGAACGTTCGCGCAATGCTAATCGAGGGAAACGCATGGCCGTTTTCACCGAGAGAGCGAAATATCCGCGCGATCGCACCGTCAATGACGTCTCGTTCAGATGACGTAGACAGCCCTTCCACGCGAAGCGCCGTATCGAACACGTTGAAGGTCGCTTCAAAAACAGGTGAGATCTTCCGCAATTCAGGCAGGATTGAACGCTCGAAATGATTGCCCGAGGCCAGGTACGCTTCGTACGCGCGCTGGAGCCCCCCAGCGACGCCCCCATGATGAAACGCGGGAACATCCTTGATCACGTCTGGAGCATCGGCAAGATTATCTGCTTCCGCGATGTGACCTGGCGTCGTCTCAAAAGGAGTTTTCCTGCTGATGGCGCAATCAACCGAGGCGTAGGCGGCGGCAACGAGCATTGAGCAAAAATAGCCCGGATCACTCTGCTTGCGAAGCAAGGGCAAGATCGTCGCCACTGCCCCTCTGGTTGAATATGGTCGATAGAGTGCGGCCTCCACAAATCGCACGATCTTTTCTCGCTGGTCAGGGGAAAGCCCGCTATGGCGTTTCACCCTCAGCTTAGCCGATCGATCGTAGGCCATCGCCGGAAAGTAGACAGGCACCACACCAGGGTCATTGGCCTCGATGCCAATGCCTGATCCGATGTGGACAGCAACGTGAGTTGCATCGTGCGCGGTGGCGGTTCTGATCAGCCAGCTTTCGAAACGAGATCCCGACGAGATGATGATGTCGCCTGGCTGCAGCAGTCGGGGATCAACGATCTGGACACTGGCTGACCGGTCGATCGTCGCTTCGGCAAGAGCTGACAATGCAGGGCTCCCAAGTTGGCCTTGAGCCGACCTATGGAACCAATTCTACTCCAGGATGACGGCATCTTGCACCCGGACGGCGGCGACATTGTGCCAGGGACGCGGTCGCTGAACCTCCGCACCGTGCCAAGCACTTAAGCCACCATGGTAAGGATAAACAGCGGTTCCTCATGTCGGTGATTGCGTATGAGTCCCTCCCGAGGCATCATTAATTCGCTTCGAAAATCGCTCTTATTTACTCTTGCTTTCAAGTGATCGCGAAGCTCACGGGTAACGCGTGGGGTACCGGCGCCATCAGATGAATGAATTCGATCAAGACCGAAGGATAATCCCTTACGCGCGTTTTCCCATCGGCACCACGTTTCCATTACTCCGCGGCACCAAGGACACGACTGCCGCCCTTCGAGGTCTTCCAAGGCGGTCGCAATATATTTCGCGTAGTGCCGCTCGATCATTTTGACTGAGGTGTTGTGCAGTTTGGCGACCTGTTGGATGGGCAAGCCCTTTCGGAGACCGCGCACGATACTCGAGTGCCGCAAAGCATAGGGAATCACCTCCGGCATACCGGCATGCTCGCGAATGGCCTTCCAGGGACGTGCAAGTTCGCCTCTTTTCCACGGACCGCGTTCAGACTTCTTCCACGCGATGCCCCCCGGCTCCTGTTCATGGATCCAGCTCGAAAAGAGGAACCTCGCCTGGCCGCCCGGCGATTGCGGGCAAAAGCACCTCAATCACGTCGTCGCCCACTGGGACCGGGTCTGAGCCGCCATTGCCGCCGCGCCCCTTGTAGGAGCCCGGCACCATCAGACGCCGTGCAGAAACCTGTACGTCGCCCACGCGCATTCGCCTGACCTGGGCATACCGCGCGCCGGTCGCGGCAAGACACACGACGATCCGATATAGATCGCCATCAAATCCTTGCTCCTGATCGACTTCACACGCAGCTTGAAGGATGGCGCCAACCTCCTCATCCGTGAGAATCTGGTTATCCCGAGCAACCGACACAACAACAGGCTGAAACAGTATTCTTCTTCCCCCAAGGAAGAGCCGTGTTGGATTGAGCCTCCTACCGCTCGGACCGGCCGGACTTTAGGCGGGTCACCGGAGTTGGCGCGTTGTCGATCCAAAAGCCGATGGCGAATGAGCCCCCCGAAGCCGAAAGGCACGCTTAGCCGGGGACAACGGCATCCATCCCGCATGGTTGGCTTGCGAGTGAGATGCAACCATCGGTAAATGGCTTCCTGATCGTTCGGCTTTTGGGGGGGCAATGTCTAGATCGCGCATCTTTGCGGTGTGCGCTATCGCACTCGCGAGCGCCATCCCTCTCGTGCCGGCCAAATCTCAGCAGCAGACGCTGCCGCCCAAGGGTCCAGAACCGGCGGCTACCATGCCCGATCAATCGCACGCTGACCAGGCAGCTCAGAAGTCCGACTTTGCGGGCGCCGAGCCGGCCATACCCGGCGATCCGCAGAAGCAGTGCGTAAAGCCTAACGAGTTTGCGGTAGAGCTTCGATCCGGGCGCAATCCGGTTGGCGCCCCCATCGTGCTCGCTACGAATTTTCTGCCGACGAACCAGCGCGTCGACGTCGGCGTGCGTGCGCCATTCGTCGACGGCGTCCGATACTTCGCCGGGATCGACTACGGCGATGAGACCTACCTCTTCAAGCGGCAGGACGCGGTCACTCATCGCGCGACGGAATCCGATCCGTTGGTCCAGAAGCATCTGCTCGAACCCGATCAGACCATCGTCACGCTCAACATGGGAGACGATCTGGCTTGGTTCTGGAGCCGGGTCGATCTCTATCTCTACACTTGCAACAGTCCAGTCGGGCAATCCCCCTGGCGGGTCTCGTCAGTGAGCGTCAGGCTCAGTCCGTACTGGCTCAGTATTTTCGCCGTCATCGCGGAGGTGCTCATCCTCTACCTCTGGATCGGCTTCGCGCTCCGCAAGCAGGATCACACGTTCGCGTCGTTCCTCCGCGCATTGAACCCCGCCCAGGTCTCCGCGGGGCCGGACGGGAAGGGCAGTCTTTCGACGTTCCAGACGTTAGCCTTTTCGCTGGCAGTCGCCGGTCTGATCACGCTGCTGCTGCTGCAAACGGGGACCTTGGTGGACCTCTCGGGCTCGATCTTGACACTGCTCGGCATCAGCGGAATCGGAGCCACGATCGCCAAGGGCACGGATAGCCAGCGCAATACGCTATCGGCCGACAATCGGGCATGGCTGCTCAGACATGGCTGGATTCCGATGGCCAAGACCGTTGTCGACTCGTCGAACGCGACGTGGCGCGATTTTTTCTCTACGGACGGCGTCTTCGACGTGTACCGGTACCAGAGCTTCATCTTTGGACTTGTGGTGATCGGCGGATTGATCGCGGCGGGCGTCAATCAGCTATCGACGTTCGTCGTCCCGAACACGATCCTTGGCATCGTGGGGCTGAGTCAGGTCGTCTACATCGGCGGCAAGCTCGTGACGCCCACCAACATTTCCGATCTAAACGCTTCCATCGCCAGTCTTCGCACCGACGAACAGAAGCTCAAGGCAGCCGCAGTCGCGAAAAAGCAAGGACAAGTAACAAGCCTGGCGGAAGCCATTCCGCTGATTGGGCAGGACGCCTACGACGCGTATCGACAGCAGGCGAGGGATGTCGCCGCGATCTTCACGGATGCGACCGGCATCGTCGTCGCTGACACATCGCTCGAGCCGGTCGTCAATTGAGGGAGGCGGCATGCCTAAGAACATCCTGCTGTTCGCTGATGGTACTGGAAACGAGGGGGGCCTCTTGCCGGACGAGAGTCGAACCAACGTCTATAAGCTATACCGGGCGACGCGGACGGGGCCTGACTCGATCATCGACCCCAAGAAGCAGCTTGCACTCTATGTTCCCGGCATCGGGACGCCGGCGCCGAGGCATGACAACGGTTGGGACCGTCTCAAGGAGACCGTTCAACAGATGTTTGGCTTCGGAATCACAAAGAAGATCATCGATTGCTACGTGGCAATCATTGGCGTGTGGGAGCCGGGAGACCGCATCTATCTGTTCGGATTCAGTCGGGGGGCCTACACGGCCAGATGTCTCGCACACGTGCTCCAACTTTGCGGCGTTCCGCGGAAAGATCGGAATGGCGAATTCATCAGCCTCGATCCCAAATCGTTGCGACGGGTCGCCAGGGAGGCGGTCTCTTCCGTCTACTGGCTTGGAATGCCGCGGGACGGGGCAGATGCGGACAAGCGAGCGGAGCAGTTCCGCTCCGCCTACAAATCGGAAGTCGGACGCGCCGCGGGTGCCTCCGCTTATTTCATCGGGATCTGGGATGCTGTCGCTGCAATTGGGTGGCAGCGCTTCTTTCCCGACTGGGCGTACGATAGGCATTTCACTTCAGACGTCCAGTACGCGCGGCATCTGCAATCGATCGACGAAGGCCGGAAGGACTTCAAGCGGGTGCCATGGGGAGGGAGCGGGACCGTCAAGTGGCCCGACAGACAGGACGAGCCGGAGCAATTCGATCAGATCTGGTTCGCGGGTAACCACGCCGACATCGGCGGAAGCTATCCTGAGAACGAGTCTCGGCTGTCAGACATCACGCTCCACTGGATGGTGGAATTCATCGCCGAGAAGATACCCGAGGCTGGTCGCGTGATCGTCGACAAGAGCCTGCTGCGGCTCTATCCGTCGGCCGATGGAATGATGCACGACGAATGCATGGTCGGGATGGGCGGGACCGCGCTCCACTGGTCGAAAGCGGTCCGTAGCGTGCCGGACACCGCGCAACTTCACGAGACGGTCTATGAACGACTCGCGATGAAATCGGTACGCAACTACACGAGCTTCGGTCCGTACAGGCCCGCCGCCTTGCAAAATCATCGAAAAGCGAAATCGTTTTTCGAACCGACCAAGACAGAGAAGGGTCCCCAGGCCGGCGAGAGCCCTCAAAATGAAACGCAAACGTCTGGGCCAGCTGAGACCTGACCGCGCAGAGCCGCTGCAGTGGCCCGGCCAGCCGACGGTGCCCGAGTCGGTGAATCACGAGTTAATTTTCTGACAAATTTCGCCGATCGTCGATCCCGCGACTCAGTCTATGACGCCTTCGTCGCACGAAAAAGCGGGTGCACACCGATGCAAAATTCGAATGACGTCGCAAGCAACGAGATACTTCGAGACCGCGTCCTGTCCTTGCTCGTCGTGGGGGCCAGCGTGTTGGGAGGGAGCGCCGTTTTGCTGATACAGGCGTTACCGCTACTTCACGGTTTTCCTAGGGGGCAGTAGCGAGTTTCGAGCGGCACACGAGCCAACTTAGCCCGCGAAGCAGTGTCCAATGAAACGGCCAACAAAGCGTCCAACACGGAATTTGGCCGGCAGGTGTAAGTGCCTGCAATTAAAAAGAAAAATCTATAGAAATACTTGCGCCGGAGCGCTTCACCGCTCCACGATTTTCTACGATATTCTGCGATTGTGTGCGTTCTATTGCGTTTTTGAACGCCGTGTCCGCTGTTTGCTGGGCCTTCCGGTGCTCCCCTTCTACCTTCCATTGGAATGACGTAGGAAGTGGCCGGAAAAGGACTCGAGATGGCTAAGCAACCCGAGAAGAAGATGCCAGCCTTGAAGGGCGTGTCGGCCGCCGAACGCGCTTTGGCGGTATTGACGGCGTTCCGTCGGGGCGACCGCGCGTTGAGCCTGGCCGAACTGGCCGAACGGACCGGCCTGGTGAAGAGTACGATCTTGCGGCTCGCTCTGTCGCTCCAGCAATACCGGCTACTAGCGCGGCTGCCGGACGGCTCGTATCGGCTTGATGCCGAGACGTTGCGGCTCGGGACCGCCTATCAACAGGCATTCCGTCTTTCCGATCATGTCATGCCCGTGCTCGAGCAACTCGCGGCGAAGACAGGGGAGACGACGTCATTCTATGTTCGGAATGGCGAGGAGAGGCTTTGCCTGTTTCGCGTGGAAAGCACCAACCGGATCAGGATGACCGTTCAGCCGGGCGATACCAGGCCCATGGACAAGTCCGCCATCGCCCGGACGCTGCTTCGGTACGAAGCCGGTCCGCCTGGTCCTGACGATGAACTGCCGCTCTTCACGTCTGGTGTTACCGATCCTCACGCCGCTGCGCTTGCCATGCCGGTGTTCGGCATTGCGGACTCCCTGGTCGGCGCTTTGGCCATTTCCGGCCCGATCAGCCGGCTGACCGAGGCGCGGGCCGAGCAGGTCAAGGGACCGCTGGTCGAGGCTGCGCACAAATTGACATTGGCATGCGGGGGCACACCGCCCGGTGCGGGGAAAAGCCCGCGCAAGCGCAGCGCCGCCCGACCGGCAAACGCCTCCACATGAAACGAAACGGCGTTTCATTATAGCTTGCCGCTTCGCCGCGGCGGGCTTATAAGCCTCCCCATAACAAGCAATGGGGAGGACGAACGTCGTGGCATCAGCATCGCTCACGCGAAGGACAGTGCTGGCCGGCCTCGCTGCAACCGCTGTTGCGCCGATGACGGCAGCGCGGGCGGAGGAGGTTCGTTGGTCGAGCGGCTCGGAGAAGCCGCGTTTCGTTGCGCCGCCCGGTGCCACGGATTGCCACTTTCACACGTATGACAAGACCTATCCGGTCATGAAGGGCGCCACCTTGCTGCCCGAGGACGCCTTGCCCGACGATTATCGCGCTCTGCAGCGCCGGATCGGCACCACGCGCGGCGTCATCGTCCAGCCCTCAACTTACGGGACGGACAACCGGCTGCAGATCGCATCGCGACACGCACTGGGCGCCGAGAATTTTCGCGTGATCGCCGTTGTGGCCGAGGACGTCTCGGATCAAGAAATGCGGCAGCTCGACGCGCAGGGTGTCCGCGGCGTTCGCTTCAATCTCGGCTTTCCCGGCGTGCTGTCGGTCGGCTCGCTCAAACTGCTCGCCCCGCGGCTGGCCGATCTCGGCTGGCACTGCCAGATCAACATGCGTCCCAAGCAGATCGAGGACAATGCGGAGTTGCTCGCGGCGTTGCCCGGGCGGCTCGTGTTCGATCATCTGGCGCAGGTGCCGCAACCGGACGGTCTGGCAAGCGCGCCTTACAAGGTCATCCGTGGCCTGCTCGACCGCGGCAGGACCTGGGTCAAGCTGTCCGGCCCCTACGTGTCGAGCAAGCAGGGCGCCCCCGACTTTGCCGATGCCGGCGCAGTTGCAGCAGCCTACGTCAAGGCTGCGCCCGAGCGACTGGTCTGGGGCAGCGATTGGCCGCATCCTTCCGAGAGGGAACAGAAGCCGGACGATGCGCGGCTGTTCGATCTCTTCAATCAATGGGCGGGAGAGGCTGCATTCAAGCGCATTCTCGTCGACAATCCGGCCGAGCTGTACGGCTTTGCGCGAGGTGTCCAATGACATTCTTCAACCCGCCGCGCCGCATCGAGACGACCATCTTCACGCGGCTTCCGGACCAGTTCCGCAAACCCCGTCGCACATCCTGGGCTGATGCCAACCAGGGCGGCCGCGAGATCGACTCCTTCCTCGAAGGTCCGTCCTTCGATCGCCAGGGACGCCTCTATGTCGCGGACATTCCGTATGGCCGCATCTTCCGCGTCAGCGCGGATGGCGCGTGGGAGCTCGTGACCGAATATGACGGCTGGCCGAACGGCCTGAAGATTCATCGCGACGGCCGCATCTTCATCACCGACTACAAGCGCGGGATCATGCTGCTCAATCCCGCGACCGGCACAGTAACGCCGTTCCTGGAGACGGCGGCGAGCGAGAGCTTCAAGGGCGCGAACGATCTCGTCTTCGCGCCATCGGGCAATCTCTATTTCACCGACCAGGGCCAGACAGGGATGCACGATCCGACGGGACGGGTCTGGAAGCTGACGCCCGATGGCCGGCTGACGTGCCTGATCAATACGATCCCCAGTCCGAACGGCATCGTCGTCGATCAGGAGGAGAGTTTTCTGCTCGTCGCGGTGACGCGCGCCAACCAGATCTGGCGCGTGCCGTTGCCGGCCAGCGGCCTGACGACCAAGGTCGGCATCTTCTCGCATCTCCATGGTGGCCCCGGTGGCCCCGACGGACTGGCGCTGGACAGTGGCGGCAATCTGCTGGTTTGTCACACCGGCTTCGGTTCGGTGTGGCGGTTGTCGCCTTTGGCCGAGCCGCTCGATCGCATCGTGTCCTGCGCCGGCGTCGGCAACACCAATCTCGCGTTTGGCGGACCGGAGCGCAAAAGCCTGTTCATCACTGAAAGCCGTACAGGAACGCTGATCCGCGCCGAGCTCGAGACACCGGGCCTGCCGATGTTCTCGCATGCCGACTAGGTCAGCGTCGGCGCAAGCAAGCCAACAGAGCCTGCGCGGGATGGCGCAGGGCCCGTCCATCCACGATCTTGACCTGCGATCGGCAGGAGTAGCCGGTGGCGAGAAGGCGGCCGCTCTGCGCCCATCGCGCCACCTGTTGGCTCCAGCTCATCGCGTAGATCTGCTCTGAGGTGGCGCGGTGCTCAGCCTCGTGGCCATAGGTCCCCGCCATACCGCAACAGCCAGAGGGCAGCACGCGCAGCGTCGCGCCCGCCGCTGCGAACGCTGCTTGCCAATCCTTCAGGCTGGATACGGCGAGCGATCGTTCCGAGCAGTGCGGCAGCAAGAGATATTCGTCGCTGGCGCCGGGCTTTCCGGGGATCGCATCGCGGTGACGGGCGAGCCATTCCTGGATTAGCAGCACCGGTGGCGGACGGTCCGCTTCCGCCAGCATGGTGTAGTCCGAACGATAGGTAAGCGTCATCGAAGCGTCGATGCCGACGAGCTCGACGCTGGCCGCGGCAAGTTCGCGCAGCATGGCGGCGTTGCGCGATGCCGTGCGAGTGAAAGCGCCGAGCAAGCCATGCACATGCAGTGGCTTGCCATTCGGCAGGAAGGGCGCGACGAACGGCTTGAAGCCGATCGCCTGCATCAGATCGAGCACCGCCAGCACGACAGGCGTCTCGTACCAGCTCGTGAAAGCGTCCTGCACCAGCACCACGCTGCGCGCGCGCTGCTCGGCCGGCAGCGCGGCTAGTGTCGCGGGCGTTGCCATTGCGATTCCACGCGTTGCCAGTTCCCGTCGCAACGAAGCACCGGAGAATTTTGGCGTGTGCACCAGGCCGATAGTCCGCATCGCGGCGCGACCCGCTGGATTGTCGAGCAGCAGATTGTACAGCCACCCGATCTTGCCGAGCATCGGCAGCATCGCTTCCAGTGAAGCGACCATGTGGTGGCGTAGCGGGCGCAGATAGCGGCCGTAATAGAGCTCGAGGAATTTTGCCCGGAACGTGGGGACATCGACCTTGATCGGACACTGCCCGCTGCAGGACTTGCACGCGAGGCAGCCGTCCATCGCATCCATCACGGCGTGCGAGAAGTCGGGCGCACCGGACCACGTGTTGCGCAACCGCGCGGGAAAATTCCGCCACGGCGCGCCACTGCGAAGCCGAGCCGCTTCGGCAACGGGATCGACGCCGCGCGCCGCCAGTTGGCGCAGCCATTCGCGGGTCAACGAGGCCCGGCCCTTCGGTGAATGCCGGCGATCACGCGTCGCCTTGTAGGACGGACACATCGCCTCATCCGCGTCCCAGCTGAAGCATGCGCCATTGCCATTGCAGTGGAGCGCTTCGTCATAGGCGGCACGAACGGAGCGGGGGATGGTCCGGTCGAGTTGGCCGCGCGTCGTCAGCCCGTCGATTGCAAGCAGCTTTCCATTCTCGGGCGCGGCGATCTTGCCCGGATTGAGCTGGTTGTGCGGATCGAAGGCGGCCTTGATCGATTGCAGGGTCGGATAGAGCGGGCCGAAGAAGCGCGGCGAGAATTCGGAACGCACGCCCTTGCCGTGCTCACCCCACAGCAGTCCGCCATACTTTTTGGTGATCCCGACGACCTCTTCCGTGATCTCCCGGATCAGCAACTCCTGTGCCGGATCCTTCATGTCGATGGCCGGCCGCACATGCAGCACGCCGGCGTCGACATGGCCGAACATGCCGTAAGTGAGGTTGCGGGCGTCGAGCGCGGCGCGGAATTCGGCGATGTAGTCGGCGAGGTGTTCCGGCGGGACGGCGGTGTCCTCGACGAAGGGGATCGGCCGCTTGTCGCCTTGCATGTTGCCGAGCAAGCCGACCGATTTTTTCCGCATGTCCCAGATCGCGCCGACATCGGCTTCGCAGCGCGCCACGGTGAAGCCGCGGCGGCCGCGCGCTGTCCCGGTGGACGCCAGCGCATCGCTCACCTTGCGAACTGACGTCTCGACATCGGCCTCGACGTCGCCGACGAATTCGACGAGGTTCACGCCCCTGGCGCGCTGTCCGTCATCCTCGGGAAAATATTGCCGGACGGACTGCCAGATCACATCGTCCTGTGCGAGGCCGAGCACCCTGGAGTCCACGGTCTCGATCGAGGCCGCGCCGAACCGGATCAACTCCTGCGCATCGCGCAAGGCGGCGTCGAAGCTGCCGTAGCGCACATTGACCAGCGCGCTGTGTTTCGGGATCGGTACCACGTTCAGCTTGGTCTCGGCGATCAGCGCCAGCGTGCCTTCGCTGCCGCAAAGGATCGAATTCAGGTTGAAACGTCCGCGCTCATCGCGGATGTGCGCGAGGTCGTAGCCGGTCAGGCAGCGGTTCAGCTTCGGAAAGTGAGCCGCGATCAGGTCCGCCTGCTCGCGCTGGATCGCGTCGACCAGCCGATGAATCGCGCCGACGCGGTCGTCGCGCCGTTTGATGTGCCGCAGTTCCTCGTCCTCGATTGCGCGCGAGGTCCAGACCGTGCCGTCCAGCAGCACGGTCGTGAGCTCCAGCACGTGATCGCGCGTCTTGCCATACAGGCATGAGCCCTGGCCGCTCGCATCCGTGCTGATCATGCCGCCGATCGTGGCGCGATTGGAGGTGGAGAGCTCCGGCGGAAAGAACAGGCCGTGTTCGGCCAGCGCCGCGTTGAGCTGATCCTTCACGACGCCTGCCTGCACCCGCACCCAGCGCTCTCTGGGATTGATTTCGAGGATGCGGTTCATGTGGCGCGAGACATCCACCACCAGACCTTCAGTCAGCGATTGGCCGTTGGTGCCGGTTCCGCCGCCGCGTGGCGCGAACACGATGGTCTTGAAGCGCTCGTCCGCCGTGACACGCGCAAGGCGCACCAGATCGTCGACGTTGCGCGGAAAAGCGATGAGTTGCGGAAGCAGCTGGTAGATCGAGTTGTCGGTCGCCGAGACGATCCGATCGGCATAATCAGGCATCAGATCGCCCTCGAACCCGCGCAGGCGAAGCTCTGCGAGGAGCTCGGCATGCAACGGAGCAGGGGCCGGCATATCGGAAATGCGTGGCAGCATGATCTCTCCCCGGGCCGGCTGAATGCCGTAACCGACGGCCGGCGCTCCACTTTTTGAGTGGAACGCCCTGATGGACGGGACGCAAGCGCTTTCGTGTGCATCCCAAAAAATGAAACGTCGTTTTGAAATAAATTGCAACGGCGTTCTGTTTTTGCTATCGGGCGCCATGGCCGGGACACAATGGCCGATCTGGAGGAACACATGGCAACGACATCCGCCGCCTCGGCCGGCAAAGGCTTCACGTCCGAAGAGGAGCGCGTCCTCTCGAAGGTGATGTGGCGCATCGTTCCCTTTCTGCTGCTCTGCTACATCTTTGCGTATCTCGACCGGGTGAATGTCGGCGTCGCCAGCCTGACGATGAACCAGGATCTCGGCATCTCGCCGTCAGAGTTCGGCTGGAGCGCCGGCCTGTTCTTCCTCGGCTATTTCCTCGCGGAGGTTCCCAGCAATCTTGCGCTGCAAGCCGTCGGCGCGCGCAAATGGATCGCCCGCATCTTGATCACCTGGGGTTTGCTGTCGGCCGCCACCGCATTCGCCGTCGGGCCAGTGAGCTTCGGCGCCATGCGCTTCCTGCTCGGTCTCGGCGAAGCCGGTTTCACGCCCGGCGTGTTCCTGTACTTCACCTACTGGTTTCCGGCCCGCATCCGCGGCCGGGCGACCGCAGCGTTCCTGCTCGGTATTCCCATCGCGAACATCCTCGGCGCGCCGCTCTCGAGCTCGCTGCTCGCCCTGAATGGCGTCGCTGGCCTGCATGGTTGGCAGTGGCTGCTGATCCTCGAAGGCCTTCCCGCCAGCATCCTCGGCTTCGTCTGCCTGTTCACGCTGACGGACAAGCCTGAGCAGGCAAAATGGCTGAGCACTGAGGAACGGGCCTGGCTTGCCGAGACACTTGCAAGCGAGCGTCAGGCCATCGCCGCCATACATTCGTCGTCGCTCAAAGATGCTTTCACGAACTGGCGCGTTCTCGTCTGCGCGGCCGTCAACTTCTGCGCTATCATCGGCTCGGTCGGACTCGGCCTGTGGATGCCGCAAATCCTCAAAGGGTTCGGCTTCTCCGTCGTGACCGTCGGCTTCCTCGCCGCGATCCCCTACGTCTGCGGCGCCATCACCATGATGCTGTGGGCGCGGCTGTCCGACCGGGGAGGTGAGCGAAGCTGGTTCGTCGCCTCTGCGTTGCTGCTCGGTGCGGCATCGCTGATCGTGTGCGGCTATGCGACTTCGTCGGCGTTGACCTCGATCATCGCGCTGTGCGGCGCCGTCGTCGGAATCATGTGCTACCAGTCCACGATCTGGCCGATCCCGTCGAGCTTCCTCACCGGCAGCGCCGCCGCGGGCGGGCTCGCGCTGATCGTTTCGATCGGCAATCTCGGCGGCTTCGTCGGTCCTTATCTGATCGGCGAGATCCGTCAGGCGACCGGCAGCTTCTCCTGGGCGCTGATCTCGGTCGCTGGATTCCTTGTCCTGGGAGCCATCCTCATCCGGATCGTCGGCCTCAGCCTACAGGGCAGCGCATCCGCCCTGCCAAAAACAGCGCGCGCGTGACCGCAAACCCATCGAAGGAGAACACAATGAGCCAGAAGCAACAGTTCCGTCTCGGCCTGGTCGGCTATGGCGAGATCGGCAGCACCGTCGGCAAGGGCCTGCGCGAAGCCGGCCTGCGGCAGATCTTCTGCTACGACAAATACGCGTTCGACGGCCCTTATGCCGATTTGATCCAGGGGCGGGCCAAGGCCGCTGGCGTCACGCTGGTCAAATCCAACAAGGAGCTGGCTGACGCAGCCGAGCTGATCTTCAGCGTGACGCCCGGCTCCGCATCGTTGCAAAGCGCCGACGCGTTCGCGCCCGTGCTCGATGGCCGTCACACCTTCCTCGATTTTGCTTCCGCCACGCCGAAGGTAAAATACGGCGTCGCCGAGCGTCTGGCCAAGACGGGCGCCACGCTCGGCGACGGCTCGATCATGGGCACGCCGAAGAACGGCTATTCGATGCATATGATGTCGAGCGGTCCGGCCGGCCAGCGCGTGGTCGATCTGCTGGTGCCCTGGGGCATGAGCATCGAATATGTCGGAGAGAAACTCGGCACGGCTTCGGGGATCAAGATCCTCCGCTCAGTCCTGATCAAGGGCATCGAAGCGCTTATCGACGAGACGCTGCTGGCGGCGCGCAGTTACGGTCTCGACGAGACCGTGCTGGCGTCCGCTTCCAAGACTTTGACCCGGCCGTTCATGGATACGGTCGAGAGCCTGACGCCCTCCGGCGTCATCCACGCCAAGCGCCGCACTGAAGAAGTCGAGATGGCCGCCGAGGCCGTGGCGGATGCCGGGATCGAACCGCTGATGGCAAACGCAACGGCGGCGCGGCTGCGCTGGAAGAACAGCCTCGGCCTGAAGGAACACTTCAACGGCGTCGTGCCGGAAAATTACAAAATCGCGATCGACGCGATCGTGGCCAGGATGCCCAAGGCCAAAGCAGCCGAATAACCAAACACGATCAGGGAGACTGATGTGACGACCGTTCGGACAGACCTCGATCAGATCGAGAAGGTGACGATGCGCCGGGTGCTGCTTCGCCTCGTGCCGTTCCTGATGATCTGCTACTTCTTCGCGTTGCTCGACCGCGTCAACGTCGGCTTCGCGGCGTTGCAGATGAACCAGGATCTGGGGTTGACGCCGGCGATGTTCGGCTTCGCCGCCAGCCTGTTCTTCGTCTCCTATTTTCTGGTCGAGGTGCCGAGCAACCTGGCACTGCAGAAGGTCGGTGCCCGGCGCTGGATCGCCCGTATCATGATCACCTGGGGATTGGTGACAGCCTGCATGGCGCTCGTGGTCGGGCCGTATTCGCTCTATGCGATGCGCTTCGTCCTCGGCGCGGCGGAGGCCGGTTTCTTCCCCGGCGCGATCCTGTACCTGACCTACTGGCTGCCGTCGCAGTATCGGGCGCGTATCCTGGCGACGTTCACGGTATCCATCCCGCTCGCGACCTTCCTCGGCTCGCCGCTGTCGGTGATTCTGCTCGAGCTCGACGGTGTACTCGGTCTGCGCGGCTGGCAGTGGCTGTTCATTCTTGAGGGCTTGCCGACGGTGCTGTTGGGCTTTGCCTGCCTGTTCGTGCTGACCGACAAGCCGGCGGAGGCGTCTTGGCTGACGGCAGAGCAACGCGAATGGCTGACCGGGCGCATGGAGGCTGAGGCGTCCTTGCGCAAGCCGGTCGGACATCTGTCGCTGTGGCAACTCGCCACCAACAAGTATTTCCTGGTCATGGCGCTGGTCTGCTCGGGTGCTTCTGCCACCGGCAGCGTGCTGTCGGTGTGGCAGCCGCAACTGCTGAAGTCGTTCGGCCTCACCAATTTGCAGACCGGTTTCGTCAATGCCATCCCCTATGGGATCGCGACCGTGCTCATGGTGTTGTGGGGACGGCATTCGGACAAGACGTCCGAGCGCCGCTGGCACACGGCCATCCCGCTCTTGCTCGCCGCGGGCGGCTTCACTGCGCTGGGAATGACCGGGACCGCCGTCTTGCCGACCATCATCATGGTCACGTGCTGCCTGGTCGGCGCCTATGCCTTCAAGGGGCCGTTCTGGGCGTTGTCGGCAAGCTGGCTTTCGGCGAGCACGCTCGCCGCGGGCCTTGCCGGCATCAACGCGATCGCCAACCTGATCGGTGGGGGTCTGATGGTGAACGTGGTCGGCATGGTCAAACAGTCGACAGGCAGCTTCGTGCTCGGGATGTTGCCGCTGGCGGTGCTCTGCGCAGCGGCCGCGGTCAGCGTCCTTGTCATGGGGCGCAGCGCCGCGCGTACGGCGGAAATGGCGGCGGTGAAGCCATGAGCGCGCACATCAATTCCTTCAGTCGACGCGGCGTTCTCGCGGGGATGCTCGCCTGCAGCACCAGCGCATGGGCGGCTGGAGTCGAGCAGGCCGTCCCGCACAGCATCGGATCGGCGCCGCCGAAACTCGACGTGCCCGCCGGCGCATGCGACTGCCATCATCACATCTATGATGGACGATTTCCGGTGTCGCCGCATTGGCGCCAGGGCTTTCCGCCCGGTTCAACCGTTGCGGACTATCGCTTGCTGCAACGACGCCTCGGCACCACGCGGAGCGTGGTGGTGCAACCATCGACGTACGGCATCGACAACCGGTGTCTCGTCGATGCGCTGAGCCAATTGGGATCGTTCACGCGCGGCGTCGCCGTCGTTGCGACCGACGTGCAGGATGCGGAACTGCGAACGCTGAACGATGCCGGCGTGCGGGCCATCCGTGTCAATTTCGTGTCGCCGCAGACGTGGGGCACGACAACGCCGGAGATGCTGACCACGCTGGCGAAGCGGATTCATCCGCTGGGCTGGCATGTCCAGATCCTGATGACGGGCGAACAGATCGCAACGCATGAAGCCGTCATCCGGGCGCTGCCCACCAAGGTGGTGATCGATCATCTCGGACGCATCCCACAACCGGACGGCATTCGGCATCCCGCCTTCGCGGCGGTGCGTCGCATGCTGGACGGAGGGCGTACCTGGGTGAAGGTCACCGAACCCTATGAGGACAGCAAGCTCGGACCGCCCTACGCGGACTCCAGCGAAGTTGCGCGAGCCTATGTGCAGGCGGCGCCGCAGCGCATCCTGTGGGGCACCGACTGGCCGCATCCGACGCAGCGCGGCACCAAGCCGGATGACGCGCTGCTGGTCGATCTGTTGGCCGATTGGGCGCCGGACGAAAAGACGCGGCGGCGTATCCTGGTCGAAAATCCGGCCGAGCTGTTCGGCTTCTAATCGATCCACATTGATCTGCAACTCACCAAGAGGACATCATGTCTGTAGGATTCAGAATCCTGAAACGGCAACGCAAGGTCGACGCCGGCACTGTCGAACGTTTCGCGCGCCTGCCGGTGGCGAATGTGAGCGACAGCATGTCGCGCATGACGGGCGGGGGCGCGCGGCTTCGCCCCATGCATCGCACTGGTGGGCTCGCAGGTCCTGCATTGACGGTGAAGGCACCGCCCGGCGACAATTTGATGGTTCACAAGGCGATTGCGCTCGCCGAGCCCAGGGACATCATCGTGGTCGATGCCGGCGGTGATCTCACAAACGCCATCACCGGCGAGATGATGCTGATGCAGATGATCAAGCGTGGGGTCGCCGGCCTGATCATCAATGGCGCGATCCGCGATGCCGGCTTCATCCGAGGCCAGGACTTCCCGGTCTTCGCGGCCGGAGTCACGCATCGCGGCCCCTACAAGAATGGTCCCGGCGAAATCAATGTCCCGATCGCGATCGACGGGATGGTCATCGAGCCCGGCGACCTCGTCATCGGCGACGACGACGGATTGCTCTGCGTGCCGTTCGACCAGACCGATGCGGTGTTCAAGGCGGCGACCGCGAAGTTCGAAGCCGAGCAGAAGCAGATCGCCAACATCCAGGCCGGCACGCACGATCCGTCCTGGGTCGACAGGCAGCTGCGCGATTTAAAGTGCGAGGGGCTCGACTAAGGCTGATTGCGTCGTCGGGGTGCGTCGAATGTGTCGCGCTTCGGCGAGGTGAATCGGCAGTGCGAATAAGCGGCGCCCAGGCAAGGTCGTTCGTAACGTGACGCGGGAGAAAGGTGCCTCGTGCGCCCCGAAAATTCTAGAGCGCGATGCGTCCGATAGAAATCGCGACATCCTTGGTGTTGACTTACATACAGTCCGTTGTCTGGCGCAAAACGATCCAATGAAACGTCCAACAAAGCGTCCAACATGCAAATGGATGAATCGATCTATGTCGCTGTGTTTGCTAACATAATTGGATTGGTGATTTCGAAGCAGAGCGCTTCACCCGCTCCAGCCTTTCACTTAGCGAGAGATCGGATTCATTCTGACAAATGGGCTGATTTACACGTTTGGATGCTCGCTTTCCGATCGACTGTTTCGCTTGCCTCTTGATGCGCCGTCAGGGCTCGCGGTTTCCCCTGCGTGACCGCGCGGTGATTCTGACAAACGCCTCTCAATCAGCGGCCATAGTTCAAACCAGCGCGCGCGCGCCGTGCATTCCAGCATACCTGATCCGAGGTAAACCATGGCCCCATCGAGCGCCGTTCTCCAGAGAACCGCCGCAACGAAATCGCAACGAATTGGGTGAAACGACCGTGAACAAAACGGGATAGGAACGACTGCTACACCAAGAAATATCAATAACTTAGAAGATGCTCACTGCGTTCGGGACGCAGGGCTTCCCTCAGTCAGATCGCAACTTGAACCGAATGTCGGTATCGGTAGTTGCGCCTCCCCGATTTGAACCTATTCGCCGGCTGTTTTTGGCGGCTATCGAGACGCGACCGTCCGAGTTAGGCTGCTCGCCGGTACGAAATTAGAGCTTCCGAAATAGTGGGTTTCGCGATGTAGCGGACCCCCGCTACCAAGCGTACGATTTTGTACGCTCTCTGATAGCCAGCCGCTTGGAACGAAGCCAATCGAAAGCCTTGCGGTAGTCACGCGCGTCACAGCGTCTGGTGCCACAGTGGCGATCGAGGCGCATCGCATCGCCCCCAAGCTGCATCGCGTTCTTGCGGAGCAGGTCCCGCGCACGGGACGTCTTGAGAATGTAGAAGCCTTCAATCGCAAAACCTATGCTCTTTCAAAGCCTATCGGGATGGCCACATCCGTGAACTTCGCATGGTCGACGTGGAGCTTGCCGCATTCGTGTGCATGAACTCGATCGAGGCGCTGGCGCATACTGCGGTCTTGCACCCATTCTAAAATGTTATCGGATGAAGCCGTTGCAACGCTCGTCGACGAGGCCACTGATCTCGTGGTCGGATATCTGATGCCCCGCCAGATCAAGCGCTCGGGTAGCAAATAGGCGTTCGCGATTCCCTGATCGGATTCCGCAGCCGAATTCCGCACCGCAACAGCAGTTGGCAGTCTCGGTCAAAACTTTGGCGGCGAGCGTCATTCTCCGCGAGGCGCGGAGATGGAATCTGATGCCTTGAACAAACGAAGGGAGGCAAAGGCCGGCCGAACGATCGCGGTGTTGATGCCGTCGCTTGGGCGTGAGCTCTGTCGTCTGGGGGAGAAACGATGACCAAGTTCTTTGCGTTTGCGGCGGGTTGTGCCGCGATGATGGCGGTGGCCACGCCGGCTGCCGGCCAGAAGATGTATGGACCCGGCGTATCGGCCGCCGAGATAAAGATCGGCAATACAATGCCGTACTCTGGTCCGGCGTCGTCTTACAGCAGCGTTGGCAAAGCGATTTCCGCATATTTCGATAAAATAAACGCGGAAGGCGGCGTTAACGGGCGCAAGATCACCTTCGTCTCGATGGACGATGGCTATCAGCCGAGCAAGACCGTCGAGATGACCAGAAAGCTTGTCGAGCAGGATGAGGTTCTCTTCATCGCATCATCTCTCGGAACGGTCCCGAGCCTCGCGGCGCAACGGTACCTCAACGACAGGAAGGTACCGCAGTTGTTCGTGGCGAGTGGCGCCACCCGATGGGGCGATCCGCAGAGCTTTCCCTGGACCATGGGATGGCAGCCAAGCTACCAGTCCGAGGCACGTGCCTTGGCTCGCTTCGCGCTTAACGCCCATCCGAATTCGACGATGGCGCTGCTTTATCAAAACGACGATTCCGGCAAGGATTATGTGAAGGGCTTTCGAGATGGCCTCGGAGAGGCCAAGTCAAAGATCGTCAAGGAGCTGTCATATCAAGTGACCGATCCGACCGTTGACTCGCAGATCATGGCGCTGAAGAGCTCAGGTGCTGACACGTTCTTCCTGCACGCAAGCCCAAAATATGCGGCGCAGGCCATCCGCAAGGCATACGAGATCAATTGGAGGCCGCACATCGTCTTGGCGAGTGTCGCAGCTTCGGTGGAGTCGGTGATTGCGCCAGCCGGCTCTGAAAAAGCAATCGGCGCCGTTACCGCGGCCTATCTCAAAGATCCGACGGACAAGGTCTGGGAGGGTGACAGCGGCTACCTCGATTGGGTTGCGTTCATGAAGCAATGGTACCCTCGGGGTAGCCTCATCGACATCAACAACGTGTACGGCTACTCGATCGCGCAGACGGTCGTTCAGGTGCTAACACAATGCGGGGAGGATCTGACGCGCGAGAACGTCATGAGACAGGCCGCGTCGCTGAAGGGCATGAACTTGCCAATGCTGTTGCCGGGCATCCGCATTGATACAGGCCCCAGCGATTTCTTCCCGATCGAGGACTTGAGGCTCGCACGCTTCGACGGCAACTCCTGGGTCCTGATCGATCCGTAAATGCCCGTTGGCTTTGGTAGCTTGTGGCGGAGTCGATCGTCTCGCTTGACGAAATGCGCTGAGCTAGTGTCTCTCCCGGAACTGCCGGGGGGACAAGCCGCTCCATCGACGGAACGCGCGCGAGAAACTGGATGCTTCGCTGAATCCAAGCCGATGCGCGAGCTCTTCGATCGGAATCGACGACCGAGAGAGCAACTCGGATGCTTTCCTGTGCCGCGCGTCGTCAATAAGGCTGGTCAGGCTGGTCCCCGCGTCGGCAAGCCGGCGATAAAGAGTGCGTTCCGAGATCGCCAACTTGGCGGCCACTTCGGCTGCCGACGGAAGGGATTGACCGGATTGCAAGAGGATTTCCGCTACATGGGCGACGAGATCGCGTTCTTGGCCCGGCCCTTGCTCGATCAGCCTGTTGCACCAGCTCCGATAGGTCAGCTCCAAGTCGGAGTTGGCCATGGGCAGGCGCATGCTCCCGACACCTTTCCTGAAAACCCAGCGCGTAGCCGACGCTCGAAAGACAACCGGCGCACCTAGCACCGCCTCGCATCCGAGCCAGCCGACGGGACGATCCAGAACAGATTCGATTCTCTCCAAGGGAAAACTTGGATGGAGCAGATCGTGCAATAGATTAGTCACCGAACCGAGGGCGCGTTCGTGCATGAACTCGCGCAGTTCTTCAGGCGCGTCGGTATCGTTGGCCACCAGCGCGACGGTCGTTCCTCGCTCCTCCACCAGATCGTATCGCAAGAGCGAGTAGCTCAACGCCTGATACTTGGTGAGAGCGGTCAATGCCTCATCCACCGTAGCGGCAGCGAGCGCGACCAGCCCGAACGGCCCGTAGGAGATCGAACGATATTTGAGTCCGGCTCTCAGCCATGCCCCCGGGATGCACCGCGTAGTGCGGGCGAAAGCAGTTTGAAGCGCCAGTTCCTGGATGCCCGTCACCTCGAAATTTGTATGGCTCAATATGCCCGGGTTGACTCCGGCCTGCACGAATACAGCGCCGGTGTCGACGCCTGCGTCGCGAAGGACGGACGCCATGATCTTCGCGCTTTGCCCCGGAAGGCGCGCCCGGCCAAGGGTTTCGTATCGCATGAGCGTTCAGTGGAATGAATTGAACGCTCAAGCTATCGCCGATGGCAGCCTCGGTCAACGAATTGGCGCTATCGATCATTCTCAACCATCCGCGGTCATGCGATTGAAGCGTCAGAGGCGCGTCCTATTGGACGGATATGCGACTTGCGGCGCAGCAGAATCACGCGTGCCAAAAAGGAGGGCGTTTGCGTCAGGAAGCCATTGTTGCCGGGATCGGCATGACCCGGTTCGGAAAGCATCTGGACAAGTCACTGTCCAGTCTAGCCCACGAGGCGATCAATTGCGCCCTCATGGATGCAGGACTGTCGATCGATCAAATCCAGGCGGCATGGTCAGGGAATGCCGGCGCCGCGCTCACTACAGGACAGGTCTGCGTCGCCGGGCAAGCGATCCTGCGCAAGCTCGGCGCGGGCAGCATCCCGATCGTCAACGTCGAGAATGCCTGCGCCACGGCGTCAACGGCATTCCAACAAGCGTGCTCCATGGTGACGCTTGGGGCCTATGACGCAGTTCTCGCATTCGGCGTTGAGAAGCTCTACCACGTCGACAAAGAGAAGCCGCTAGCTGTCTATGCCGGTTGCGTCGATGTCGAGCAGCCGGAGTTGCTCGAGCAATTTCTGGCGGAGGACCTCAGCAAAGAACAGGTCAAGACGGCACCGCGCGAGCGCCGATCCCTCTTTATGGACATATACGCGCGCCTGGCGCGAGACTACATGGCGAAGACAGGCGCCACTCAGCGAGACTTCGCCAGGATATCCGCGAAGAATTCTCGTCATGGCAGTCTAAACCCGCTCGCGCAGTTCCGGGATGTCCTCACGGTCGAGGATGTTCTTGCGGCGCGGCCGATTTCCCCGCCGCTCACGTTGCCGATGTGTTCGCCCATCGGCGATGGTGCCGCCGCTGCGGTGATCGTTTCGAAGCGCATGGCTGCGTCTCTTGGTTTGACCGTATCGGTCCGGGTTCTGTCTTCGATTCTGGCGAGCGGTCTTGATGCGGGTCCGGGGAAGCCGAGCTTGACCCGCGCAACCGCACGTCAAGCCTATGAAGAGGCCGGCATCGATCCGAACGACTTGAGTACGGTCGAATTACATGATGCGACATCGCCGGCGGAGCTCATGTACTATGAGGATTTGGGCCTGTGCGATGACGGTGAGGGACCATCGTTTCTGGCGACGGGAGCGACAGAATTGGGCGGACGCGTGCCGGTCAACCCTTCCGGCGGTCTGGTGCGAAAGGGGCATCCCATAGGCGCTACCGGGTTGGGCCAGATTTATGAACTCGTTCTCCAACTGCAGGGACGCGCAGGATCGCGCCAGATCGAGGGCGCCAGGCTGGCATTGGCCGAAAACGGCGGAGGCTTCATCGGCGGCGAAGCTGCCGCTCTGACGATGACTGTGTTGGCAAAATGATGAATCAGCGTACTCTCCTGGAGATGGTGAAGGACGGAGTCGGCGTCGACGACGGCGATCCAATTCTCACATTTGTTGATATAGGCGCTGAAGGCGGGCTCGTTGAAACGAGGCGATCTTATCGCGAGTTGTTGTCTACCGCGCAGTTGCTGGCGGGGGCCTTGAACGATGCCGGAACGCGGGAAGGCGACGCATTCGCGATCATTATGCGGAACGAGCCTGAATTTGTCGAGGCGATGATCGCCTCGGAGATAGCAGGTACCGTGTTCGTGCCGGTCGACCCGCGTACGCGGGGGGAGCGGCTCGCGTACATGCTCAGATTTTCCGGATGCAATGGCGCGATCGTATCGCCCGAAATTGCACCTCACATCCTGGATCTTGCATCCGACCTGCCGGACCTCCGATGGATCTGGACGATCGGTGCGGAAGCGCCTCCGGGTCTTTGCCGAAGCCTCCAGTCCATCTTGTCGGGGGCGACCCCGACGGGCGAACTTGAACCAAGGCCGCTTGATGCGCCGATGCAGATGCTGTTCACATCGGGCACGACCGGACATCCCAAAGCAATTCTCGCTCCCCACGGACGATTCGCCTTCGCAGCGGGCGTCAGCGAGTTCATGGGATACCGATCAGGTGACCGCCTGTACACAGGATTGTCTCTCACCCATGCCAACGCCCAATTTATCACTCTGGGGAATTCTCTTCGTGCAAAATTGCCCTGCGTGTTCAGTAAGCAATTCACCAAATCCCGGCTGTGGGAGATTCTTGCGCACTGCGGCTGCACGACCTTCAACCTGCTCGGCGGAATGACAGCTGCAATCTTCGCCGAACCGCCCGATCGTTTTGACCGCGCGCACAAAGTGCGCTTTGTTCTCAGCGCCGGAATGCCGGCATCGATGTGGCAGGCCTTCGAGGAGCGCTTCGGCGCCGATATCTTCGAGTTCTTTGGCACCGCTGAAGGCGGCCTCACCCTCAATCCTCCCGGGACTGGACCTGTCGGATCAATCGGCAAGGCTTTGCCGGGTACGGTCTGCGAGATCCTCGACGAGGCGATGCAGACCGTGCCCGCCGGGGAGCTGGGCGAAATATGCTTCCGTAACGCTGACGGAACGGTCTCGCCTGTGAACTATTTTGGTGCCAAGGAGGCAAGCGAGCAGAAGACGAGGGGAGGCTGGTTCCACTCTGGGGATATGGGCTGGAAGGACGAAGCAGGCTGGCTCTATTTCTCGCACCGTGCGGGCTATTCAATCCGGCGGAACGGAGACTTTATCGATCCCCGAGCCATCGAGACCGTGCTCGCCACCATGTTGGACGTCGATGACGTCTATGTCTACGGTGTGGCGACGGCGACCAATGCCCCCGGCGAGAAGGAAGTCATCGCCGCGGTCGTGAGCCGTCGCGGCTTGGGCGACACCGCAAGAATCTTTTCTGAGTGCAACGAACGTCTGGGGAAGTCCAGCGTCCCTGGTTTCCTGCAGATCGTCTCTGAAATACCGAAGACCGCTTCTGAAAAGCCGCTCGATCGTCATTTGGTCGAAATGATAGCGAAGGGTGACTGCACCGTCTTTGATCGAAATGGGAAAGCTATGGTCGAGCTGAAGGTGGAGAGAGTGAGGTGAAACCCGCATGTCCACAGCTATGGGTCCTCTGGTGATTTGATGGTAAAACCGGATCCGTTCAGCTGGTACTTTCTGGCTTTTGCGCGAGCAGCGAGCGACCGGATAGAAGCTACAGGCGGTCATGGCCAATGTCCCGAACCGTCATGCCAGCCTCCCGCAACACTTCCGCGTAACGAGACGTGTGCAAGAGATCGAATATAGCGGCGCGACCGCCCGGCTTCAGGACGCGGACAAATTCGCGCAGCGCTTGATCGCGCGCATCGCGCGAGGGGATGTTGTGAATCACGGTCATCGAGACAACCACGTCGAACGAAGCGTCGGGGAACCGCAGCTTGGTAATGTCCCCAGTTTCCACCTCGACCCGGTCCGCCACGCCCTCGGCGACCGCGTTGACTAAGGTCGCTTCGGGATTGTTATTTGACAGGTCCTTCTCGGCCCATAGATCGATACCGATCGCCGTGCCGGTGATCAGTTTTTTGCGCAACCAATAAGCGCCAATCCACGGCCACATCCTGCGTCGAGCACGCGCTCATTTCCCGAAAGTGCAAGTGCCGCAACCAGGCGGTCGCGTACGCGGAGGCTCGACCACAACATGATCGCCGCGAGGAAGAGTAGAAGGGTCGCGACAATTGCAACGCTGATGTACAACCAGGCAGTGACCGGATTCGGGCTGGGCCATGCCAGGCCAACGGTTGCTGCCAACGCGAAGAGGCCCCCGAGAATAATGTTCGCACGAACCGTCCCGGGAGCGTCGATGCCATAGTGTTCGCGCGAGTTCATGTTCGAAGCCCCGTTGTGCCGGCGCCGATGTTTTTTTCGTTCCGTGCAGACAAAAGATGAGCAACGACTCGCTTTGCATACTCGTATTCCTGAATCGCGCACATGGCCGTCGACCTTGGAGAATTCCCGGAAAAATAGCCTCTCGGCAGGGATCGAGCACGACGGTTGACGCCCTATCGAAGCGACTGCTCGCGTTCTGATAAAAGGAGGTTTACGATGTTGCCGTCGCGAATGATGCGGCCGAAAGCGCGTGTCGCTTCGATGTTCCACGATATCGCCGCGTATGGTCTTTCGAAATGCATGTCGGCGAGCTAAAAATGCCGAACTCGTTCAAGCTCCGACTGGCTCCTTCATGCAGAGGATTGGAGAAGATATCGCAGGTTTGATGGGTGTGGGGAAAAGCGGTAGCGTTCCCCCGCTACCAATCGTACGAAGTTCTCCGCCAAGCTACGATTTTCCGCGACACCATGCGCTCGATGGTGCGCTTCGGGCCCGCGGCACGGGTGGTCGCCAGCGCTGGACCAATGGCGGTTGAGCCGATACCGCCGCCGCTGCCTCTACCGTCTCCGAACGCGTATCCAAGGCGGCCGGAAGAACATTGATCGGCAGATCGCCAAAGCCGAGGCGTAGAACGGCGAGTAATCTCCAAACCAAGCGCCGTCACCGAATTGAAGCTCCGACTTCGGGAGTGCCGACCAGAAGAGCCCAACGCTCCTACGACATCAAGCGCGTCCGGGTTCAATCGAAGGCAGCACAATGCGCCGCCATCCGGCTTCACCCAATCGACAGGACTCTTCTGGTTGTTGACCCAGGCCGCAACCGTCGAGAGCCCGGTCGCAAGGGGCCTTTGATCTCCACGTCAAACGCGCCCTGGCGGGGCGAGGAGCCTACGCATATCTAGCGGCAGTTCATGGCGAAGCGGGCACGTTTTTTCATCGATCGCTTCCCCAATCCAAACGCACTCAGGATCTTTGTTTGGATCATCTCATCGACGTCGATGGTGATGTGAGACGAGCGCGAAGAGCTCGAACTTGTCGTGATCGAAATAGCTCGCGCATCGCCGGTGGCGATAGCCGGGACGCCTTTGGGGAAGTGCAGCGCGGCTAGAGCGCTTGAACTTGCCATGGCTGCTGCGCAGCTACTCAAGGGGGCGCCGGAATCTCGCCTTTGAAATTTCCCGATCATGATTCCGATGTGGATGTTCCCCGTTGCAAGAAATTCTGTGAGGACTCGTTACCGGAATGCCGTCCAAGCACAATAATGGCAAAGAGTCGCGCGCGGAACTCTTCGGATGGGGCACACAGTTTCTAGAGCATTTTTTTCGTGGAGCGCACCTCAACAGTGGAGCTTTCTTGAACGTCGTGGTCTTTGTTGAATCAATAGAAGATCACGAAGCCGATTTTCTGTGCCCTACATTGTCCATCATGATGTCTATCAATTTCGCGTGTGGTGCCTGTTGAATGCGGAGACAGGGGATCGCCGGGCCTGGGTTGCAGAGGCTCGAGTTGTGTCAACAGGCGAGTACGGAGCGGAACAATCAAGGAAATCGTGTTGCGACGATGCCTGCCGCTGCGGCGGGCAAGGCGAGGATATTTTGTCGCTGCGGCGCGACGCATCCTGCGTTCGGGGTGTGTCGCCGTCGTTGGTTGGTCGCTGTGCGAGCAGGCTCACGCGCTCGATTTCTTTGGCCTCGTCGGTTCCGACGATCCGCCGCCGGTCAGCGCCACGACGCTGTCCTATCGGCTGAAGATTGAAGCCAAGACGCCGGATGGCAACAATGATAGTGACGCCGAGCAGGTGTTGCGCGATGCCTCCGGCACCTATCGCCTCCGGCAGGAACCACCGCCGGACGGCGAAGGTCTCGTGCGCCGGCTTCAGGCCGATATCAATCCGCTGCTCGATGCCCTTTGGGGGCTTGGCCGCTATAATGCCCAGATCGATGTAACCGTGGACGGAGTTCCGGTGTCCCCCGACGAGACCGGGCTCACCGCCGCGGCGCGTCGGGCCGACACCTTTCGCAATCGGACAGTGGTTCCCATCAAGGTCACCGCGCGACTCGGCCCCTTGTTCAAGCTTCGCACCGTCGATGTGGACTACCCGCACGACCAAGCGCCGCATGGATTGCCGCGCCGCGCCTTTGCGCTGAAGCCCGGCGATCCAGCGATCTCGGCCGACCTGCGCGCCGCGCAGGTGAAGCTCGTGGACTGGTTCCGCAGCAACGGACATCCGCTTGCGAAGATCGCCGACGTCAAGGCCACCGTCGATCATGCGGCCGCCGCAATGGACTTTCGGCTGCGGGTCGAAGCAGGCCCCAAGGCCGGCATCGGCGCCGTCACGATCTCGGGCGGAGATGTCGACCCGAGGGTAGTGGCCACGCATGTCCACCTGAGGGAAGGCGAGCCTTATTCGCCCGAGCGGCTCGCCTTGACGAAAACCTCGATCGCCAGGATCCCAGCCATCGGAGGAATTCGCATCCGCGAGGCCGACAAGCTCGATGCCAATGGCAACCTGCCGGTCTTCATCGATTTGACGGAAAGGCCCAGGCACGCGGTGGGTCTCTCGGCGAAATATTCCACCGTCGATGGTCCCGGCATTGCAGGCTATTACGAGGATCGGAACATATTCGGCGGCGGCGAGCGCCTGAGGCTCGAAGCCTCGGCCTCGCTTCTGCAACGGGTCGACGGCACGTCCTTCAATGGCTTCAATAATCTCCACGCGTCGGATTTTGGCGCGCGATTAACCAGTACCTTCATCAAGCCGGGCATGTTCGGTACCGCCAATGATCTTCTGGTCGAGGCCACTGCGTTCCGCGAGCGTGTCGGCAACAACGACCTCGGCGGTTACGCCGACGATACGGTGCGCGGCACGTTCGGCGTGATCCACCGCTTTTCGGAGGCGGCTTCGCTGCAGGCCGGTCTTCAGGTCGAGCAATCGAAATCGCTGGACGTGCTGGGGCGGGTCGACGCGACGCTGATCGGCTTCACCGCGACCGGCCGCTACGACACCACCGACAATCCGCTCGACCCCACGCGCGGTGTGCGCCTCTCGGCGACCGTCAATGCCTATCCGAAGCTGATGGGCTCCACGATCGATCTATTCGAAGGGCGGATCGCGGGCTCGGCCTACTATGCGCTCGACGAGCAGGCCAATTATGTTCTGGCGGGCCGGTTGGCCGCAGGCTCGCTTGCGGGAGCGCCGCTCGCCGAGATCCCGGATGCCCATCGCTTCTTCGCTGGCGGCGGCGGATCCGTGCGCGGTTACGGGTTTAATACCATTTCGCCGATGATGTTCGGCCAAATCACGGGTGGTCGCAGCCTGATCGAGGGCTCCGCCGAGGTGCGGGTGAGGATCACGCCCACCATCGGCCTCGTGCCATTCTTCGACTTTGGCACCGCCTCCCGATCATCCGTGCCAGGCTTCGACAACTATGTGGGCTATGGGGCGGGACTTGGCTTGCGTTATCTCACGCCGGTCGGCCCGATCCGCCTCGATGTTGCGACGCCGCTGAATCCACGCCCCGGCGACAGCCGCTACGCAATCTATGTCAGCATTGGGCAAGCATTCTGATGCGCATCCGACGGCCGCTCATCGTCCGTTCCGCCGTCGCCGTCCTCGGGCTCGTCTGCGTCGCTTTGCTCGGCCTCGTAGTCTACGAAATGGCGGGCGAGAGTGGCGAGAACCAGCAGGATGTGCTGGCCAGTCTTGTCTCGCGAACGCTCTCGACGCCGGCGACCCAGGTCCATGTCGGCGCCGTCGATGGAGTGTTGTCCTCGGATGCCACGGTTCGCGACGTCAGCATCACCGACAAGGACGGAGTCTGGCTGACACTCGACAAGGCGCGCCTCGTCTGGCGACGCAGCGCACTGCTGCTGGGGCGACTGGAGATCGACCGTCTTGAGATCGGCTCCCTTGAGATCAGACGAAAGCCTCTGCCGTCAGACCAGCCTGTCGCCGAGTCCGACCAGCCGATCCTGCCCGAGCTTCCGGTGAAGGTGCAGGTGAAGGCTTTCGACCTGCGAGCCCTGACGCTTGGGCAGTCCATTCTGGGTGAAGCCCTGAGTGTCGCGGCGACCGGCAATACCGAGCTCGGCTCGCCCGCCGAAGGGCTCGTCTTCAATCTCGACGCCATTCGCAAGGATTTTCCGGGCCGCTTCAAGGCCGCTCTCGCCTACGTTCCGCAGGGAAATGCGCTGACCCTCAACGTCACGCTCGACGAGCCGGCCCACGGACTCATGTCCAAGCTCGGCCATTTGCCGGGCGAGCCGCCCGTCACATTCGCACTGGGCGGCCAGGGCACGCTCGACAGCTTCCGTGGTGCCCTGAAGTTGCAGGCCGGCCCCACGATCGATGCGACCGGCACGATTACGCTTGACCGAAACGGGGCGGGCCGAGTGTTTGCAACGCGCCTTACTAGCCATCTCGGGCCGTTGTTGCCGGCAATTGCCGCGCCGGTCTTTGCCGGTGAAACCAAGCTCGACAGCACGACGCGTATTGGTGACGACGGCAGCGTCGCCCTGAACGGGCTGACGCTCACGAGCCGTCTCGCCCGGCTCGACGCGAAGGGCTTGCTCGGAGCCGACAAGATGATGGATTTCGCGGCTTCCATCCGCGCCCTGCCAAGCAACGGCGATGTGACCGAAACCGACCACGGCTCGATCCGCAGCCTCGTCTTCGATAGCCACGTCACCGGCCCGATCAAGGCTCCCACAGCATCGGTCAAGCTCGCGCTGTCGGGTGCTCATCTGCCGGACGGAGACGTCGAGACGCTTGACGCTTCGCTCACGGCCCTCCCTCGCGCCGAAGCCAGCGATCCCGCAACGCGTATCATCCTTGACGCGAACCTGCGCGCCTCCGGCATTGCGCCACGCGACGCGAGTCTGGCGGCCGCGATCGGCAACACCGCATCGCTCGTGCTCCACGGCGATACGGACTTGGGCGGCCGCGCCAGGATCGAGCGTCTCGAGATCGGCACTTCCACGGTTCAGGCGACCTATAGAGGTGATGTCAGCGCCGATCGCCTGCATGGCCGTGCTGCCGGAACCGTGCCCGACCTCGGGTACTTTGCCGAGCTTGCCGGGCTGAAGCTCAAGGGCTCGGTGGCGTTCGGCCTCGATCTCGACGCGGACCTCCAGCGTGGCAGCTTTGACGCCCGAATGTCAGGCACTGGCGAGAAGCTTGCAACGGGACTTGCGGCGCTCGATGGGCTCGCGGGGGCGCGGCTCGCACTCGCAGCCGATCTCTCTGCCGATGGCCGCGACACTTACACGGTCCGCGGCGCGTCGCTCGATGGAGCCAATGTCGCGGTTCGCGTCAAGGGAACGGTGACGCGCGACTCGAGCGACCTGTCGGCCCATGTGGACCTGCCAGATCTCTCGGCGGTCGATGCGCGCCTCACCGGTGCGGGAGCTCTCGACGTCGGCATGACCGGCGGGCTCGCGCATCCCGGCGTTTCGTTCGGGGCCTCGGTGGATCGCGCCACCGCGATGCGGCGTCCCATTCCGCATCTGGAGCTCGCCGCGACGGTCAACGACATCAACGGGCTCTGTGCCGTCGACGCCAAGCTCAACGGCTCCGTCGACGGCAACCCGGCGCGCGGGATTGTTCAGGTGAGCCGCCGATCGTCGGAGCGTGACGATCGCGGAGCTCCCGCCTTTGCCGGGTGGCACGCAAAGATCCTCGACATCGCGATCGGCTCGGTGTCCCTGAAGGGCGCAGGAACGGTCGACGCGCAGAGATTCGCAAGCGGGCAGATTCGCTTCGCAGCTGGGGCGCTCGCCGACCTCTCACCGCTTGTTCTCACAGAACTCGCCGGTTCGGCTTCACTCGACCTTGCCGCTTCGGCTGATGGCGGCCAGCAGTCCGTCCGTCTCGTTGGCAAGGGCGCGGGAATCCGTGCCGCCGGTATGGCCATCCGCAGTTTCGATCTGCGCGCCGATGGCGCCGATCTCTACAGCCATCCGGTGCTCAATGCGGATGCCCGGGTCAACGATGCCGAGTTCGGCGGTCAGACCGTCTCGAGCATCGCGCTAACGGCCAGGGGCAATGCCGATACGAGCGCGATCGGTCTCTCCGCCAAGGCTGCCGGCTTCGATCTCGATGCCGCGGGTGCGTTGACGTCCAAGGAGCGGACGCGATTCGACCTCAATCGTTTCACCGCACGGCGTGGCGCCAACGCGATCGTGCTGCAGGGGCCCGCAGGCTTCACGCTCGACGACGGCACGGTGCTGATCGAGCATCTGGCCCTCGGAATTGGGAGTGGCCGCTTCACCGTCGATGGTAAGGCCGGCAAGGCACTCGACCTCAAGGCCGTGGCAAGCGCAATCCCGCTCGGCGCGGCCGATGTCGCGATGCCCGGTTTGAGGCTCGCCGGGACGCTTGACGCTTCAGCCGCGATCGCCGGCTCCGCGAGCGCGCCGATGGGTCAATACAACGTGGCCGTCAAGCAGCTCGCGGCGCCGCAGACCAGGAGCGCGGGCTTGCCGCCGATCGACATTGCCGTGAATGGGCGGCTCGATGGAGGCCGCGCGAGCCTGAACACTACAGTTGCCGCGGGAAAAGCCGGCACGTTCACGGCGTCGGGCACGCTGCCGCTCGACGCCACGGGCCCGATTGCGCTGACCGCGAAGGGCCGCCTCGATGCCGCCGTCGCCAATGCGATGCTCTCCGCCTCCGGCCGCACCGTGTCCGGTAGCGTCGCGCTCGATGCCCGTGTCGGCGGCACGCGCGCGAAGCCCCAGATCAGCGGTGTCGCCACCATGAGCGGAGGCACCTTCCGCGACAGCGTGCTCGGCACGCGCCTCGATGCCATCGAGGCGAAAATCACCGCCGAAGGAGAGCGGATCGTCGTGGAGCGCCTGGCCGCGGTGACGCCCAACGGCGGCACGTTGTCCGGCTCCGGCCAGGTGAGGGTCGCCCCGGAAGCAGGCTTCCCGGGCACGGTCTCGATCCGTGGCCAGGAGGCGACCCTCGCCGCCAGCGTGCTGGCGACCGCTCAGGCCAATCTCGCCCTCGACGTCACCGGCGCCCTGGCGCGCGATCCGCGGATCGCCGGTCGCATCGACTTGACCCGCGTCAGTGTCGATATTCCAGACCGCCTGCCTTCGACGCTCAAGCCGATCGACGGCATCAACCATGTGAACGCCTCGGGCCAGGCCGCTGCACGCCTTGCGGCTGCGCGCAAGGCGGAGACGCTGAAAGGCAACAAGAGCCGCCCGGCGCTCTTCAACGCTTTCCTCGACGTGACGGTCTCGGCGCCGAACCACGTCTTCATCCATGGCCGCGGGGCGACGGCGGAGCTCGGCGGCTCCATTCACGTGGGCGGCACGACCAACGCTCCGGTGCCGAAGGGCGCCTTCTCGCTTTTCCAGGGCAAGCTGGTGGTGCTCGGAAAGACGTTGACCTTCACCAAGGGCAATCTCTCCTTCAACGGAGATCTCGCGCCCGAGCTCGATTTCGCGGCTGAGATACAGGCCTCCGACATCGCCGCGCAGGTCGGAATCTCGGGACCGGCGGCCGCGCCGGTCTTCGCCTTCCACTCGCAGCCCGAGTTGCCGCAGGATGAGATCCTGTCGCGCATTCTCTTTCAGAAAGCTTCGGGCAGCCTGACGACCTCGCAGGCCGTGCAGCTCGCAGGGGCCGCGGCTCAGTTTGCAAGCGGTGGCGAGGGAACGGTGGACCGCATGCGCCGCTCGCTTGGGGTCGACAATCTGGACGTGGCCGCCGGGGCGGGCGGTCCGATGGTCGGAGCCTCGCGCGCGATCGGCGATAGGCTGAGCGTGGGTGTGCGAACGGGCGTGAGCCCCAGCCAGTCAGGTGTGTCGGCCAATGTCGACGTGACGCGCCACATCCGCGTCGAGTCGGATGTTGATGCGAAGGGCTCGACATCCGTCGGGGTCGGCACGCGATTCGAATGGTAACGCAAGAGCGATTTCTTCGACCGATAGCGCCGGTTCCATGTCCGATAGCGCACTTGGCGCCCGATACTAAGATCGCGACCTTTCAAAGTCGCGAAGGGCATAAGAGCTGAATGCGCTACCGGGCTCGTGAACTGCGTTGTGCAAAGGATTGGATGAGATATCGTAGGTTTGGCGGGTGTGGGAAAGGCACCCCCGACAGCAAATCTAACGGTCACGCGACAACGGCTGTAGCGACTAGTTCCCTGATGTCACCGGTGATCAGCGCACAAACCGTAGCGTCAGAACGTAGAGCGGAGATGGGACTTCACGACGAAGAAGCGTGCGCAAAGCTCCAGCCGGTCGATGTTCGACGCGAAAAGGAGTGAACTTTGATTAGGATAACAACCTAACGACTTCCTGTTTGACCGCGCATCTCCGGGCCTCTTGCGGGGAGTCGACGCGTCCGAGCATCGGACCTTCTTACATCATCAGAGCAGTTCGCGGCGATCGAGACGCGCCGCGTCCACACATCGGTGAACCCGACCAGGATAGGGTTGTTCCGTCCATGGTTGAAGGGGCGGGAGTTCAGGAACCTTCACGAGCCGCAGACACGTCCATTTGCCTCGTTGCGCGTCTGCTAGCTTGCTGAGGTCATCTGGTCTTTCCGAAATAGGACTCGTAGAATTGGGACAGCGCTGCGAACCGGGCTAAGCTGGATGAGCTCATCTGAACCGTAGCGTCCAAAATTCCTTCGTCGGCATCGAGCATCTCTGGGCATGCGGGTTGTCCCCGGGGAGAGCCGCGAGCTGAAGGTATTGCGTTCACTTGTCCAGCAGGCACAGACATAGAGACGCGAGCGGCTGAGATTCAGCCGCGCACGTGCGCTATGATTGTGCCGGCGCGCTAGGCAGCCTGCCGCATGCGTTCGATACTCTGGGTTATATGGTTTCCGGCATTGTCAGCCACCTTCAGAGACATGTCCGCCATCCGGCGGCTGGTATCCAAGGCGCCACTGATCGTGTCGCGCATCAGATCAGTCTGCACAGCCGCCAAATCGTGAGGAGTTCGGCAGCGCCAGGGTTCATTCATGCGGCCCATGGTCCTCTCGATCTGCTGTCGAACGAAATCGAAGTACTCGCGTGACACGCCATTCATTCCTTTGGCGTCTGCGATCGTAGAGTACATGATTGTTTCGGCGGTGCGGCCCGAGCGTTCCGTTGCCCGCTCCGCTTCGTTGCCCGGGGTGCAATCCAGCTTTCGGTCGCAAGCCAGCAATCAGTCAGCTGTCAGAACGTCTCGGTAATCTTGCTCAGGCGAGGGGGATGATCCGGGTCAAACCCGCAGGCGCGCGCTGTCTGCTCAATCATCCGATAGGCCGGAACGAGCATGGTGATCGGATCAGTCGCGGGGTCATCCTCCGCCAACCAGGGCAGCGACCCATGTGGTCCGCCGCAGAGATGCAGCGCGATCTTTTGCTTGCGCATTTCTGCTGCCAGCGCGTCCACCGTGGCCGCCGTTTCATCCATGAGGCGCATCATGACAACCGGCGTGCGCGACGATAGCGCGGCGCGCGGCCCATGCTGCAGCTCTGCGGCGCTTAGACCAATCGAAGGCAGGCGCAGGATTTCCGAAAGTTTGAGCGCGATCTCCTTCGCCGAGCCCAGGCCAAGGCCCCGCGCCGCCACAAACACGGCTGACGCCTTGGCGAGATCAGCGGCAATCTCAGACCAGTCGAGCGCCAGCGCGCGATGCAGGCGCTCGGGCAGCCTCTCGAGAGCCGACCGCAGCGCCTGATCTTCGGCCAGCTCGGCAACGAGTCCGGCACTGGCAGCCATCGAGCCGACCACGGTCTTGGTCGCAGCTACGGAATGCTCCTGGCCGGCTTCGATCGGAACGACGAACTCCGCTTCGTCAGCCACCGGCGACGACGTCGCATTGACGATGGCAATGGTGCGGGCGCCCGAGGCGCGCGCCGACCTGGTCGCCGCGACGAGATCCGGGCTGCGCCCGGACTGCGAGATCACGATGAACAGCGCATGGCGCAGCATCAAGGGCGTGCGAAATGCCGTGATCACCGAAGGAGCGCTGGCTGAAACAGGAAGGCGAAGCCGCGTCTCGACAAGGTATCTCAAGAAAACCCCGGCGTGCCCAGAGCTTCCCCGGCCGCACACGACGCACAGGGGGGTGGAGCCAATCCCAATTCGCTGTGTGATGTCGCGCGCGGCGGGGCGACTGCGAACGATGTTGGCGACAACATCCGCGCTTTCTCCGATTTCGCTCGCCATCGCGGATGTCATCACGGGTCAACCGCTCCGCCTCGATTGCGCGCCGCTCCCGCGGGATGCTGGTCACGATTCCTGGCGAGCTCGACAAATACGCGCCGAAGGTTGCCGTCACAGTTTTTGAGAACGGTCTCAGCATCAACCCTGTCGACACCCAACGCCAGAAGGACAGCCGTCTTGATGTCTCCCTCGGCCTGCTCAAGCGATCGTGCGGCGCGCGAGGGATCGCAGTGCGCGATTTGTGCGACCATGGCTTCCGCGCGCCGCTTCAGCTTGGCATTGGTCGGCGGCATGTTCACCATCATGCCGCGATACACCCGGCCAAGGCGCAGCATGATTCCCGAGGAGATCAGGTTGAGAACGACCTTCTGTGCGGTGCCGGCCTTCATCCGCGTGGAACCGGCGATCAGCTCGCGGCCGGTCTCGATCAAGATCGGAAATTTTGCCGCCTCCAGCAGTGCGGTGCCGCGATTGTTGGCGACTCCGATCGTCACTGCACCGAATGAGCCTGCCTGCTGCAGTGCCGCGACTGTGAATGGCGTTGTCCCGCTGGCGGCTACCGCAATCACCACGTCGCGCGGCGTGAGCCGCGCGGCATTGATCTGCGTGACCGCATCATCGACAGCATCCTCCGCGCCCTCGATGCTGGTGATGAACGCGCTGTCTCCGCCGGCGACGATGAAGCGGACGCGCTCGCGGGGCCAGGCGAAGGTCGGCGTCAGCTCGGCGCCGTCCTGCACCGCTACGCGGCCTGAGGTGCCGGCGCCGACGTACACGATGCGACCGCGATCGCCCAGGGCCACTTTGGCCGCTTCAGTCGCCGCAGTGATCGCGGGGAGGGCATGGCCGATCGCGGCGACTGCCGCAAGCTGGCCCTCCCACATCGCTTCCATCGCTGACGGCAGCGGCCAAGCATCAAGATCGGCAAAACGGGGATCGACTTCTTCGGTAGCCATATTGTTGATCCAAGCGCCATCAAACGCTGAACTTCGAAGCCTGTTCATGCTCAGTTTCTCTCTTGGACAGGTCAAGCCGTCCTCGTGCCACCAGTAAGGCGCCGGCCGCTGCATCGGCGTCAGGACGCCTCAGGCGGGCGCGCAGATCAGGCGTCAGCCATGGCGTAATGGGATCCGCGAGCCCGCCCACCAGCGAGAGCCGGTCAATCCCTCTCGCCAGGAACAAATCGAGCAGATCGCCAATTGCATCGGCCGCGCGTTCGACGATGCGACGGCCGATCGGATCGCCCTGATTGGCGTGACGCATTACGATCGGCGCCAACGCGGCGTAGTCCGTGGCCTTGGCTTCTTCAGACCAGGCCACCGCTTGATAAGGATCATGATCGAATGCGCCCAGCACCTCTGAAAGCAATGGGGTCAGCTCGCCGCGGCGATCCGCGGCCCGCAGCGCCAGTCGAACAACCTGCAGGCCGATGTCGGCGCCGCTGCCTTCGTCAGACACGGGAAAGCCGTAGCCGGCGAGACGGATTTCGCGGCCGTCGAGCAGGCCGACACCCGCCGAGCCTGTGCCGGCGACTACGATGGCCCCATCCGCGCCGCTGTGGGCGCCGAGACAGGCCGCGAGGCCGTCGCTGATGAAGATAACGGACGCAAAGGGATGCGCGATGTTCTTGAGCGCCGCTTCCGCGCCCCGGCGGCCAAGTCCGGCAAGGCCAATTCCGGCGCGCATCCGCGCGAAATCCTCTTGCGTCAGGCCGGACTGTGCGGCCGCCACTTCGGTTGCCTCCAAGATAGAACGCCAGGCCTTTTCGACGCCAATCCGCGTCGTCGCAGATCCCGAGCTGGCTTCGCCGAGCAGCCTGCCGTTTTCGTCCTCGATCCGGGCACGGCAACGGGTTCCACCGCCATCAATGCCGAGATACGTGGTACCTTTTGGTCCCATGGAAATTTAACGCAAGGGGTCAGCTCCGGGTCCCCGAGGCTCCTGGTACATATAAGGTCCTGAAGGGGACGGGACTCACCTCACGAGCCCGTGACTGCTATTCTTGGATCAATACTGATGGGCCACGCTGAGTCTTCCGTCTCTCTCTCGATTGCCGCTCAGCACATCTTTGATGGTACCGAGATGCGCGGGCCGGGGTCGGTCAGGATCGCGCAGGGGCGGATTGAAAACATCGCCTTCGGCGAGGCGGACGGGCGCGCCTCAATCCACCTTCCGGCAGAAGCGATCCTTGCGCCTGGATTCATCGACATCCAGGTGAATGGAGGAGGGGGTGTTCTTCTCAACGACCAGCCAACGGAGGCGGGCGTTCGACGCATCGTCGCAGCGCACCGGAAGGCAGGAACCACAGGCTGCTTGCCGACCCTCATTACCGACCGCATCGAGGTCCTCGAGCGGTTGGCCGCAGTCGCCGAGGCTTGTCTGATGATTCCCGGCGTGCTCGGTTTTCATCTGGAGGGGCCGGCCCTCAACAGGTCTCGCAAGGGTATTCATCCGGAAGCCGAGATACGCGTGCCCGATCGGCGCGATCTCGCCGCGATCAAAAGTTTCGGGCACCGCGGCCGCTCCATTGTGACCTTGGCCCCGGAATGCGTGCCCGCGTCCATGATCGATGAATTGATCGACGCCGGATTGCGTATCGCGGCCGGCCACAGCGACGCCACCGCAGCCGAAATCGGGCCGGCGGTCGATCGCGGTATCTCGGGGGTGACTCATCTGTTCAACGCCATGTCGCAGTTGAACGCCCGGGAGCCGGGCTTGGTGGGCGCCGCGCTAGCTGATGATCGGCTCTTTGCGGGGATTATCTGCGACGGCATCCACGTTGACCGCGCCGGCTTGCGTGTTGCCTCCCGCTGCAAGGGACGCGATCGATTGATGCTCGTCACCGATGCCATGCCATTGGTGGGCACGAACGACCGGCAATTCTTGCTGCAAGAAAGGCTGATCGCGTTGCACGAAAATCGCCTGACCGGCCTCGATGGCATACTCGCGGGCGCTCATCTCACCATGATCGAGGCGGTGCGCAACGCCGTTGCGCTGGTCGGAAGCCCCCTTGTCGACGCCCTCATCATGGCTTCCCGGACGCCTGCGGCATTTCTAGGCCTTGAGTCCGAGCTTGGACGGATCGCGCCCGGCTACCGCGCGGACTTTGTCGCCTTTAATCCGAACTTCGAAGTCGTCGGAACATGGATAGCTGGTGCCGGCTCGGGCGAGGCGAGCGAGGTTTCTCACCGAGGTTAGATGCGCAACCATCCCATCATCGTGCAGAAATATGGCGGTGTCTGTCTTGAAACGCCGGCGAAGATTCGCGCGGTTGCGCGCAGTCTCGCCGACCTGCACGGCCGTGGTCATCGTGTCGTGGCGATCGTCTCCGCAATGGGCACGACCACCGACCAATTGATCCAGATGGCTTATCAGGTGAGCCCTGGTCCCAATCGCCGTGAACTCGACATGCTGCTGACGACTGGTGAGCGCATCAGCATGTCCCTGATGAGCATGGCGCTTTCCGATCTCGGAGTGCCCGCGATCAGCTTCACCGGCAGCCAGGCCGGTGTGTTGACCGATGACTCTCATTCCTCGGCGCGCATTCTGGATGTACGCCCAATTCGCGTGCGTGAGGAACTCGATCGCGGGCGCGTTGTGGTGCTGGCAGGATTTCAGGGCGTGAACCCGGCGACCAGGGAAATCACCACGCTCGGCCGAGGCGGCAGCGACACCACTGCCGTTGCAATGGCTGCGGCGCTGAAGGCGGAGCGCTGTGAAATCATCAAAGAGGTCGATGGAATTTGTTCTGCCGATCCGCAAATCGTGCCGGATGCAAAGCCGCTGCGGCGAGTGGACTTCGCATCCCTTTCTGAAATGTGCTTCTGGGGTGCAAAAATCCTGCATTTTCGCAGCGTAGAGCTGGCGCAAAGTCAGGATGTGCCTCTGATTCTCAAGCGGTGGGGTGGCGTTGAACTCGGCACGCAAGTGACGAAAGAGGTTGCAGGTATGGAAAATGGAAAGGTTCTAGCCGTCAATTCGATGGCTCGCATTGAGCATGTGGAAATCGATTCCAAGGATCTGAATCAGGGTTTCGAGAAATTCGCACAGCATCTCAAGGAAAACAGTCTGTCCTGGCCACAACTCCTCGCCTCGAGCTTCACCATGGGAAAAACCAGTATGACCGTGGCCTGTGATTCAGAGTGGCTCGACGCGCTGTTGCGCACGCTGGAGCAACGCAAGGACCTGCGCAAGCAGCGCGAGGCTTCAAGCTCGGTGAGTCTCACCTGCTTCGGCGGCGTTTCGTCAGAATTGCCGTTCAGAGTACTGCAGGTTCTCGGACATCACGGGATTGTCCCCGCCAAGTATGTGTTGTCGCCGCATTCGGTCAGCCTTTTTGTCCCTGTGCAGGACCGGGAAGCTGCGGTTAAGGCATTGCATTCTCTCGTCCAGCAAACATAGCGGCGGGCGAGGTGCGGGAACTATGTAATCCGCGCGACAAGATCGAGGCCGAGCTGGCGTCGCGCGCGAGGGACGTGTCGTATCTGGGCTAGGTGAGTCGACTTAGGGCGACATCGAGATCCTAATCGGCACGGCCGCACTGCAGGAGCCGCGCCGCGGCATCTCGGCCGCGGTCGGCTGGCTCGCCCTGGGTTTGGTCGGCGCCGTCCTGGCGCGGCCTTCGCCGTGCACGCGGCGATGCCCGCTAGCGGTTGAGAGCGGCGTTTCTCCGGGCCTGCCTCCTACTATTCGCGCGGCTGGGTGGAGCAGGGTTTTCTCTTCAAACTCGACCGTGTCCTTATAGGCGCAGACGTCCGCTTTTTGGGACCGAGCAGAAGCTCTCCGCTCATGTGGGTATTGCCGGTTTTGAGTTGCGCGAACTCGTCCGCCTCTGGGATCGCGCGTGACAACTGACATAGTGACATTCAGTTCGGAGCTGCGCGCAGTCGGAACGGAAGCAAGCTCCTCCCGTTTCTGATGCATCGCACGCCACGCCGAGCGGCCGAATAGCGGACCGCGATTTGCCGCTCCGGAAAGCGCGCCACATCATCATGAAGAGGAGGTTAGCTATGAACGCGGATCGGTCCCGTATTTCCCGACGGCAATCCGTCGCCGGCCTATCAGTCCTGGGACTGAGCGGGCTGTTGATCCCCACCGCCCATGCGCAACACAAAGCACAGAAGCATCAGGAGACCACTGGAGTTGGAATACACGCCGCCGAAGTGAAGGATGAGGACATCTTTCAGTTCGCGTTGAACCTGGAATACATGGAGGCTGAGTTTTATCTGCGTGCCACGGCCGGCAAGGGCATCGACGATTCCGACGCTGGCCCCGACGCCGCGAGGGTCGCTGGCGGACACGAAGCCAAATTCGACAGGAAGGAAATCCGCGAGTTTGTCGAGGAGCTAGCCGAAAACGAGCTTGCCCATGTGCGCTTCTATCGCAAGACGCTGGGCAGGACGGCGGTATCGCGCCCGGCCATCGATTTCGATGCGGGTTTCAAGGCAGCCGCCCAGGCAGCCGGTCTCCCCGCCGACTTCGATCCGTTTGCCGATGACATGAGTGTCCTGCTGGGCGGCATGCTGTTTGAGGACGTCGGCGTGACGGCGTATGCCGGGGCAGCGCCGCTGATTAAGAGCAAGGAGTTCGTCGAAGCTGCGGCGGGCATTTTGGCTGTCGAGGCGTACCACATGGGGATGGCGCGCTCGCAGCTGTATTTGATGGGTGAAAAGGCCTGGAATGCGGCCAACGGCATTTCCGACGCCCGCGACCAGCTCGATGGTGGTCAGGACAAGGACCAGGGCATCCGGATGAACGGCAAAGCCAACGTCGTTCCGTCAACACCCGATGCCATTGCCTTTCGCCGCACCCCGCAGGAGGTGCTGCATATCGTCTATTTGACCGAGAAGCAGGGCGTCAGCAAAGGCGGCTTCTATCCGAACGGAATGAACGGCGTGCTCAGGTCCACCTAGGCCCCCACTGGGCACAGGCCGGCCGTGCAGGCGGCCGGTCGTCCCCGATTGACGGGGAGGAATATCGCAGTGACCAAATTGAGGGGCCGCCATCGCCTGCGGTCAAGGTGGGCGACGGGACGAGGTCCTAGCTCGCGGCATCCTGCGAGTCGGCAGGAAACGGCTGAACCGGGCTTCTCCGAAAAAGCCTTCGGTTATTGAGGACGATGAGTTTTCGACTGTTCTAGCTTAGGAACGAAATTTGCGTTAATTGATCGCCCAGCGGCAGGGCCGATCCTATGACAATGTCACGCTATTACTTCGATTTGCTGGACCAAGATGGCCTTGTGGTTGACGAGGAAGGTCTAGAGTTCTCCGACATGGACGCCGCAGAGCAGAGGCCGCGCGGGCTATGGCCGACGCGGCTGCGGAGAACTTCCAGCGGCCAATGAAGCCTAGCGAGTCCTCAATCGAGGTCCGCGACGATTCGGGGCCGGTCATGCGCGTTCGGTTCACCGTCGAGATTGCGGGTATCAGAAAGCAGTAAGGCCGCCTCAGTTGGAAAGGACCGCCCAGCGAAGTGCAATCAGCCACGAGAGCGCGGGAACGCCGGCGGGTTCACCGCGTCGGCAGCCGGTCAACCATATTCGCCAAGACCTTCGGCGGTAGCCCAATCCGCGAGAGCTTCCAGGTTGTCCCGTCGAGATGCATGCTGACGCTGCCCGCGTCCTGACTCTCGCCAAGCCGCAACGCAAACTCGACAGGCTTCACCAGGGTGATCCGTCCGGTGAAAACGAAGATGTTTGAGATGTCGAGCTCGGCCAATGACGACATCGTTCCGAAGGTGATGTTCTCCGCGCTGTTGCGAACAGTGCCGCTCTTTAAAAGGGCGGACAGATTTTCCGGCGTCATGAGCTTGATCGCGAGGTCATCGGCGATCGTTGCGCCGAACGCGTTTATGGCCATTCGCTCGAATGGGCGCACCGGCCGCTTTTGGGCGATTCGATCGAGGTAGGTGGACACAACCTGTTCGACCAGGGAATGGCGGACACGCGGCAAATCCGTTCGGGCCATGACTTGAGAGGCGTCTCCGCTCCGAACGGCCGAAACGAGATCCAACGCGGAAACGAAAGCCGATCCGGCATACACCACAAGGCAGAGCAGGAGGACCGCAACGATGCCTACGAGCCACTTCATGGAGCGGCAATCGAGGCGGCCGGGCTTTGTTCCCGAGGCCACCGATCCGCCTTCAATCCATAGGATTGACGGGCGATTAGGCCTGTTCCGCCGTTGGTGCCGACGCCGATGTCTAACCAACAGGCATCCCTGCGGCAAGGAACGTGACACCGGCGAGGTGGTACGGTGGGCATTCGCCGTCGAGCACCACCGCCGCCCTTGTGACCTGCACCGTCCCGGAGTTTTAGGCTCCGCTTCGTGGCTTCAGTGATCGGACCGACTGTTAAGGATGGAAGGCGCGCATCCAGCACGCTTCATTGCGCGCAAAGCTAAACTGGCCAGGAATATCCCTATCAAGCCGCCAATGATCTTTTCGGAGGCGTCCAGTAATTTTCCGTGACGATCTGGCGTCAGCGTTTGCAAAAACTCGAGCACGACTGCGCTACCAAGCACGATGCTGCATACGAATGTCATTCTATGACGGTACGCGAGGCAGAATGCGAAGCCTAAAACCGCAAAAGCGGCGAGATGCTCTAAATCAGCAACGTTGCTCAGTTGCGGCCTATCGCGGATTGGAGAAAGACTAGCGTAGGTGATGAATGCAAGAGCAGCCCAGGCCACCGCGGCAGACAGTTTTTGCAACATGATGGCTCCTAAATGCGGCGCTCAGCTGATTGGGCTTATCTCACTCAGCACTTAATGATTTGGGGTCAATTGATCTAGCAGCTCGTCGCCGAGCAACTTCTGCCGATCGTGGCGAACAACTGAGAGTCTTGATCGCGCGGAACCAACGGATTATGCAGCAGGTGGCCGCGCGGGGGGCGTAGCTTGAGTGTGGAATGATTCATTCCCTTACCTCTTCCCTTGCTTACATGCGGGCGTTGAGGATCCCATCGATCATGGTAGGTTCTTTGACGATCCTGTTTCCCTGTCTGATCCGATATTTGAGCCAAGCATTCGTGGCTTCGATAATCTCCGCGGTCCCATTGGGAAGCTGCGGAGTGATCGTTGCTACAGGGGCGCTTCTCATGGGTACGGAGAAGATCATCAGGTAGGTGCCTTCTCCATTCGGACCATAGATAATTAAGTCTCGTTGGCCGTGGATGGTCTGGTGAAACCTGATGAATGCCTCATCTTTTCGAATTTGCTGTGTTTCGTGATGTCCAACAGCGGGCCGCACAAAAAGAAAATGCTCAGCAATATCGGCGGTGATCAGTCCTTGTATATTCTCGCGCAGCAGCTGAAGAGAGAACATGCCGCCAAAATTGTCGGCCAGAATTGTAAAATTTGGATCGTCACAATTTGCAGGAGCCACTGCAAGGCAAAAGTCGAGTCTCGTGGAATTCGGCACGTCGATGATGCGCTGAGGTGCCTCGTTGGAATCGTAGATGTCTAGTCGATCGGCAGACGGAATCGAAAGCGCGACAAGTGCGTGGAGCTTCGTTATCCCGAATAGCGGTTCAAAGTAGGTCGGCTCTCCGTCTAGCCCATGAGGGTTTAGCATGCCTGTTGTATGGTAGCTCAGGCGGAAACCCCTGGTTTGCTCTGTCGACAATGTCTTGTTCGAATTGCCCTCCGGCCCCGCGGTCCAGCTCCAGTCGTCTGTTTTGCCCTTCCTGTCGAAAAGGAGATAAAGCGATCCGTCGCTGCGTATCGCAACCCAATAGGAAATGAAGCGTCGCAGCACTCCATCATGCCGCAGAGCTATTCGGAATTTTGTCTCTGAGAAGGGACGTGAGTACACTGGCATAAAGTTGTCCTAGTCGACCTGAGATCCGCCGTCAGTACGATCCTCCGCTGACAGGATAATGCCTCGGACTTGTCGGCCCCGGAGGCGTCTATCGAGCGGCCCCGCAACCGGTAGCGGCTGGCGGCGCACGCCCGCCGGCTGAGGCGGTGAGGAGTGAGCCCCGCTGGAGCCCAGACTGCGGCCTCTATCGCCTCGTCGCGTTTCGTTCAACAGCCGGATGAACCCAGGTCGCAGGCTTGGGTCCCGCGTTCGCTCAGTCTCGGATTTAGGCTTGGACAACGAGCAGATGGCTTGCCGGCTAATCGAGAGCGGCGCAGGGAAAATCGTTTCATGGCGATGATCTGGAGGATCGATTCGGAGTCATCTCGGTTAGGCGAGTATGGGCATCCAGGCGATAACGCGGGCGGTATTGCTCGGCCTTCCTGGCCTACTTGTCTCTGCTTGCGTGAGCTCTGATCGGGTCACTTCCGGTTCGACAGTTCGATCAGGGGCACCGTGGGCGCGAGACCTCAATGAACCGCCCCCAAGTCGACAGCCGGCTGATGCAGCAATCTCAGGCATAAAAGCAGACCTGAATGCTGCGCGCGAGAGAGCTTCCCGTTAGACCTATCTTCGGCTCGCACTCACAAGGCCCACCTGCGTGCGTCGAAGGGCTACCGTCGCTTCATCGATAAGCTCGGAGCGGCCCGCAAGCTCAGGTGGCGGGGTCCCCGCGCCTGGAGCGTACGGGTTTCTAAAGGGATCCATAGGAAAGTTATCCGATTATAGTAGAAATTCGCTATAAATGCATAAACTCGCTAGCGGCTAACCTCAGCCGCCTTCTCCAGATCCGCGGACAACCACGTGGACCGGCAGAGGAATATTCACCGCGTGCTGCCCGCCTAAAAAGACGGTGCATAATCGGTCATTGAGCTCAATGACATGCGTCACCAATGCGGGGTTAATGTAGAGCGGCCGCCCGTTTTCGCCGCCAAACGTTGCAAATGCCATCATGCGCCCTCCTTGTGGCAAATACGATTCCGCAACCGCAGGATGAGCGCAAGCGAGACTAGCGGTGGATTGACACCATTCATCCTTTGACCCGCCTCGACTCCTGCGCGCCCTTCCGCAGCGCAATTTCGCGCACGGGCGGTGATGGGTTTGAAAATCTCGATCGGATTTATGATTCGATTGGATTGCAGGGTCTTATTTTGCGACTGTCGTCGCCTCCACCTTGGTTTGGACAGCCTTGAGCCGCTCATAGATATCCCTGACTTCACCGGCGAGTGGACCAGACTGGAGCGCGATTTCGACGTTGTTCACTCGCTGATTGATCTCAGCAAGAAGCTTGTAGGTTCGTTCCCAATCCGCCGCCGCGTCTGCGATCCTTTTACGCTCGATTGCCTGCAGCTCGAGCACAGCCTCCGTGCTCTGATTGCCGAGCTGCCTACGCTGGATCTCCGAGAGACCAATTCCAACCACATTGAATATCAGGAGAGCGATCAGGATCGTCCGGTTCGAAATTGATTTGCTTTCGATATTCGACATGATTTTGCACTCCTCTAGGCTCCAGCCATGGCCTTCTACCTCAGGGCGAGAGTCGGAGTCTCCCCAAAAGGGGGATGGATTTTTAACGCAAATCGGTTCAGCATGTCCGTGGGTGTCGAAACCCGGACCAGTGATAAGCCGCTTCATGCTTGGTCATGCATGTCCACTCGATTGGCGTCGAGCGGTGACGGCTGAATTCGATATGGGTATTCCGATATCGGAACGGACGCACTTGGCGGTGCGGCTCCGACCTGAATCTTATTGCCTATTCGGATTCCGACGGCAAGTGGCCGGGGGCGGACTGTGCTGTCCAGGGCGAAAGCCTAAAAGCGTCCGACCAGTCTCACTGGCTGGTTTCGACCCCCGGCTGCCCCGTCCGACACGGGGCGCGGCTGTCGAAAGCCGGAAACCAGTGAGCACCACCACGGAAAACGTCAGAGAACTTAATACGGACTCCACCCGTGCGATTTTGAGCGGGCTGGCTATCCAACAGCGGGAGCGGCAAACGTCGCTCCAGCGCCTCGCCAGACTCAGGAAAGAGGCATCGGCCGAAATCGAGCGGCTTATCGCCTTCCTGGACGCGTCCGACCCCTACGTGATGACCGAACTTGAGGATGCGTGCGAGGACGAAGGCGCCCAGTGCGAGGGCGGCGGCGGCGAGGAAGACTGCGAGGACGAGGGAGCGGATACCAGCGATTATGAGCCGTCGCTTGGTAGCGTCGAGCGGCACCCTAGCTGCTATGGCATAGATGGCCGCAATTAGTCGGGCGACCAATCCAATTGGGCCGCCGGCAGCGCGCGAGACCTTGAAAATGATCCCGCCGAATCGGGCATCGGCGACATGGAGGGGCTGCTTGAGCAGGTGGGATCGCAGAGCTGGCAACTCGATGGGTACGCCTGATCTGGCGAGCGCCGGTGGAATCGCGGTCTAACGCGCTGATCTGACTCTGTTTTAGTCCAAAATCACGGCAAACGAATCACGACTCGGATCCTGGCCCGCCGGGTTCGCGCTGGCGGGCCTCTCCGCGCTCGCTCATGCACACCTGCGGTTAACGAATGGGCCGCGCCTCGGCCTCGATTTTCTTTGGAAGTCTCTCGAGGTATTCACTTATCGTACGTCTCAACTCGGCATTTGAATCTGCCTGTTCCTGCCGCATCTTCCTGGCTGTCGAAATCATGAGGTCGGAAATCTGAGTATCAAAGCGGCGCGGATCCAGATCGTCTCGTTTCTTGGGATCGACGAGGAAGCCTCCGACTATAACCAGCGTAGCTGCGTTCATCCCGAATGATGGGATCATCAGAAGGACAGTGAGTCGAAACCAGTGCTTTTCAGTCAAGGTCTTGACCTCCCACCCCGTTAAGGTGCTTGAGTCTTCAAGCAACCGCAAGGCGAGCGCAATAGGAACCGGGACAGATCGGCAAGAGGCCAGCTTGGTGTTGCGCTTCGGCCTCGATTTACAGAACTCCCGGCCTATGTGCCTTCACCGTCTCGGCAGTGCCGCCCCCGAGAATGGTGACACTCTGGTGGGCTTGGCTTTTATACCGTCCCGCTATCGTCGCGCTGACGGCGTTTTCTTTCGGAGTTGAGAAGCCTCGGCAAAGGCGGCATCTGCTGGTGCGGAGGATTGATCCGTTCGTCGGGAGAGGGATCAACTTCCTCTATCTTCCTTCCGTTGACGAGGACGCCAATGCAGCCGATCGCTACTAGGAGGGCCCCTGCGATCATCAGCCAGTGCGGCAACTTCAAGCTGGCGAAAAGGGATAGCCACACAGTCTCTACTCCCTTGGCCCACCTGTTGAAGGTGGCCGTTTTCGGCTTCCTTGAGCCTCGATCAACTCAGCGTTTCCGCTGTTAATCATTGTGAATTGCCTCCCTGATGCCCGTAAGAATACTGATCAGGTATGCTGGCGGGGTTATTGATTACGGGCTGTATCTGCGTCTTGGCGGTGTGCGCCACGTTCGCGATGATAAAATATCTCGACCTACGGTCTGAGCGTAGGCGCTACTAGCCCGTATAGCTTCCTACGCGGTGCTTGTCTTAAACCACTTCATGGGGAGGCCGAGCCGCCTTCGAAGCTCGTCTTCGGTCCTCTGGAGCTTTTCGCAGATGATGGCGACGGGGGCGCGGATATCTACGAGCTCCCGCAGCAGTTCATCTTCGTGTTTCTTCCAACCCTGAGATCTTGGCCGGAACTGCATCTTAGAACTTTGCCTTCTAACTAAAGCTCGCGGTCCATAGCAGGATGGCTCCGGTTCTTCACCTTGATCCAGTGCTTCTGCCGACCGCCCCGATAGGGCCGATCGCGATGCTTGGAGACCAGGCCCTCAAGTCCCATTCGACAGGCGGCCCGAAAAAGGTCGGACCCGATCTCGCCGCGCTCGAACGGTGCCACGCTGATCCCGTCCGGACGCGCGCCAAGAGCTGCTGCAGATTTGCTTTGCGCAGGGTGAAGGGGCAGCGAGCGCAAATCATCGCCGCCCATGACGAGGATATCGAAGGCGTAGAGCTGCACCTCATGGTCGTAGAGCCGGCTGTGCAGCGCGTTGAAGTCGCTGATGCCGTCCACGCCGAGGATCACGGCCTCGCCATCGATCACAAAGCGCTTCTGCCTGTTCTTCAGCGCGGCCTCAGCAATCCAGGGATAGCGCTTCGTCCAGTCGGTGCCGTTGCGAGAGAGCAGGCGCACGCGCTCGTTCTCCCGGATGACCAGCATCCGATAGCCGTCGTGCTTTACTTCATGAATCCAGTCCGGTCCGTCGGGGACCTGCTTGCCGGCGGTCGCCAGGCAGAGCTCGTACGCCATACGCATGGGCCGAAGATAAGGTTTCCCGCGGCGTTTACGAGCCAGGAACAAGTGGCAATCTAGCGAATTTCTTCCTTGCTCCGGCGTCCCCCAACGCCCCCCGAAACCGGAGCGCAGCCAACGGCCTCAGCTGCCGATCAACTGAGGCCGTCCTTTTGGGCAGCCAGGGCAATCTTGTCGAGCCAAAGTCTATATGACGGCGCCTTGCGGGTTATCTCCCGCACGGGTTACGATGCAACCTATTTTAGAATTTTCAATTTGGAGCTACTCATTGGCAACAAGCGTTGAAACGATCGTTTCGGCTTATGTACGTCTAAAGAATCGGGAAGCCCTGGAGAATATGCGAGAGCTTCGCCGCCAGTTGCTCGCACAACTACAGTCCACATCTAGCATTGACCCGGCTGAGTCTCGAGATGCGCTACTTGAGGACCTCCGAGTGATTGAGGGTGTAGCAGCTCCAGCTGAGGGAGTGACGGACGGGCCGCCACTGCACGCTGGCAGAGCTATGTGTTAATCAGGAGGTGCCGTGGCGATCGTGCGGAACGGCACGGTACCGGCCGCAGGGGCCGTTCCAGATCGGCGCCTGCGGCTTCCGTTTGGATGGCACCTTCTTTACGCGGGCAGATTATTCGGCGATGAGCGATGACGCCGCGAGATACTTCCGCCTGGCGAAGAACTGCCTCGATGAGGCAGAGAAGGCCACAAGCCCGGTCGATAAGGAGGCTTGGCTAAAGCTGAGGGAAGAGTGGTTGGCGATGGCGGAGAAAGCTCAAAGGTCCCGGTCCCAGTCCCCGAAGTGAATATCCCATGGTGACGCGAATCTAGATCGGTCTAAGATGGTTCCGGCTTCGGAACGGCTGTTTTGGAGCAAGATGATGAGCGTATATTGCGCTTACATGATCGGTGCTGATGGACACATCGAACTGCGGATTGACCTCGATGTGCGCGACGAGGCAGCCGCAAGGGAAAGAGCCAAGCAGCTCGTTGACGGGCACGCTGTAGAGCTCTGGGAAGGGGCGACCAAAATCGAGACGTTCGAGCCCGAAGGACACCGTTCGCTCCTAAGGGTGGAGGCGGCTGCTTGAAGCCGCGCTCAGCTCAATGCAATCAGTGACCTCGACGTTCCTCAGATGAGAAGGCGCATCGCGAATCGCTCCAAGCTCGCGCCGATCTTATGATCAGCGCAATTGCTGCAGAGCTTCCGGAGTCAGCTCGTATCGAGTCCCCACCTTTTTCAACCAGCGTGCTTTAAGCATACGCCTTGCAGTGTAGAACCCGCACAGTGGACGGTCGCCTCCTGGATGAAATAGCAGGCCATCGCGTTCGATCAGATAGCCGTACAGTTGTGCGTGCCGCAACCGCCTCAGCATTCCCGGGGTAGGGGCGGCCCCCATAATCGACGTTGCTCCTTCGACGGGCGACGCGGCTCGGCTGGACAGGAGGTCTACGGGGGAGGGCGGGGAGCTGTACCGGTGAGACGCTGCGAAAACAATGGCCGCTCTGCGCATATCGTTCCTAATACGTCAGCAATCGATAGGAACGAGCGCCCCCGCAGCCAATTCAATTATCGGTCTTGCGTGCCCATCCTTTCGGTTTCCGGGTCGGCGTAGGCGCGGGCTTCGACGTGCTTTATGCCGCGGCCTGATCTTCCTTCGATTCGCCTCGTGCCACTATCTTGAGGGCTTCATCAAGCAAGGGCCGCTGCAGCGCCTTCGCCTCGCCCCACGGCGCGCGCATCCAGACATGCCCATGTCAGCGCTGCAGGCGTGCCTTTCAGGTTCCGCACTTCGTCCGGGAAAAACAGGCAATCATCCTACCCCCCAACTCGCGGAACCTTGCCATCATTGGCGGGTTCACGCAGGCCGCATTCAGCGGCAAGGAGATACTGATGAAGAAGCTGTTGCTGCTGTCTGCGGCCGCCGTGGTGATCTCGACGGGCGCGATGGCCCAGTCCACGGTCGTCACAACCACCGGTGCCGGCCACGCCGCCGTGCAGATTGAGCCGGAATACCGCACCAAAATCCGTACCTACGTGACCGAGCACAAGATCCGCCCGGTGCAGACCCGCGAGAAGATCGTCGTCGGCCAGCCAGTGCCGCGGGACGTCGAGCTCGAGGCGGTGCCTGCCGACTGGGGTCCCTCGCTTACGAAGTATCGCTACGTCTACTCCGGCGAGCACGTGATGCTGGTGGATCCGTCGACACGCACCGTGGTCCAAGAGGTGGACTAAGGCCGCCGAGGCGGGCCGCGTGGAGGAGACGGCCCGCCTCATGCCGAAGTCCGGCACCGCCGACAAACGATCCCTTGATTTGCGAGCCGCGGTCCCATGCCGATCATCCGCTACTTCGTGTTTGTGGCCGGGCTAGCGCTGCTCTTCGCGGCGGACTGGTACCTGCCGACGCCAGTCGAGCGTGCGGACAGGACCGATCCCGACAGGACGGCCATGCGGATCCGGTCGACGAGGAGCCTACCGGAAAAGATCGTCTTCGACACGCGTCCGCGCACGGACGTTCCGAAGATGGCGCAGGCTAATCCGATGCGGGAAGAACCGCAGCAATCGGCTCGAGAGGCGATGGCCTCGATGCCTGCAGCACCACCTCCCGATGCGAAGAAAGAGTCCCCTGCGCGCAAACGCGCGGAAGCCCGTCCGCAGGCGAAGCGGTGGGCGAAATCGGCGAGAAGGCCAGCCGAACCACGGCTCGCTTTCGATCGGCACGACTTCTTCACCGGCGGATGGTGGTGACCTGCGACGTCCGGTGCCGACCGTCGCCGCCACCATTGCAATCTTCTTCATGGGACACCTCGGCGCCAGGGCGGCGTCACTCGAAAACTTTCGAGCTTGGAACAAACATTGCGAACGAAGACGCCAACCCGCGTGCGGTGCGGCGACTTTCGGAGCTTGCCGAGCTGGACTTCGCGTGTAGACTTGGCGGAATATTAGAGCGCTTAACACTGTTGAATTCGGCGCCCGTGAGATTGCGTTCGATCATTTTTCTTTTGGGGGTCTTCCATGTTCGATCCGGCCACGACCGCGCTTTTGCGGGCCGTCCTCGACGAGGTCTGCGAAGACGTTTCGCGCTATGAGACCGGCGCACGCACCCGTGTGGCTTCGAGGATTTTGGAAGCATGACGAATGGCGACACCTCGCCCGAGAGGCTGAAGGAGGTCGGCCGCGAGGCTCCTCACGGCGCGCCGACGATGTGGCGGTAGCGGGAGGGAGCGGGGGCGTGAACTTCCAGGTCACGGTGCTCAAGATCCTGGTGAGCTATCCCGACGGATTCGCCGTCATGGCGGACCTCAAGCGCGACATGGCAATCCTTGCGACGAGCGGACGGGACTGGGCCGAGCGGACCAAGCGCCTGGCCGCGCGCGTGCCGGATCTGGACATCTTCTCGCAAGGACTGGTCGAGCGCCTGAACGGGGGTTGGCGCATCACCGAGAAGGGCCGCGGACGGTTAGAGTTCATGGAGGCCCGGCCTGGCAAGCCGGATCCGGCAAGCGATGCTCCAGTCGAACAACTGTCGTCCGCGGAGCCTCCGCCGCGACTTTTCGCTTCCACCAGGGTTAGCCGAAGCCAACGCCTGCATCGGCGCCGAGCGGCACGTGCACGGGCTCCCGCGAAGGCGTCCTGATCCTTGCGGGCCGCTACGCCGGCTCGTCTTCGCTTCATGACGTAAGGGAATTCCCGTTCGGCTTGGACGCTTGAGCCGCAGTGCGTCCGGGGCCTCATTCTGAGATCGGGAACAAGTGGCAATCGCGGGAGTTGGGCCCGGCATCTGGATGGGGTGCTGGCTCACGCTGGAGGAGATATCGATGAAAAGCTTTCTTGCCGTTGCTCTGCTTGGCACTGCCGTGATCGGCGGCGCTGCGTTCGCGCAATCCACTCAGCCGGCCGATCGGGCCGCGCCCGCGGCCCAGCCGGCCGACGCCAAGATGGCCCTCAAGGGCAATTGGCGCGCCTCGAAGCTCAAGGGCCTGAACGTCTACAACGAGGCCAGCGAGAAGCTCGGCGACATCAACGAACTGCTCATCGACAAGAGCGGCAAGATCAATGCGGTGGTGATCGGCGTCGGCGGCTTTCTCGGCATGGGCGAGCACGACATCGCCGTCTCGATGGACAAGCTGAAGTTTGTCGAAGAGCCGGTCCGGACCAGCTCGAGCAGCACCTCGACCACCTCGCGCGACACAACCACCGGCGCGGCTTCGACGAACACGACCAACCGCAACGCGAACGATTGGGTCCCGGACCACGCAGTCATGAATGCCAACAAGGAGCAATTGAAGGCGCTCCCGCAGTTCAAATACTCGGACTACAATTAGTGAGAGGAGAGCTCACGAAGAAAGGGCCCCCCCGGGCCCTTTTTTCTATCGGGAGAAGCCGCCACCGCAGTATCGAGCCTTCACCGTCCAAAAAAAAGCCCGCCCGGTTTGCGGGCGAGCGTTCATGCGAGCTGCTGTTCGCTCAGTGCATGTGAACTAACCAATAGCCGAGGCGTTCAAATCGCGCATGGATGATCCAGTATTCACCAAATGCCACCGTGCCAGCTTTGTCGAGGTCGCCCCGCTGTAATCCTGAGGGGCGAACCTCGGAATGGCCCTCGGAAACTATCGTTCGAGAGATACGTTTTTCCCTCGCGTTTGTTCCCAAACGCATAAAGCCTAAGGCACCGGCTCGGACTTCCCACACATTGCCCTCTGAGCTGGTGCCTGTTGCCCGCAGCGCCTGTAAAAGAAAATGTAACTCGGAGCGCACTCGACAGTTCGAGAGCCGAAACAGCCAAGCGGTCTTTCCCTGTAGATGGAAACCGATGGGTGATCTTGGCGTCGGGGTGATCAATGGACGATGACAATCTGCAAGCTCGCAGCGAACAAGCTCTCGTCGTTGTGACTCTCAGCACGGCAACGTTAATCGCGTGCGTTACACTTTTAGTAACCCAATTGTAAGCTTCGTCAACTTGGTGGCGATTGAGTAGTCCGCCGCGATGTCGCGAGTTGGCCTAGGCGAACACGTCCAGTAAGGAGGGCGATGCGGACCTCGCGCGACGTTCTTCTGCCCCAAACCGGCACGGCGTTACGTCCTGCTGAAAGTCGAATCTTAGGATAAAGTGGACTTCGCCACACTCAGCCAGGGCGCTCAGTGGCAAAGAAAAAGCCGCCGGAGGCGGCTAGGTCATAGTCTTCATTCTTACGATTATTTTTTGAGGGCGTCAGCGGCATCCCGCGCTGCATCCTTCATATCGCCAGCGGCGTTGTGGGCGGATCCCTTGGCCTTGTCGATCTTGCCCTCGGTTTCCATGTCCCTCTCGCCACTGAGCTTACCCACACCTTCTTTGATGGTGCCTTTTGCCTTGTCGGCAGCGCCCTTCACATGTTCGCGGTCCACGCGTTTGGTGGAACTACTTCCACCGCTTTGCTAACTGGCTTGCTGTTCTCTGGCGCAACGTCTTCCGATTGCTTTGCGGCGGGCCTTTCGTCCGCAGTAGGGGGTGCCCGTTCCATCGCCTGCAGCGCCTGGGCGCGCTCCGCCTCGTCGGCGCTCGTGTTGTGCGACATTGCTATCCCAGTTGTCTCGGGGCCGCGTGACGCCGTTGCGTAGGCGCTCCCAAGCGCGGCACTGCGACCACGTTCCTTTTCTAGATACGGCTGCAGAAGCACCTGCTGGACAAAGGTGCCGGCGAGCATGATCGTGACGACCAATAGGGCAAGGCAGGAAATTACAAACCCGCGCCGCGCGTGCGCCGAACGAAGGGCCATCGGCTCACCGGCAGCCGGAGTTTGCGGCGCTTCTCTCCGCGATGAGGATTGAAAGAAGCTATAGCAGGGGTGCCAATGCGACGGATTCAAGGCGCTCGGTTGCCCGAATTCTCCTATCCATTCACCTGTGGGCGACCAGTAAGCGGCCTCAATCGTTCCGGTCGCATCGTCCTCGAGTACGACGATGCTCCCGTTCCTCGGTGCGATCTCAATCGGATAGCGCATGCTAACCACGCTTCACAGATTGTGGGAGGTTAGCTCCCGGGTCGAGCGCAGTCGAGTTAATTAGATCGGCTCGGTGACGCCGTCCGCCATCACTCTCCTGTTGTCCACCTCGCTTACTTCGGATGCGATCGCGCGTTCAGGTGCAGGTGCCGTCGACGGTGACGCCCACCACCATCATGCACGCGGCAATAATGGCGGGGGAAACGGCGGCGGAGATGGCAGCCCCAACGGCAAAAACGACAGAGATCGCTGAGACTTGGGACGACCCACGCCGCCGCTGGAACGCTTGGCCGATTGCTAAGTTTTCCCGATGCCGTCCCCCGGGGCCAGTTGCTGCCTTTCCTGAGGGCAGCTTCAACGGGCCCCAGCTTCGCCGCCCCTGGAGCTGGGGCTTCTCTGGAGAGCAGCTCTGCAGACCTGAGGTTAATAGATGTAGTGCTTTTCGCTATTCCAGCGGCTACACTGCACATCGGGTGGCTGGCATGAGAAGCGTCATTGAGCATCAAAACCGGGCACTTGAGTTCGAGCGGCAGGCCGAAGAGGCGTCTCAGCCTTCGCTGAAGCGCCGTTATGCTGATCTTGCCGCGTGCTACCGGCTTCTTGCGGACGAGCGCAGCCGCATGATCCAGAGCGGCGAAATTTTTCGGGACGATCTGTCATTCTAAGGCAGCTTCACTGGTCCGCCTTTGCCTCTCTCGCTGACATTGTCCTAAGTTATACTTGGTTTGGCGAACTCAGCAGTGCAGGGAGTGGCCAGATGGGGCTCGAGCGGTATCGAAAGGCAAAGTATTGGCGAATGCAGGCGGAGAAATTCCGCACCAAGGCCGACAATGCGGAGCATCCGCAGACCAGGGGAACACTCCGCAAGGCCGCCAAGAGCTACGACCAACTAGCCAAGCGCGCCGGCAAATCGGAAGCGAACGAAGGGAGCGAACTTCAGAGTCTGATTTTGGTACGTTCAATCAAGCAAAAACTAGGGCTCGAACCCGCGCTGAATGATGCAGCGTGATGAAAACTCTCACGGGCGTTTGCGAGTTTAGGAACGAGGTCTCGGCTTCCACATTCCTTCTGAGGTGTAATCGGGAGCCTCAGCATGGCAGTGCAAATCGTGATGGATCACAGCGGCGATAGCCGGCACTTCTTCGACAACTCCAGTGCAGATGCCTTGGCAGAAGCGGAGAGGCTTTTTCTGAAATTTAGCGGCAAAGGATACACCGCTGCGGTGCGGAGCGGGCCGGGTGAGGTAACCCAGATCACGACGTTCGATCCGACCGCCGAAGAGACGTTGTTCTTTCCGCGGCTTGTCGGTGGGTGATCACCAAGTGAAGAGAAAGTTTGGTCGCATCGGCCGGTGGACACTTCGAAGCCTGGCTGTTGGAAAGCTTTATCAAGCAGCTAAGGACGAGAAAACGATTCAGGGTCGTGCGCTGCGACTGCTGCGTTCTTGGTTTTCGCCCCAGCAAAGTGTCCAGTTCGATGCGAGGGGGTACTTCGACGTCGTAGGATGCGATACCGGGAAGCGCTACCGCATCCGGCGGGGAACGTCCGGTAACGTCAACGAAGTCGACGAATACGAGCGGCTCGGAACCGGGTGGTGCTTCGTCCCGCTGGGTGGCTTGGTCGAGGGCGACGTCATGCTCGCCCAGAAGATCGCTCTCGAAACGGACGAGGAGCGCGCCTTGAGCATCGCCAATAGCTTCCCGGGGCCGATCCGGTGGCGGCTACCCACTCGTTCTCCCTCAGAGGAGAGAAGTTCGCGCGTACGCCTTTACCCCAGCTAGAGCCCGGTTGAGGATTTTGGTCTCAATCCTTCGCACATCGCCCGCGTCCGAACAGTTATGCCCCAGCCGGCCCTTGAGCGACGTCAATGACGTGGCGATCGGGCCCCACGGTGATCACGATCGTGTAGCTCTTTTGGGCTCCGCCCTGATCCGTCGGCGGCGCAAGGTGCAGTTGGCCTCCATACCATTCGCCGGGCAGGAGCGTGTTGTCTTTGATTACCGCTTGCTCGAGCACGGCCATGTTGCGCTGACCTGTCTCGATGGTGGCGGAAATCATGGCTTCATTCTGAGCAGCTGCGTTGCCTTGAGCGATGGCCGCGGCCGTCGGACTGTAGAAGGTGCCGGTTCGGCCGCTCGGTGTCGTGTAGCTGCCGTAACCAGCGCGAGAGGCGCTGTATGCGTTGGCGCCGGCCGCCACGCCTGTCAGAAGCGCAGCGGCAACCTGCCTGTTCTTTTCCTCCTGAACCAGCATCTCATAGGTCACGATTTTCATTTCGAAGTCCGATCAGGCGGCATGTTGAACGGCCTCTACTTGCCCGACTCGAAACTCGACAGGCTGTCGGCTCAGATTATTGATGCCCACCACAAACACGGGCCGGCCGTTCGCTTGTAACTGACGGGACGCTGGTCGAACGAGCACCACAGAGCTTTTCTGCCGAGAGACGAGGGCAGGCTGTCCATCCCGCATGAGAGCTTGTTGCTGCGGATTAGACGCCTTGAACGAAACAGTCTCGCCGGCTGTCATGCAGCCAGCCACCGTGGCGCAGGCCGCCACAATCACCAAAACGCGCATGTTGAAATGCCCCCCGTCGAAAGGGGCTATGCAAGCGCAACCCACGCGCGAGGGCAAGCGCCGTTTCCGCGCGGGAGATCCGCGGTCCTCAGTCAAAAGGTCTAAGTCGGCCGCTGGGTACCGCTAGGCACCTCGTGTCCAGCGCGGCGCAGGCTTTCGGTGCGCCGCAGCAAGGCGGAGGCCGGAGGGGCGGTCGGCACGGGGCTTGGCGGTGGGCTCGAACTCAAGGACGGGCTTCGACGACCGCTCGTCGATCGCCCGAGTCGAGCAGGATATCGCAGCCATCGAGGCGGGTTTGGAGACGCTTTCGGGGCCGGTTGGCGAGCAGGGGCGGCCGCGCTCGGATTCCAAGCTCCACAGAGACGCCGTGCTGCACGGCTTCCGGTCGACCTTCAAGGACTGGTGCACCGAGCAGACCGGCTGCCCGAACGAGACGTCCGAAATGGCCCTGGCGCACACGGTGTCCGATAAGGTTGAGGCAGCCTATCGCCGCGGCGACATG
>NZ_PSRT01000031.1 GCF_004212635.1 Bradyrhizobium genosp. SA-3 | reverse complement strand
TTGCGCTCGGCGGTGAGCGCCACCATCGCGGTGGTGACGCCGGGAATGGCGCGGACGGCGGCTTCCGCTTCGGCGCGGACGGACTCCCAGGCCCGCGCCTCGGCGGCATCGACGTTGATCGAGAAGAACACCTTGCCGTCAGAGGCGCTGATCGCGCTCAGCACGTTGGCATTGGTGAGCGCGACCCCGCGCGGCGACTTGATCCGGCCAAGGCTGTCGAGAACCTGTTGCTGCGTCACGCTCAAAGCGCATCTCCTGATTTCAAGATGCCCCATTAGAGCGGAAACGCCCAAAAGGCTACTGCCTGCCGATATCGTCAGCCATCTCCGCGGGCGCGGCCCCCTGCTCGCTGGCGGCCTCGTAATTCAGCTCGATCATCACCCCGTTGGGGTCGTGGACGAAGATCTGCCAGAGTTCGCCGCCGGGCACCTGGCGGGACTCGAACTTCATCCCCTTGGACGCCAGCCGCTGCTTCATACCGTCGAAGCCGCGGCTGACGAAGGCGACATGGTGGACAACGCCGGAATCCGGCTTTTGTGGCTCGGCGGTCGGAGAAATATCGACGAGGTGCACCACCGGTTTCCCCTCGCTGTACATCCAGGCGCCCGGGAAGGCGAAATTCGGCCGGGCGCCATTTTCCAGGCCCAGCACGTCTTCGTAGAAGCGGACCGTCTCGGCCAGTTTCCGGGTTCGGATGTTGAAATGATCGAGCACGCCCACGCTCACGCCGCCCAAACCCTTGCCCATACCTCGCTCCCTTTTTTTAAGTCCTTGAGGTCCGCCATCCTAGCACAGGGGACCGCCAAACGAAGCCGTTGCCCTCTGGCCTCAAGGGTTTATGGTGCGCCCCAATCCGCCCTCACGGCGGAACCAGGCGCCCTGCTCGCCCGGCAAGAACCGTAAAACCCAAACTACGGACAAGGTACCATACATGGCAAAAGTCGCTTTCCTCGGTCTCGGCGTCATGGGCTTCCCCATGGCCGGACACCTCGTGAAAAAAGGGGGCCATGAGGTCACCGTCTATAACCGGACCGCGGCCAAGGCGAAGGAGTGGGCGGACAAGTTCGGCGGCAAGACCGCACCGACCCCTAAGGCCGCCGCCGAAGGCCAGGATTTCGTGATGTGCTGCGTCGGCAACGACAACGATCTGCGCGCGGTCACGATCGGACCCGACGGCGCGTTTGCCGGCGTCAAGAAGGGCGCGACCTTCGTCGACCACACCACCGCTTCGGCCGAAGTCGCCCGCGAGCTCGATGCGGCCGCGACCAAGGCCGGCTTCAAGTTCATCGATGCCCCCGTCTCAGGCGGCCAGGCCGGCGCCGAGAACGGCGTGCTGACGGTGATGTGCGGCGGAGCGCAGGATGCCTATGCCGGCGCCGAGCCGATCATCACAGGCGCCTATGCGCGGATGTGCAAACTGCTCGGCCCCGCCGGCTCCGGCCAGCTGACGAAAATGGTCAACCAGATCTGCATCGCCGGTCTGGTGCAGGGTCTTTCCGAAGGTATCCACTTCGCCAAGAAGAGTGGCCTCGACGTCGCCGCAGTGATCGAGACCATATCAAAAGGGGCCGCGCAGTCTTGGCAGATGGAGAATCGCTACAAGACCATGAACGAGGACAAGTACGATTTCGGCTTCGCGGTCGAATGGATGCGCAAGGACCTCTCGATCTCGCTGGCTGAAGCCCGCCGCAACGGCGCCAACCTGCCGGTGACTGCACTGGTCGACCAGTTCTACTCCGAGGTGGAGAAAATGGGCGGCAAGCGCTGGGACACGTCGAGCCTGCTCGCGCGTCTGCAACGCTGAGGAACATCTTGACGGTTTGCTGCCGGGCACGGCGACCGTCCCAGACCTCGACGCGGCCTGCACCGCGACGAGGTCTGGCAAGCACATTGAGCTGAAAGAACAAGTTCGGGGGACTGACTTGCTGAGCGTGATCGCCGCCGTTTTCATCGTTGCGTATGCTGCCATCGCGCTCGAACACCCGCTCGGCATCAACAAGAGCGCTACGGCTCTCCTGGGAGCGGGACTGCTCTGGACCATCTACGCGCTGTCCGTCGGCGATGCCTCGCTCGTCAACCACCAGCTCGACGAATCCGTCGCCTCGACGGCGCAGATCGTCTTCTTCCTGATTGGCGCCATGACGATCGTCGAGGTGATCGACGCCCACAACGGCTTCGAAGTCATCACCTCGGTCATCCGCACCACGAAGCAGACCACGCTGATGTGGATCATCGGCTTCGTGACGTTCTTCCTGAGCGCGATCCTCGACAACCTCACGACCACCATCGTGATGGTCTCGCTGGTTCAGAAGCTGATCGGCAACAGGAACGACCGCCTGCTGTTCGCTTCCCTCATCGTCATCGCCGCCAATGCGGGCGGCGCCTGGACCGTCATCGGCGACGTCACGACGACGATGCTCTGGATCGGAGGACAGATTTCGCCTGTCAGCATCATGGGAGCGGTATTCCTGCCGTCCCTGCTCAACCTGCTGATACCGCTGCTCATCATTGGCTACTCCGTCAAAGGGAAGGAGATCGTCCCGCCGCTGCAACGAGAAGCGCAGGCTCTCAAGGTCGAGCTGTTCGAGCGCAATCTGATGTTCTATCTCGGCCTCGGCACGCTGGTCGCCGTTCCGGTTTTCAAGGCCGTGACGCACCTTGCACCCTTCATGGGGATCCTGTTCGGGCTGGGCATCCTCTGGCTGGTCGGCGAGATCGTTCACCGCCACAAGGACGAGGATGCGCGTCGCCCGCTCACCCTCGTCCATGCGCTGACGCGCATCGACATGAGCTCCATCGTGTTCTTCGTCGGCATTCTCCTGGCCGTCGCCTGCCTGGAGCACGCCCGCGTGCTGGAGCTGTTGGCAAAATGGCTCGATACCACGGTCGGCCGTCTCGACATCATCGTCATCCTGCTCGGCCTCTTGAGCGCCATCATCGACAACGTGCCGCTCGTCGCGGCGACGATGGGCATGTACAATCTGGTGCAATACCCGCCGGACAGCTTCATCTGGGAGTTCATCGCCTATTGCGCCGGAACCGGCGGCTCGATCCTGATCATCGGCTCGGCGGCCGGCGTCGCCGCGATGGGGCTCGAGAAGATCGAATTCTTCTGGTACGCCCGCCGGATCGCAGGTCCCGCGCTTGTGGGTTACCTCGCGGGTGCACTGGTCTACATTGCGCAGCACTCGCTGCTGCATTGATCCGTCGTGAACCGGGCGTTCGGCGCTGCCGGTTCCGGCACGGAGGCGTTTCTTAATCATTCGTTAACGTAATTCTTTAGCTCCTTAAGTCACCTCTTAAGGATTTCTTGCCAGAGATAGACAATGCAGAAGGCCCGCGTCCGGACGTGGGCAGGAATCGTGTTGCTTGATGAGTAACCCCGCTGAAAAGCCCGAGGTTGTGCAGCTTCTGGCCGAGCCGGTGAGCGCTCCATCGGCGAGCAGCCGCAGGGCTGCGGCGCAGCGGGTGCGCGAGGCGCGCGACAAGTTGACGTCGACCAGCGGAACCCGACCGGCCTTCGACGCCGAGATGCTGCGCCAATATGCCCAGACCCGACTGTCGGCTTCCTATGTCGTGATGCTGCTGGTGGTCGCCACCGGCGTGCTGTTCGGGCTCTGGATGCAGCCGATTCCGGCGGCGGCCTGGACCGCGGGCATGCTCTGCATCCACAGCGCGATGATCCGCAGCTGCCGGCGGTTCCTGACTGAGGCCACCTCTCCGGCCGCGACGCGCGCATGGCGAACGCGTTTCGTCGTGCTCGACCTGCTCTATGGCCTGTGCTGGATGGCGATCCTGATCCACCCCGTGCTCGACATGGTCACGGAAACGCTGATGATGTTCCTGATGCTGCTGGTGATCGCGGTATCGAGCATGCTGGCCGCCAATCTGCCGATCGCCGCCGTTGCCGCCACCGCGCCCGTCGCGGTCGCCATGGCCCTGAGCTTCGTGATGACCGGCTCGCTGGACAATTACATTCTGGCGGCACTCGCGCTCGCGGCCGAAGGCTATTTCGTCCTGCTGGCCCACCGCCTGCACTCCTCGACCTTCGCCACGCTCGAGGCGCGCGCCGAGAAGGACGCGCTGATCGGCGAGCTGGAACAGGCCAAGGCAATCTCGGACGAAGCGCGCCACCGCGCCGAATCCGCCAATGTCGCCAAGTCACGCTTCCTCGCGCAGATGAGCCACGAACTGCGCACGCCCCTGAACGCCATCCTCGGCTTCTCCGAGGTGATGAAGAGCGAGATTTTTGGCGCGCACGCGGTGCCGGTCTACAAGGAGTACTCGGCGGACATCCATAATTCCGGCGTGCACCTACTCAACCTCATCAACGAGATCCTCGATTTGTCGCGGATCGAGGCCGGCCGCTACGAACTCAACGAGGAAGCGGTGTCGTTGGTCGGCATCGTCGCCGACTGCCATCATTTGATGAAGCTGCGCGCCTCGAGCCGCGGCATCACCATCCACGAAGTGTTCGAGCAGGCCATGCCGCGGCTCTGGGCCGACGAGCGCGCGATCCGCCAGGTCGTGCTCAACCTGCTTTCCAACTCGATCAAGTTCACGCCGCAGGGCGGCGAGATCTGGCTCAAGGCGGGATGGACAGCTTCGGGTGGACAATATCTCTCGGTAAAGGATTCCGGCTCCGGAATCCCCGAGGACGAGATCCCGGTCGTGCTCGCCTCGTTCGGCCAGGGCTCCAACTCGATCAAATCGGCCGAACAGGGCGCAGGCCTCGGCCTGCCCATCGCCAAGAATCTGATCGACCTGCATGGCGGCACGTTCACGCTGAAATCGAAGCTGCGCATCGGCACCGAGGTGATCGTCACCTTCCCGCCGGAGCGCGTGATGAGCGCGCTGGCGCCGCTGTCGGATGATTCTCCGCCGCTGCAGCCCGAGAGTTCGCTCGTTCCCGATGAGAAGCGCCGGCCGCGCCACAAGCCGATCATGAGCGCAGGCACGGGCTCTTAACGAGATGCTTGCAGACATGCCCGACGATCCCTCACAATGTCCGTATGAGCAAAGAAACGCCGTGCGTCGCCGTCTGCATGATCGATCCCAAGACCAAGCTTTGCTTCGGCTGCGGCCGGACTTTGCCGGAGATCGCGCGCTGGCACGCCATGGACAGTGCGGAGCGGCTGGCGGTCATGGCGCTGTTGCCGGCGCGCATGAATCAGGCAGGACTCGCACCGATCGCGGCATCGCCGAAACGTACCTGATCGGCACGCGCGCATCTGGAGGCGCGCAATGATCCGCTTCCTGCTCGTGCTCATCATGCTCGCCGGCACCGCAGGTGCGGTCGTCGCCTATGGCGATCCCGACCAGATCGCGCGTGCCAGCCACAAGGTCTCGCACATCTTCCGCGCGCAGACCGCCGCCCCGGCCCCCGCCGTGCAGATCCCGCGCGGCCAGGGTGGCGAGTTCGCACTGCGTGCGAAGATCAACGGCGTCACCGCGCCGATGGTGATCGATACAGGTGCGACCTCTGTGGTGCTGACCTGGGAAACCGCGAAAGCGATCGGGCTGCCGCTTGAGATGCTCGAATACGACGTCGACCTGGAGACCGCGGGCGGCCACACCAAGGCGGCGCGGCTCACGCTCGACCGTCTCGCCGTCGGCAAGCTGGTCGAGAAGTCGGTGCCGGCCCTGGTCGTGCAACGCGGCCAGATGAAGACCAATCTGCTCGGCATGAGCTTCCTCGACCGCCTGGAAAGCTGGGGTGTGCGCGCGGACACGCTGATGCTGACAGGTTATCCGGAGCTCCAGAAGGGCCCCCGCCGCCCGCGCATCGCGGTCGATTAGACAATCTACGCCGCCTCCGCTGGCGCGCGTGCACCGACACGTGCGATCGCCTCGCGCAGCACGTCGAGACCGGCGCCCGGCTTCACCCCCTGTTCGGCAAGATGGCGGCGGAAGGCGCGCGCGCCGGGAACGGCGTGGAATGCGCCGACGAAATGCCGCGTGATCGCGTGCAGCCGGGTGCCGCGCGCGAGCTGCTCTTCGATGTAGGGCATCATCGCCTCGAGCGCGTCCTGCATGGACGCGTGCGGCGCCGCCTCGCCGAAGATGTCGGTATCGACGCTGAGCAGCCGCCACGGCTCCTGATAGGCGGCGCGGCCGAGCATCACACCGTCGACATGGGCAAGATGCGCCTTCGCATCGTCGATGCTCGGGATGCCGCCATTGATGATAACGGGCACACCAGGCATCGCGCGCTTGAGCCGATAGACGCGATCATAGTCGAGCGGCGGGACGTCGCGGTTCTCCTTCGGCGACAGGCCGTTGAGCCAGGCTTTGCGGGCGTGCACGATCAGCGCATCGCTGCCGGACGCCACCACCGCGCGCGCGAGCGTATCGAGCGCCACTTCAGGATCCTGGTCGTCGATGCCGATGCGGCACTTCACCGTGACGGGAACCGCGACCGCGCGCTTCATGGCGTCGACGCACCTCGCGACCAGTTCCGGCTCCGCCATGAGGCAGGCGCCGAACCAGCCATCCTTCACGCGATCGGACGGGCAGCCGACATTGAGATTGATCTCGTCATAACCGAACGCCTCGCCGATCCGCGCAGCCAGCGCGAGCTCGTGCGGATCCGACCCGCCAAGCTGAAGCGCCACCGGATGCTCGCACGCGTCGAACCCAAGCAGCCGCTCCCGGTCGCCATGAATAATGGCGCCCGTGGTCAGCATCTCCGTATAAAGCAGCGTCCGCCGCGTCAGATGACGGTGGAACACCCGGCAATGCCGGTCAGTCCAATCCATCATGGGTGCCACGGCAAAGTTCCAGTCTAAGCCCTTCATTTCATTTATCTATTTTGGCTCCGATCGATCCTTTATGTGATTGGACCGACTGAGGAATTTGGTCCGATCAAGCTTCCGCAGATTGCGTCTTCTAGGATCATATAGGTCTGGATTGGAAGCGAAAATCGGGCTTTCGGATTCTCAGCGCAGACGTCGTGCACACGAGAACCTGCTTGCACATTACTCCCGCGCAACGTGCATCAGTGGCGCTATACTCAAATTGAGGATCATTCACGGAGGTGAATTTTAGCTGGCGACAAGCGTCGAATTTTTGATCGCGGCCCTTGGTAGCTCGGGAGGGCTACCGCTTTTCCCCACACCAACCGAACCTGCGATATCTTCTCCAATCCTCCACATGAAGGAGAGCATTGCAAGCGCGCTGTTCGGCAAATCGTAGAAAGGCGGGCAAATTCGCGCTACTCGCTAACTCGTGCTCGACTGCGACGTCGCTTTTCCCGAACAACGCCCTGTTCGTGCTTACCGGTACGTGGCGGGTCGCCACTACCATTCCTGTTCGCCCGAATCCTTGCGTCCCGGGCTACGACCGTCTCAAGTGATGGGGCTGCTAGCAGCAGCTCGCGCGCGAGCTCGACAAATCTTGCCACAACAGGATTGCCGTCGGGCCGGAAGACCATCTTCACGTCAGCCACCGGCGCGGGCTCACAGAGGGGGCGATAAATGACACCTCGTCGCGAAAGGTGGCGAACGCTCTCCGGGACCAGCGCCACACCCAGACCGCCGGCGACAAGACTTGTCAACGAATAGGCCTCGACCACTTGCTGGCTTATGCGCGGGATGAATCCCGCGTCGACACAGCAGTCGCGAAGGTACTGAGCAAATCGCGAATCCTCGAGACGAAGAAACACGTGGTCGTCATTGCGCAGATCTGCGAGACGCAAGCGATCGCGCCTGGATAGAGGGTGACATCTTGGAAGAGCGACCCAAACCTGCTCCCGCCAGGCGACTTCGGTGACGAGCTCGGGATCCTCCGTCGGGCTTCGAAGAAAGCTGATGTCGGTCTTTCGGGCATGCAGGGACTCGAGTTGCGCGAGCGGCGCCATCTCATGCAGCCGCACCATTACTTCGGGATGTTGCCTGCTATAGGCGGCGATGATTGAGGTGAGCGGGCCCAGCAGCACGGAGCCGGTGGCGCCGATGTCAAGCTTGCCGCTCTTGCCCGAGCCGATCGCTTGGGTCTGTTCGACGGCCTGCCCGACCTGGCCCAATATCGATCGTACGTGGTCAAGGAACGCAACCCCGGCCGGCGTCAGCTCGACCTTGCGGCTGGTGCGCAGAAAGAGCGCTGTCTTCAACTCAGTTTCGAGATCTTGGATCTGCTGACTGAGCGGGGGCTGCGAGATCCGCAACCGAGTGGCCGCTGCCGTAAAACTCAACTCCTCGGCGACGACGAGGAAATAGCGAAGGTGGCGAAGCTCCACTTCGACCTCAGAAACGATATGTCACACATATAGATTTATTCGAACAATATATTAGACGACTTGATAGTCAAGTGCCATGCTCGCGGTCGCGCCCCAGCCATAACCAGAACAACGGGAGGCGAATAACGGGAGGAAATGATGCCGAAGATGACCGCGGCAGCAGCGGCGGTGTGCGTCATGGAGAAGGAAGGCGTCCGATGCGCCTTCGGCGTACCCGGGGCTGCTATCAATCCGCTTTACGCCGCCCTACGCCCTCGCAACGAGATCAAACACTTTCTCGCCCGGCATGTCGAAGGTGCCTCGCACATGGCCGAGGGCTACACGCGGGCAAGGCCCGGTAACATCGGAGTATGCATCGGCACCTCGGGTCCAGCTGGAACCGATATGATCACCGGTCTCTACTCCGCGTGGGCGGACTCCATCCCAATCCTGTGCATCACCGGACAGGCGCCGCGCGCCCGCCTCCACAAAGAGGACTTTCAGGCGGTAGACATCGAGTCGATCGCCAAGCCGGTGACAAAATGGGCGGTCACGGTGCGGGAGCCTGCGCTTGTGCCACGGGCTTTCCAACAGGCATTTCACCTGATGCGCTCTGGCCGCCCCGGGCCTGTGCTGATTGATCTTCCCTTCGACGTGCAGATGGGCGAGGTGGAATTCGACATCGAAACGTACGAGCCACTGCCAATCTATCAGCCGAAGGCCACGCGCGCACAGATCGAAAAAGCACTGACGATGCTGAACGCATCGGAGCGACCGCTCATTGTTGCGGGCGGCGGCATCGTCAATGCGGACGCTTGCTCGCTGCTCGTCGAATTCGCCGAGATCACGGGTATCCCGGTCGTCCCAACTCTCATGGGCTGGGGTTCGATTCCGGACGACCATGCGCTGATGGTCGGCATGGTCGGTCTACAGACTGCACATCAGTACGGGAACGCGACGCTACTTGCCTCAGATTTCGTTCTCGGCATCGGCAATCGCTGGGCCAATCGGCACACCGGCTCAATCGGTGTCTATACCGAGGGCCGCACGTTTGTGCACGTTGACATCGAACCCACCCAGATCGGCCGCGTCTTCGCACCCGATTACGGCATCGTGTCGGATGCAAAAGCAGCGCTCGAGCTGTTCGTCGCGATCGCCCGCGAGTGGAAGGCGTCCGGCAAGCTCAAGGATCGGACGAATTGGGTCGCAGAGTGCCGGGAGCGCAAGCGCACGATGCTGCGCCGCACGCATTTTGACGACGTGCCCCTCAAGCCGCAACGCGTCTATGAGGAGATGAACAAGGCATTCGGCCGGAACACCTGCTATGTCAGCACGATTGGCCTCTCCCAGATCGCTGCCGCGCAATTCCTGCACGTCTATCACCCGCGCCATTGGATCAATTGCGGTCAGGCAGGCCCTCTCGGCTGGACCATTCCGGCAGCGCTAGGCGTGCGAGCGGCCGATCCAGATCGAAGCATTGTCGCGATCTCCGGCGATTACGACTTCCAATTCATGATGGAGGAGCTGGCGGTTGGCGCCCATTTCAAGCTGCCCTATCTGCATGTCGTGGTGAACAACTCGTACCTCGGCCTGATCCGACAATCGCAGCGCGGTTTCAATATGGACCACTGTGTGCAGCTGTCGTTCGAGAACATCAACTCGCCTGAGGTCAACGGCTACGGTGTCGATCATGTCGCAGTCGCCCACGGCCTCGGCTGCAAGGCGATCCGAGTTTTCCGCCCAGAGCAAATTCAGCCCGCCTTTGATCAAGCAAAGGAATGGATGGAGGAATGCAAGGTTCCGGTTGTGGTGGAATTCATCCTCGAACGCATCACAAACGTCTCCATGGGTACGGAAATCAATGCAATTACCGAGTTCGAGGAATTGGCCAAAGACAAGGCGGACGCTCCCACGGCAATCGCATTGTTGGACTGAACAAACAGGCGAGGACTCCATGCCCAAATTCGCGGCTAATCTCACGATGCTCTACAATGAGTATCCGTTCTTGGATCGCTTCGCCGCCGCTCGCGCTGACGGCTTTGCGGCCGTCGAATTCCTGTTTCCTTACGCGTACCCCAAAGAGCAGATCGCGGAAAAACTTCAGCAAAATGTGCTCAAACAAGTGCTGCACAACCTGCCGGCCGGCAACTGGGAGGCCGGCGAGCGCGGCATTGCCTGCCTGCCTGATCGCACCGGCGAATTCCAGGAGGGCGTCGGCCGCGCGATCGAATATGCGACGGCGCTTGCCTGTCCGCAGGTGAATTGCCTGACCGGGATCGCACCGCCTGGCGCCGATCCCGATCGCGTACACGCGACCCTCGTGGAAAACTTGAAATTCGCGGCGGACAAGCTGGAAGCGGCCGGCATTCGTCTGCTGATCGAGCCGATCAATGATAAGGACATTCCGGGCTTTTGGCTGAACTATGCAGACCAGGCGGTTGCGCTCATCGATGAGGTCGGGTCGAGGAACGTATTCGTCCAATACGACCTGTACCACCAGCAGCGAATGAGTGGCGAACTCGCCGCCACATTCCGACGCCTGAAAGATCGCATCGCCCACATTCAGGTTGCTGATAACCCCGGACGCAACGAGCCCGGAACGGGAGAGATCAACTACCCCTTCCTCTTCGATCAACTCGACCGCGATGGATACATGGGCTGGATCGGCTGCGAGTACAGGCCGAAGACCACGGCTTCGGCCGGTCTCGGCTGGGCGGCGGCTTATCTGCGACGTGAATCCGATGTTCCGCAACAAGGAGTCAGCACATGAAGGTGGGTTTTATCGGTCTCGGGATCATGGGCGCGCCAATGGCCGGGCACCTCATCAAGGGCGGTCATGACCTATTTCTCAACACTCGTACAAAGGTGCCAGACGATCTCATCGCAGCCGGCGGCACCGCCTGCGCATCGGCCGCAGAGGTCGCCCGAAAGGTCGATGTGATCATCACCATGGTTCCGGACACGCCGGACGTCGAAGCCGTGCTCTTCGGCAAGGGCGGCGTGGCGGAAGGCCTCTCAAAGGGCAAGATCGTCGTCGATATGAGCTCGATCTCGCCGCTCGAGACGAAGCGTTTCGCCGAAAAGATACAAGCGCTTGGCTGCGACTATCTGGATGCGCCAGTTTCCGGCGGTGAAGTTGGCGCCAAAGCGGCATCACTGACGATCATGGTTGGAGGATCTCCGACCACATTCGAGCGGGTGAAGCCGCTGTTCGAGCTCGTGGGGAAAAATATCACGCTCGTTGGCGGCAACGGCGACGGCCAGACGACGAAAGTCGCGAACCAGATCATTGTCGCGCTCACGATCGAGGCCGTCGGCGAAGCGTTGTTGTTCGCTGCCAAAGCGGGCGCCAATCCGGCGAATGTGCGCGAGGCGCTCATGGGCGGCTTCGCTGCCTCGCGAATTCTCGAGGTGCACGGCGAACGCATGCTCCAGCGGCGATTCGACCCGGGCTTTCGCATCGAATTGCATCAGAAGGACCTGAACCTCGCGCTACAGGGCGCCAAGGCACTGAAGCTCAGCCTGCCGAACACGGCGACATGCCAGGAGCTGTTCAATACCTGCACGGCCCATGGCGGCTCGGCGTGGGATCATTCAGCCATGGTGCGCGCGCTGGAGATCATGGCGAACCACGAGATCGGCACCGGCTAAGGAACTGACAAGCCACAGTAGCGTGATGGACGCCATCGGACAAAGGCGGACGGGAGGAGCCAAGATGTCATTCTTCAAATCGCTATTCGGTCAAGTCGTCGTCGCGCTCGTTCTCGGGATCGTTCTCGGGATCGCGTGGCCGGACTTCGCGGTTTCGCTGAAACCGCTCGGCGACGGCTTTATCAAGCTCATCAAGATGGTCATCGCCCCGCTGGTGTTCGGCGTGGTGGTCCAGGGAATCGTGGGCGCCGGCGACTTGAGGAAGGTCGGGCGCGTCGGCATCAAGGCCATCCTGTACTTCGAGGTTGTCACGACGATCGCGCTCTGTCTCGGCATCCTGCTGGCCTATGCGCTCGAGCCCGGCGTCGGCATGAATATCGATCCGAGCTCGCTCGATCCGAAGGCCATGGCCTCCTATACGCAACATGTCGGCCAGGTCACGGGCACGATCGATTTCCTGCTCCGGATCATTCCGACCACTGTGGTGGACGCCTTCTCCAAAGGCGACATCTTACAAGTGCTCGTGATCTCGATCATGTTCGGGGCAGGTCTGGCCTTGCTGGGCGAATATGGCGAGCCTCTGGCCCACTCGATCGAGCGTATCACCCGTGTCCTCTTCAAGGTCATTGGCTTCATCGTGAAGCTCGCGCCCCTGGGTGTTCTCGGCGCGATCGCATTCACGGTGGGCAAGTACGGCATCGGATCGCTCAAGCAGCTCGGTTATCTGGTCCTGCTTTTCTACGTCACAGTGACGATCTTCGTGGTCGTCGTCCTTGGCCTGATCATGCAGCTCGTCGGTCTCAGCATCTTCAAATTTCTCCGCTATTTGCGAGAGGAGTTGATGATCGTGCTCGGCACGGCGTCATCTGACAGCGTGCTGCCGCAGGTCATGCGCAAATTGGAGGCACTCGGAATCAAGGACTCGACCGTCGGTCTCGTCATTCCGACAGGTTACTCGTTCAATCTCGACGGGTTTTCGATCTATCTCACGCTGGCAGCGGTCTTCATTGCGCAGGCGACGAATACCCCGCTTTCGATCACCGATCTTCTGTTGATCCTGGGCGTCTCCCTGCTCACGTCCAAGGGGGCCCACGGAGTGCCGGGTTCCGCCATCGTCGTACTGGCGGCGACGCTCTCGGCCATTCCGGTCATTCCGGCGATCGGGCTTGTGCTCGTACTCTCGGTCGACTGGTTCATGGGCATGGCGCGTGCGCTCTCGAACCTGATCGGCAATTGCGTTGCGACGGTCGTGATTGCGGCCTGGGAGGGCGACATTGATCGCCGGCAGGCAAAGCGTGTGCTCGACGGCGAGATCAGGGTGTCGACCGAAGAGGTGCTGGCTGCACCAGCCGAGGTCATCAAGCCTGCGACGGCCTGACGACTGACCACACTGATGGGGCGGGACCTCGTGTCGACGATCAAGGGGAGCGATTGAGCCGCGCAGCTTACGATTGGATGGCGGCAATTGTCTCGGAGGCGAACATGCACGCAATGAACAAAGTTCGGTTAGCCGGTTTGCTGGGCGCGTTCATGTCGGTTCTTTGCTGGATGCCAGGACCGGCGCTGGCTGACGATCTCGACCGCATTATCGAGACCGGTCTTGTCAGGATCGCCGTGCCGCAGGACCTGCCGCCCTTCGGCTCGATCCAGAACGGTCAGGTCGAGGGTTACGACGTGGATGTCGCAAGACTTGTCGCCACCGACCTCGGCGTGCGCTTGCAGTTGGTCCCGGTCACCAGCGTCAACCGCATTCCCGCATTGCTGACCGAAAGGGTCGATCTGGTCATCGCCAATCTGGGCATCTCTCCTGACCGGGCCAAGACAATTGCCTTCTCGACGCCATACGCGCCGTTCTTCTCCGGCGTGTTTGGCGCGCATGAGCTTGTCGTGAAAGATCCTGCCGATCTGCAAGGAAAAAAGACCGCAGTGACCCGCGATACGATCGAGGATCGCGACCTCACAAAGATCGCGCCGCAAAGCGCGGAGATCGTGCGCTTCGACGATAACGATGCGACCATCTCCGCGTTTCTGTCCGGCAAAGCCGATTTGATCGCAACTGGCAATGTCGTGGTGGCCGCCCTGCTGAAGCAGAATCCGCAGAAAAGGATCGAGGCGAAATTCCGTATCAAGCAATCGCCCGCGGGCATCGGCCTGCGGCGCGGCGCACCCGAGCTTCTCAATTGGGTGAACGTCTTCGTATTCCAGAGAAAGCTCAACGGAGACCTTGACCGCTTGTCGCGTCAGTGGTTTGGCGAGCCGCTGCCGGAGTTGCCGATCCTATGAATGCGGCCGCCAGCAGCGTTGCACTCATGCCGCCATGCGACCTATTGCGGGCGATGTTCGACGCTGCGATCAAGGTCGCACTACCGGAGCACACGATCTCGCCGCACCTGCCGCCAAAGCCGAAGGGCCGCACCATTGTGGTCGGGGCCGGCAAGGCATCGGCTGCGATGGCGAAGGCCGTGGAGGACCTCTGGTCAGGGCCGATCGAGGGACTGGCTGTGGCCCGCTATGGGCACGCTGTGCCATGCCGGCGGATCGAGATCGTCGAAGCCGCTCACCCCGTTCCTGATGCCAAGGGCGAGCACGCCGCGCGGCGCATTCTCGACCTCGTCTCGGGTCTCACCAAGGACGATGTTGTGCTTGCGCTCATCTCGGGCGGCGGCTCGGCGCTGTTGGCCCTCCCTGCTCCCGGGCTCACGCTCGAGGACAAGCAGGCTATCAACAGCGCCCTGCTGCGTTCGGGCGCCTCGATCGACGAGATGAATTGCGTGCGCAAGCACCTTTCGGCGATCAAGGGCGGCCGGCTCGCCGCCGCCGCACACCCAGCACGGGTCGTGACATTGCTTATCTCCGACGTACCAGGAGATGATCCATCCGTCATCGCCTCGGGTCCAACCGTGCCGGATCCGACGACGTTCTCCGATGCGCTTTCCGTCCTGCGCAAATACCACATTGATGAGCCACGCGCGGCGGTTACGCATCTCTCGGCCGCGGCGACGAGACGCCGAAGCCTCATGACCCGCGGCTTGCTGGCGCCAAGACGGTCATGATTGCGACGCCGCAACACTCATTGGAGGCTGCCGCGGAGATTGCCAGCTCAGCCGGGTTCACGCCCCTCATTCTCGGTAATGCGATCGAGGGGGAGGCACGCGAGGTCGGCAAAGTCATGGCTGGAATCGCGCGCCAAGTTGTCGGTTACGGGCAGCCTGCGGCCTCGCCGTGCGCCTTGCTTTCCGGGGGCGAAACCACCGTCACGATACGAGGAAGCGGGCGCGGCGGCCGCAACGTCGAATTCCTACTTTCGCTCGCGATCGCGCTCGACGGCTTACCCGGCGTGTTTGCGATTGCGGGCGACACTGACGGCGTCGACGGCGCCGAGGAGATCGCGGGCGCGCTTGTTACGCCGCATACGCTCGCCCGCGCCCGCGCCAAGGGCATCGATCCCAAGGCGAGCCTTGCCAATAACGACGGCCATGGCTTCTTCGAGGCGCTTGACGATCAGATCGTGACCGGCCCGACGCTCACCAACGTCAATGATTTTCGCGCCGTCTTGATCACCAATGCGGCGGCGAAGACATCGGCAGGGCATCGATAATCATTGTGAAAATCCGCGCAATGCGGCTCTCGAGGGATGGCATGAGCATGAAGAGGACCGGATCTGGAGCATTCAGAGGCGAACGAGATGGCCTTACGCCCGGAGGGGCGCTCATGAGGAGGCTCGATGAACTCGCCGAATTCTCAAGCGAAGCGAATGCGCTCACTCGGCTCTATCTCTCTCCGGAGTACAAGGCCGCCGCCCTGCAGGTCATGGCCTGGATGTCCGAGGCCGGCATGACGACCATGATCGATGCCGTTGGTAACGTCGTTGGTCGGTACGATGGCCAGGTCCCCGACAAGCCGGCGCTGCTATTGGGCTCACACATAGATACTGTCCGCAACGCCGGCAAATATGACGGCAATCTCGGTGTGCTCGTCGCCATCGCGGCTGTGGCGGAGCTCAATCGCGCGGGCGAGCGTCTGCCGTTCCCCATCGAGGTGATCGCCTTCGGCAATGAAGAGGGTGTGCGCTTTCCGGTGGCGCTCACCGGCTCTCGCACCGTGGCCGGTACCCTCGATCCGGCCGAACTGGACGCTGAGGATGAGCAAGGCATCAGCGTGCGAGTGGCCCTTCAGCACTTTGGCTGCAATCCGTTCGATATTCCCTCGATCCCACGCCGCAGAGACGACGTGCTCGTCTACGTGGAGATCCACATCGAGCAGGGCCCCGTGCTGGAGAGCGAGGAACTGCCGGTCGGAGTGGTCACGGCGATCAACGGTGCAGGTCGGTTTGAAATCGACGTCGGGGGGCACGCTGGTCATGCCGGTACCGTGCCGATGGGCCTGCGCAAGGATGCGCTTGCCGCCGCATCTGAGATGATTCTCGCCATCGAGCGGCGCGCGGCTGGGACTCCAAATTTGGTTGCAACCGTCGGTCGGATCGAAGTCCAACCCAGTGCCGTGAACGTCATTCCCGAGCGGGCTTGCTTCACAATGGATATCAGGGCTCCTGCCGACGCGGACCGCGTGACAGCAACCCATGATCTCGAACGCGAGCTAAGGGCAATTGCGGTTCGCCGAGGCGTGGCACTTGAAATGAAGCAGACCTATGAAGCGGCTGCGGCTACCTGCGCGCCCTGGCTGATTGAGCAACTCGCAGCCTCAATCACCCGGGCCGGGATCAAGGTTCTGCGGCTACCGAGCGGAGCCGGTCATGACGGGCTCGCAATGACTGCCCTGTGTCCGATCGGAATGGTATTCGTGCGCTGCAGGGGCGGCATCAGTCACAACCCGGCTGAATCGATCACGGTCGAAGATGCAGATGTTGCTCTGCGCGTGACCCTTGATTTCCTGCGACATCTTGAGCCGGCCAGCGCCGCCCACCAAGACGGAGACCTGCGATGACAAGGATCGGACTCGCCGCGAACGAGAGCCTTCGCAGCAACATTCGCACGTACCTCGAGAGCCAGCGTCAAGCGCAGACGAGATTCCTCGCCGAGCTCGTCAAGGTACCGTCCGACAATCCTCCCGGTGATTGCGCACGTCATGCAGAGCGCGCTGCAGAGCTTCTGGAGGAACTGGGGTTCCTGGTCGAGCGTCATAGGGTCCCTGAGACCCTGGTGCGAAGCAACGGTATGATCAGTGTCACCAACTTGATCGTGCGCAGGCGCTTTGGCGACGGACCCATTGTAGCGCTCAACGCCCACGGCGACGTCGTGCCTCCCGGCGAAGGCTGGACCAGGGACCCGTATGGCGCCACCGTGATGGAAGGCTGGATGTATGGTCGCGGAGCGGCCGTCTCAAAATCCGACTTCGCTACCTACGCTTTCGCGCTGCGAGCGCTTGAGATCTCAGGGGCGCCGCTTGCCGGGACGGTCGAACTCCACTTCACTTACGATGAGGAGGCCGGCGGCGAGATCGGCCCGAAGTGGCTCCTGGACCAGGGATTGACGAAGCCGGACTATGCATTTGCCGCCGGCTTTTCCTATGCCGTCGTGACCGCCCATAACGGCTGCCTTCATCTCGAAGCGACAGTCCACGGGCGGTCGGCCCATGCCGCGGTGCCATACACGGGGGTTGATGCTCTCGAAGCAGCCAATCACGTGCTCGCGCAGCTCTATGAGTGGCGACGCTCGCTGCGCGACCGCATCTCAGCAATCCCGGGGATCGGCTCGCCGCAGCTGACCGTGGGTCTCATCAGCGGTGGCATCAACACGAATGTCGTGCCCGACCGCATTACTTTCCGGCTCGACCGGCGCATGATTCCGGAAGAGGATCCAGGCGCCGTCGAACAGGAACTTCGGGACTTGATTGCCAAAGCGGCTCTTGCGTACCCGCAAGCGCATGTCGAGGTCAGGCGCATTGTCTTGGCCGAACCCCTAAGGCCTCTCCCGGGCACCGCCCGGTTGGCACAAATGTTGTGCGGCCATGCAAGCGACGTCATTGGCGAGCCAGTTTCGTCCAAGGGTGTTCCGCTCTATACTGACGCCCGCCACTATGCAGCGGCGGGGGTTCCGATCGTGCTGTTCGGTGCGGGCCCACGCACCATCGAGGAGGCTAACGCCCACCGCGCCGACGAGCGGTTGCCTTTGCCGGACCTGTTCAAGGCCACGGAAGTCGTTACTCTCACACTGGTTGATCTGTTGAGGGCATGAAGCCATCGAAGGCGCGAAGTCCTCAACTTCGTCACTGTTTTCGGAACGACCCTTAACCCACCAGCGCGTGATGGGGCCATGCAGGAAATCGATTAGGAGATGGCGATCCACGCATTGCGCCAGATCGAGAACAAGAATTTCGCCGAGACACGACATCGCACGCCACTAGTTCGCGCACGCTCAGATTTCACGGAGCAAGCAATGAAGGCAACGCGATATTTCTTCAATTTCACCGGCGAGGGACGAACTCTCGTTGATGAAGGCGGAGTTGAACTCGACAATTTCGAGCAAGTGAAAGCCTACGCCTCAAAGCGAGCGGCAGTGCTCAGAGAGAATGCATATATGGTCGAGGACTGGACAGAATGGCGTGTCGAAATCTTGGATTCGTCCTTACGAGTCGTTTTGACGTTGCCGCTGACGGAGTGCGTGTCCGGGTAACCACGGGTTTGCGGCTGGCGCTTTTCCGCATTCATGTCCGCCGGACTCGTTTACTGAGGGTCCTGCTTGCCGTTCTCCAGTGGCCAAGCTCCGCTTTTGGCCAACAATTCGGTCTTATTTCAAGGCTGAGGATCCTTGTTGTTTGGGCGTTTGACAACATGGAAAGGCCAATAGTGCCCTCCCCGTCTTAGCTCCGGCTGCACTCGAACTTATCACTCTTGCCGAGAATGCTCGCAAAGATCGGCTGCGTGCGGCAGATTTGCGCCAGCGGCGGCCAACACAAATACAGGCACTCGTAGCGGTTTAAAGGTTACCGTCTTAAGAAGCGGCGGCAGGAAATGGTAACCGAGCGGGAAAACTCGTAGAGCATCGTAGGAAATCGCAGAATAAGTAGCGGGGGAGCGCTACCGCCTTTCCCCACACCAACCGAACCCGCGATATCTTCTTCAGTCTTCCGCATGAAGGAGTCCATCACTAGTCTGGGCGAGGCCGGCACGATGGATTACCTGACTATGCCGCCGTGGGTTTCACCTTCCGATTGGCTTCCAGCCTTCGATCGACCAATGCCACGATCTCATCAAGAGCGGCGTGGCGCATGCCCTTCTGCTTCGCAGCAAGCTGAACGAGCTTGTCCGCGCGCTCGATATTCGGGGCACCGTTGTTCAGGGCGCGGGCTGCGGATGCTGGACGCGACAGGCTCTCTGCCGCCGCTGCGTACTTTTCGAAAGGCACCAATTCGTCACGCGAGGCACCAATCTTGACGCAAACGTCGAGCACGAAGTCGTAGATGGAGCGCGACGCTTCCAGATCGGAATGAACGGCCTCCCGGGCGGTCCGCATCCCGTCCTCGGTGATGCACCGGTAGTTCCCGGCCATCAGCATGGCCCACTTGGCCAAGGGTACGAAGATCGAGTCATAGAACCGCAACTTCACCGGCAATTGTATCCTGCCCTCGGGGGCATCGAAGCGCGCAGCATCGATCTCCTTTTCCAACCGCCGCACGATCTCGTTCCCCTTCTCGACATCGAAACGGGCGACTTTGAAGTTCGTCGGCAGGGTCACCTGCAGTACGTTGGCCTTTTCGTCCGGCGGCCTTATTGCCTGGGGATCGGGACTGCAGAGCGTCAGGGTAGCGGGGTCGAATTCCTTCCACACTTCCGGCGACGTATAAGCGGGCTTAAGCAGTTCGGAATCTATCCCGGGAACGCGCCTCATATAGGGAAGCGGTGGCATGTTCATGATCGACATGCACGGCACCCGCGATGTCGCCACAGCGTTCATAAGCTCGCGCACTCCGGGCGATCCGTATTGGGGCTCCTGCATCGCAAGTCCGATGAGGTCATATTCCCGCGGGTCGACGCCCGTCGCTCCCGCTGCCGACACTCGGCCAGGCAGCTTGCGTGAATCGAGCTCGACGGATGCGCTCCGGCCGCGGATCGGAATCCGAACACGAAGCCCTTCGGAGTTGATCAGATCTGCCTCGGCCGGAAGGCAGACAAGTTTAACCGAATGCCCGCCGAACAGAATCTTCGACGCGAGCAACGAACCGTATGAGGCGCCTAGGATGAGAATGTTGCATGTCGACATCGTCGGGGCTCCTTTGAGATCTTAGACTGGGCCCATTGCGACCTGCTTTGTGCCGTCGGCTGGCTCGATGCTACGGGTGCGGTGACGACAAGCGGCACATCCAGCTGGACCGTGGCGACTGCGGCTGCGTCAGCTGGATTCCTAGGCCCGAGGTGGTCCAGTCGGCGGTCGGATCACCCCGCCAGCCTAACGTCCCTGGAGAAACGATGCCCGCGAAGCCGATACTTATGATGACGCACAGCTGGTGAGGCCGACCCGGGCACGGACGACCGTTTTTCGACAGGCGTCAAGAGTTCGGGCACGCAATGATCTGGTGTCAAACCGAACTCATCCATTTGCATGCGAACCGCCTTGAACATCGTCAGCGGCGGAATGAGATCGCCCTTGCGACAAGCCTCCTCCATCTCCTCGGGCGTAGCACGCTCGATCCACAGAGTAGTTTAACAGCACGTTCAACGTCTTCAAAGCTCAACTATTCCCAGAATGGCCGGTCAGTTTCAAGGTGATCAGCGCGCTTGCGACGAGACTACGGCGGAGATCTCCTCAAGAAGAGCCGCGTGCTGTTCCCAGGGTATGCCGTCGACACTCATCTGCGGTCGCCCGGGATGATCGAGCCTGCTGTCGTCGACCGCCTGCCCGGCTTCCACCGCCGCCGACAGGAACCGGTGATCCATAGAACGATTGAAATAACGCAGAAGAGCGTCCCGCAACGCCGGCTTTGTGCAGGCCATTGCAGCAACGAGCCCATAAGCTCCCCAGTTAGACACGCCGGCGACGATGAGCGAATCGACCTGGGTCGTTGCTGCGATCACCTCGCCGTTCGGAATTCCGCTTTCGATGATTTCCTTGGGCAGGGATCCCATCCCGATTTCATTGCCGCCGTCTCCGATGCCGATCGTATACCAGCGGCGCTTCGCGGCGGGGTCGCTAAAGAGAAGATGGAGCGGTGCCGTTTCGCGCGACATATCCCATCCGTGCTCCCGGTGAGGCTTTCCATCCGAGCCCGGAGAAACCCGCTCAATTGCGATCAAGTGAGTGATGGGCCGGCCGCCTGTTTCCAGGTACTGCCACAGGCGGAGAACCGAATCCTCCGTCGTTGACACGACCTCAAGATTGACGGGCATCGGCAGCGCATCGACCACGGCCCAAACCGCCTTTGCACACGGCGCATCGGTGATGACCGTTACCTGGATGCCCGCATTTGCGAGGCCCGCGGCCAGATGGGCCATCCCGCCGAGCCCATCCGTTTCCGGAGAAGGCGGCTCCGCGTGCTGGATATAGAAGCCGGTAACGATGCCGACATGCGCGTCGGGCGTGTTTATGACGGCCTCTGCAGCGCGGGCAAGATTGCCTTTTGCCCACTCGGTCATCTGGCCGATATCGCGTCTGACTTTGCGCCCGATGATCGCTTCGATCCGGGCTATTGACTCGTTCGCTGTATCCACCTCGACTTGCCTTCTCGAAGGTGCCGGGCTGGTTCTGCTGGTTTTTCCGGTCGTCCTACATGATAACAGACCTGTTTGGAGGATGCGCCCTCGCCTTGTTGCTTAGGAAGATCGCTCCCGGGAAATAGGCAACTCTCTGGGATGGCGAAAGCGAATAGGCCAACCTGCTCGCCGAGCTTCCCTTCTATTCGTCGCGGGAGCCTGAGGATCTGCTCCCGCTTGCGAAGAAGGCCTCAGACTTGCACGTGCTGGTCCTCTTGGACGGTGAAAGGTTCGCTCCCGTGACCTCCGGCGGTCGTGTTTGGTATCAAGGTCATCGACGCGCCCGCGATGTGCCTACCCCGGAGCTGATAAGGATAGCTCGTCAGGCCCGTGTTGGCTGCCGGGGATGGAATAGGTCTTCGACGGACTGCTTCGGGTCCTCGATCCGAGAGCGGTCCTTGCGATCGTTCTTCTGTGCCTCGAGCTTCTGCAGGAAGCGAAAGCGCGGCGATCGGGTCGCGTGCCCCGATCGGCCGTGCTTGGTCATGCCGAAACCCTTTTGGCCGCTATGCGTCATTTGATCCCGACGAAAGCTGTGCGGCTCGTTTCCTTGCACCCGGGAGCCGCCACCTGGGGGGCCAAGCTTCATGCGGCTCGCCGAAAGTACGATCAGAGAGAAAGGATAGCCCTGATCGTCAAAGGGCGCGAGGCTGGGACGGTCGGATTGCGAGAAATGCTGCAGTGCGGCGAGCTGGGATACGCAAAACGTCACCAAGATTGCGCCACTTCAGTTCAGCGGACGGCGCCCCGACCAGGACGTCGCGCGCCGTCGTAGCGCGGCTGACAAGGTTCGCCGCCCCAGCGCCACCTGGCATGTGGTGGCGATGGAGCGGCCGGGGCTGGAGAGGTGCAATCCCTGACGCCGAACGCATTGGACGTCAAAGATACATCAATGAGCTGTGGTTTGACGCGATACAATGGCCTAAAATGCGGCAATGAGCCCCCCATTAGGAGCTTGAACGTGGCGAGATCATCTGTGTCCTCGACAAAGGAGGATAAACCATGGAGCAGAGAAACGTAGATCGCAGAAATTTTCTCAATCAACTCGGCGTTGTGGTCGGCGGCGCCGCGGCGGCAACCGCAATACCGGCCATGACCCCTGCATCGGCGCAAAATCCGGCAGCGCCGAAGGGAAAAATTCCCGACGCGCCTCTCAGGTTCGGTCACATGACCTTCTTGACGGGCCCCGCAGCAGTGCTCGGCGAGCCTTCACTCAAGGGCCACCTCCTGGCTGCTGAGGAAATCAACGCCCAGGGCGGCATTCTCGGCAAGCGCAAGATCGAGACGATCACAGCCGACGAGGCAGCCGGCACAGACGCCAACGTGAAAGAGCTTCGCCGCATGAAGCTCTCCGAAAAGATCGACCTGTTTACCGGTGTCATATCGAGCGGCAACACGCCGGCGCTCGGCCCGGTCGCCGAGGAGCTTGGCGCGCTGACGATTTTTGTCGATGGCTGCACCGATTTTCTGTGGGACAAGGCGGTGCCGAATCCGAAATTCGCGTTCCGCATTACCAACATCCAGTCAGCGGACGGCGTCACTTGCGCGCTGGCGGCGGCGCAGACCTGGCCTGAGGCAAAGCGGATCGCGCACATTCATCCGGACTACAGCTATGGCCGCAATGCCTTCGACCATTTCAACATCGCGTTCAGCAAGCTTGTGCCCGGCACCCAAGTCGTCTCGGAAGGCTGGCCGAAGCTCGGCACCACCGACTTCACCGCTCACATCACCAAGGCGATGTCGTCGAATCCCGACCTGATCGTTTCGTCGGTCTGGGGCGGCGACTACGTGGCAATGTATAAGCAGGCTTTGCGCTACGGCATGTTCAACAGCGCGAAGTTTGCGAGCACGATCGCTTTTGGCGTTGCGCCGCATGCAATCGGCAAGGATCACCCGGAAGGCGTGATCGCGGGCGTGCATGCGAACTATTACTTCACCTTCCCGCCGGGAAATCGTTGGCCCGCTAACCAGAGGTTCGTCGAGAAGTACTATAAGCGTTGGAACGAGTATCCGAACTTCCAATCGGATGGTGCGTATCACACGCTCTATATGTACAAGACGGCAGTCGAAAAGGCGAACAAGCTTACAGGTGGCTGGCCGGAAGAAGAGGCGATCATCAACCAGCTTGAAGGCATGTATTTCGAGACGGCAGCCGGTGATCTGTATATCCGTCCGGACAATCACCAGGGCTACAAGGACGCGGTGACGGGCTTCAGCAAGAATGTGGCTGAATACCCGTTCCAAATCCTGGATCCGTCTCGGATGATCACCATTCCGATCCGCAATATCACAGCGCCTCCGCGCTGGCCGAAGCCGGGTAGTGGTCACAACGATCCGACGGCCACCTACAATTGGATCAAGGAGACCTGGCCGCAGGTCGCTTGAACGCAATCGAGACGACCATGCCTTTTGTCGAAGGTATGGCCGTCTTCGGGATGTGGTCTTGATGGTGCGGCCGCAACTCCACATCCGCGTTTTTCGGCCGCAGCGATATCCTGCTGGCGGTGGAGCGGAACATGTCTCTGCACGCAGCTTCACCTCGGGCGCGACTAGGCGGCTTGGTGGTGGGGCTGACATGTGCGGTTGCTATTGCGCCGCCATCGGCGCGGGCCGACCACGCGGTATCTTATTTTCCCTCCTTTTACCCGCATGAAATCCGCATCGAGACGCTCGATCCGGAAGGAGCGGCTCGCGAGTTCATCAACAAGAACGATCCGCTGCATGTTTATGTGGGCACTGCACCACGCTTTTCCGGTCAGATTCCCGAGCACCTCAAGTCGGCCGAGTCGCTCAAATCGCTGATCACCGTCAGCGTCAATCCGCAGTCGTCGCGGCTTCAGAACCGCGAGGCGCGCTGCCACGCCATCGAACAGGCCGCTGCGGCGCTGCGCGCGCCACCTGACGTCGTTATGCATCCGTATCCGATCACGCCCTACCACGCCGACTATCTCGGCCACGCAGATCGGCTGCCTCCGGGCAAGGCCACGCGCCAGCCAACCGCTGCGCCCGTGCCGACGTTTCGCGCCGGCGCCGATACGTCTCTGCTCTCGCCGCAGGCCCCCGTCCAGGCGACCGACTGGGATGTGAGCCTCGATGAGACTTCGGTGAGCGCATTGCTCACCGACGCAGGTATCGGCTTCAATGATTGGCCAGCGCCACGCTGGACCAAAGAAGGATGGTTCCAGGCCTACCAGCTACTTCGCCCTGCCCTGAGCCAGGCGAGCGACCGGGAACAGGCCGACGAGCCCTTTGAGCGCCTCACCCATAACGAGTTCAGGGATCGCACTGAACAGCTCAACCTCGAGCGCGAGTTGCTGGCAGCATTGCTCGGCAGTTGCGAGCGCGCCGTAGTCGGCTATCGGCTGCGGCGCGAATTCTACACTGACGACTTTTCCGACGGCATCGAAAATATCTCCGTGGATTCTCAGTCCGGGTTGAATTCGGCGGTCTTTGTCAGGACGGTCAAGCTCAAGGATTTCCTCTGGAATGGCTCGCTGCGAATTGGCATCGATCCGCGGCCGACCGCAGCCTGGAATCCGATTGCTGGCTTCGCCGATGCGGCCGGTCGTCTGGTGTGGTCGACCGTCGGCGACAACGCCTTCCTGCCTGTTCCTTATAATAGCCGATGGGTCCAGAATCGCGCTGAAATCCGCACTACGGACGAATCCGGCATCCGGCGGTCGGTTCGCGTTCCCGATGATGCGCTGATGCCACAATCCATGACCGGCAAATTTGCCCCGGTTGGGCCGGGCCATGGCGCGATGGCCAAAGTGCTGTATCGCATGTCGGCCTCGAATTTCAGCGACGGTTCGGTGATGGAACCGGCCGATTTGCTGTATCCGTTTGCGTTGGCATTCCGCTGGAGCGCCGGCGGGCAGAATGCGGCGACCTACGATCCAGATATCGCCGCTGCGACACGGCTGATGCGCGAGCGGCTGCGCGGCGTGAAGCTCGTCCGGGTGGAGGAAACCGCGCGGACGATTGCAGATCAGGCCTTCACCTATCGCAGCCCGATCATCGAGGTTTATCTCGATAATCTGACTTTCGATGAGCAGGAGGATGCCCTCATCGCTCCGCCCTGGAGTTCGGTGCCCTGGCACGTGCTTGCGCTGATGGAGGTTGCGGTCGAGCGCGGCATCGCAGCCTTCTCGCGCAGCGAAGCTGAGCGGCGCCACCTCCCATGGCTCGACCTCCTCCGCGATCCAGCTCAATTGAAGGCATTGCGCGCGCTGATCAAGGAATTTGCACAAACCGGCTACCGGCCGGCAGCGCTCGAGCTACTGGTCGGCCCTGAGGCGGCGAAGGCCCGTTGGCAGCTTCTCGACCAGTTCGTTGAAGCCAAGGATCATTTGCTGGTGACCAATGGACCCTATCGGCTGAAGGCCTGGTCGCCCGACACGTTCGTTTTCGAGGTCGTACGGGAATTCAACTATCCCGTCGGACTCGGTACGTTCAACGGCTTTGCCGATCCGGCACACGCGCTCATCCGCGCTATGGAGCGCGCAGGCGATCTCGTGCTGGTCAGCGCCGACGCCGAATTCGCCGTCAAGCAGCAACGCGACCATCGCCTCGTCCGCGCGCCGCTGCAGCCCGACACGCTGCGCGGCACGCTGCAGCCTATTCGGCCGGAATCGCACTATGTCATCATTGGCCAGGACGGCCGAGTAGCTGCCGTCGGAGGCCTGGTACGGCAACCGGACAATCGCTTTGCGGTGTCGCTGCCGACCACCCTTCAGTCCGGCGTCTATACGCTGTTCGCGGCGATCTTTCTCGATGGGAACACGATCAATCCCGCAATCGGACGCATCGAGCTGCGCAATGGCGGGACAATTGGCAAGGCCGGGCGAACCGGGGACGCGAAGGACGAGGAGAGAAAACCGTGACGATCTTCGTCATCCAGATTCTCAACTCTTTCTTTTACGCGGCAGTCCTGTTCCTGATCGCGGCGGGCCTAAGTCTCATCTACGGCGTCATGCGCATTGTCAATCTGGCGCATGGGGCGCTCTATGCGCTCGGCGCCTACGTTTCCGCCTGGATTGTCGGCAGTGCTGTCGGTCACGCGCTGGAAGGAACTCTCGGCCTGGCCGGAATGCTTCTCCTCCTCCCGCTCGGTGCGATTGCCATCGCGGCCGTCGGCGCCCTGATCGAGCCTACCCTGCTGCGCCCGCTCTATCAACGATCGGAGGAATATCACCTGCTGGTCACATTCGGTCTGCTCCTGATCCTCGAAGATGTCATGAAGCTCGTGTTCGGCCGCACGCCATTATCGGCCGGCACGATCATGGATCGGATGGGCAGCATCCCGGTTGGTCGCCTCATGTATCCCACTTACAATCTGTTCGTCGTCGCAGTCGGGATTGCTGCCGCGATCGGATTGTGGGCATTTATCTATCGCACCAAGTTTGGCGTCATACTGCGCGCTACCTCACAGGACCGGCGCATGGCTGCCGCGCTCGGCATCAATGTCAGCCGCGTCTATGTCCAGGCCTTCGCCATCGGCTGCTTCATGGCCGGCCTCGGCGGGGCGGTGGTGGTGCCGGCTCAGGCGGCGGTCCTTGGCCTGGGCATCGAGGTGCTTATCCTGGCCTTCGTGGTCGTCGTGATCGGTGGGCTCGGGAGCTTGCAAGGAGCGCTCGTCGGCGCGTTGATTGTGAGCTTCGTGCGCACCGCCGGCATCCAGTTCTTCCCGGAGATTGAACTCGCGGTTCTCTACCTGATTGCGGCCGCGGTCCTGCTCGTCCGTCCCACCGGTTTGTTTGGAAGGGCATGACGATGACGATGGCGGCCACTGGCACCTCGATTTGGCGGATCACCATCGACTCTGCACTCGTTCTCGTGATCCTTGCGATCCTGCCGCAGATCGTCGATCCCTATCAAACGGTTCTGCTGACCTACGGTCTGATCATGGCGATTGCCGCACTCGGGTTCAATCTGCTGCTCGGCTACACCGGCCTTTTGTCGTTTGGGCATTCGGCCTATTTCGGCGCTGGCGCCTATCTGGTGGCATTCATCACGCGAGATCTCGGCGCGCACTCCATGGAGCTGTGCATCGTCGGGGGGATGCTCGGCACGCTGATCATTGCAGCGATTTTCGGATTCGTCTGCGTGCGGCACACACGCATTTTCTTCGGCATCCTGACGCTTGCGCTGTCGCAGGTCCTCTGGAGCCTTGCTTTCAAGTTCTTCTGGGTGACGGGCGGCACCGACGGCATCCGCGTACCCTATGCCAGTCTCACGCTGCTCGGCGGCCTGGTCGATTTCAAGGGGGCCGGCTCGTTCCAGCGTTTCATCTATGCCTATTATTACTACGTACTTGCGCTGTTTGCCGTCTCCACGACCATCATGTGGGTGATCGCGCATTCTCCGTTCGGCAAGGCGCTGCAGGCGATCCGCGACAACGAAACGCGCGCGCGGTTTGTCGGGATTTCGGTGCGGCGCTATCGCTGGATTGCTTTCATGATTTCCGGGATCTTTACGGGACTTGCCGGGATTCTGTGGGTTCCGCTCAACGGTCTCACCACGCCCGACATTCTCTATTGGCCATTCTCCGGCGAGATCGTGTTCATGAGTGTACTGGGCGGATTCCGCTCTTTCACCGGTCCAATCGTCGGCGCGATGGCGTTCAACTACCTGAAGACCTACGCAATCGCCAGCACCGAGTATTGGCAGCTTCTGCTTGGCGTGGTGCTTGTCATTCTGGTGATGGCGCTACCCGCCGGCATCGTCGGAACGGCTGCGCAGCTCGCTGCAAAGCTCGGGAGATCGACGAAATGACCCTCCTGGAGACGGTCAGCCTGAAGAAATATTTCGGCGACACGCACGCGGTCGATGATGTCAACCTGACCATTGCGGAAGGCGAGTTCATTTCCGTGGTCGGCCCCAACGGAGCCGGAAAGACTTCGCTTTGCAATGTCATCAGCGCCCATCTCGCTCCCGACTCCGGAAAAATCATCTTCAAGGGGCGCGACGTGACCCATTCATCGGTGATCGAGCGAGTGAAAGCCGGTATCGCGCGCAGCTTCCAGCTGGTTAACCTGTTCGACGATCTGACGGCCTTCGACAACGTGGCGCTGGCGATATTCGCGCGCGACGGCAAGATAAGGAACATGGCGGCGCTCGCCGACCGCGACCGCGAGGTCACTATCGAAGCTGACACGGTTCTTGATCAGTTCGGACTCGCCAGCAAGCGCAACGAGCCCGCGCGAGGTCTCGCGCAAGGCGAACGCAAACTCTTAGATGTGGCGCTTGCTTACGCGCTGCGGCCGAAGCTCTTGTTTCTCGACGAGCCGACCAGCGGGGTGAGCACGCGCGAGAAGGACAAGATCATGGACATCATCGCTTCGGTCGTGCGCGGCGAAGGCATCACCGCCGCGATCATCGAGCACGATATGGACGTCGTCTTCAAGTATTCCAACCGAATTGTGGTGATGCACCAGGGGGCGATCCTTGTCCAGGGCACGCCGGACGCCATCAGAAACAATGACGATGTTGCGATGATCCTTCTCGGCTCTTCCGGGCCGGATGCATTTTCGCGAAAGGAATGATCGTGCTGGAGGTCAAGGCGATCCACACCTACCGCGGCCCCGCTCACATCCTCAACGGCGTTTCGCTGCGCGTGGACAGGCAGGAGGTCGTGTGCCTGGTCGGCCGTAACGGCGCCGGCAAGACCACGACGATCGAGAGCATTATGGGCTTCCTGGCGCTGCAGGCGGGTCAGATCGTGTTTGCCGATGAAGATTTGACCAGGCTTGCCCCGCACGAACGCGCCAAACGCGGAATCGGCTATTCGCCGGAGGATTGCGGCGTGTTCCCGGAACTGTCCGTCGACGACAATTTGATGATCAGCCGCTGGCTCGGGGATGAGGTGTCGCGCCGGCGGGACGGGGCTGCGCGTCCAGACCCGCAGACGCAGGCTTTCGCAGTCTTTCCCGAAGTTCGGGATCTGCTGCAACGCCAAGGTATGCAGCTAAGCGGCGGTCAACGCAAGATGGTCGCGATCGCACGCGCGATGATGTTGTCGCCGTCCCTTCTCCTGCTCGACGAGGCATTCGAGGGGCTCGCGCCGGTCGTGGTCAATCGGTTCACGGAAGCCGTCATGAAGATCAAGGCGATGGGTGTGTCCATCCTGATGGCGGAATCGCATCTCGCCGCCGCGTCCCGTATCGCCGACCGGCTCTATGTGATCGATCGCGGCGAGATCATCTTCCGCGGTTCGCCAAGGGATGCTCGCGGAGATGAAAGGGTTATGAAGGCCTTGCGCGGATGATTGCGCATCGTGGTACGCGCCCGCGCGATACGAATCTTCGTTTTGTTGGGAATGCCCATGAAGAGCCGCATAACGTTTGGACTTCTGTTGTCGGCTTTAGCCGTAATCGGGCCGGCGCGAAGCGGCCACGAATCGGCAGTTTATCCGTCTTTTTATCCGCATGAGATCGAGATTAAGACCGTCGCCCCGGATGCCGCCGGAAGCCTGCTACTGCAAGCCAAGATCCACGCCTATCTCGGAAACGAGCGCCGCTTTTCAGATTCGGTGGCGGATTTGAGCCGTGTGGAATCACTTAGGTCCCAGGTGGCGATCCGCGTCAACCCAATATCGTCATATGCGAAAGCGGACGCGACAGCTTGCGCAGCCGCGCATGCCGTTGCGCGAAAGATCAGCTCGAACAATCCGGATGTGATCCTGCATCCCTATCCGATCACACCGTTGCACGGCGATTACTTGTACCATGCCGATCTCGCCGAAACGGCGAAGCGACGCCTGCTCTCCGACACGGAGGCTTTTCCAACAATCCGGGATCTGAAGCTGAAGGCAGCGGACGCTGCCGCGAAACGGCTGCTCGGCACCGAGAAGGCGGCGCCGGAATCAGACTGGGACGTTGAAATCAGGGAAATCAACTTGCCCGAACTCGTTGCCTCGGCAACGACTGTGATCAACGGCTGGCTGGTCCCGCCTGCGGCGAGGAGCGGATGGTACCAGGCCTATCTCGTTCTGCACGACGCAATCGATGTCGGCACAAAGGAGCGCGTGGAAGCTGACCTGCAACGGATTCAGTCAGGCGATTTCACCGACCCGGTCGATCGCATCAATCTGGAACGGGCGCTGGTGATAGCCCTCATCGGCGACTGTCGCCACGTCGTCGTCGGCTACACGCTCAAGCGCGAATATTTCAATATCGAGTTCTCTGCCGGGATCGAGAACATCGCTTTCGATTCCCTTACGGGCCTCAACGCCGCGATCTTCCTCCGTACGGTCAAGCTGAAGGACTTTCCCTGGAACGGCTGGCTCCGGGTCGGGGTCGATGCACGACCGACATCGGCCTGGAATCCGATCACGGGCTTTTCCGACAGATTCGGACAACTGATGTGGTCCGCCGTCGCAGACCCGGCTCTGTTGCCGTCGCCCTATGACCAGGCCTGGATGGCCAATCGGATCTCGGAGATCCAGGCCACCCCGCCGCGATGAGGAATTGCAGCGATGCCTTGCAGCACACTCTTTCGTGCATATCTCCCGGGCACGGTGCTCGCCTGGGCAACCGGAGCGACCATCACCGGGGCGTTTGCCGCGGAGCTCACATTCGACTTCCACATCGAGCGCGGGCGGGTGATGGAGAGCACGCAGGTCATCCGGATCAACCAGGGCGATGACGTCAAGCTGCGATGGCACACGGATCGATCAATCATCCTGCATCTGCACGGTTATGACATTGAAAGGAAGATCGAGCCCGGCACCGTCGGTGTGATGGAATTCGTCGCGTACGCCACCGGGCGGTTTCCGGTGGAAGTCCATGGGTCGTCTGGGACCGGCGGCCACTCTCACGGGGAAGCTCTCCTTGTTCGTATCGAGGTCTATCCGTGACCAGAACCGCCATAACGACCCGATGCTGGCTGGCTGCGGCTGCGGCCCTGCTTATTGGCGTCACACCGGCCGGCGCGCACGGTTTCGGCCAGCGTTACGATCTCCCCCTGCCCTTGTCTCTGTATCTTTTCGGCGGCGCGGCTGCGGTCATGTTCTCTTTCGTGGTGGTCGGCCTGTTTGTACGCCGCGCGCAGCCTGCACGCGCCTATTCGCGCATCGATCTGTTCGACTATCCGCTCGGAAAAATCGTCGCGGCGTTGGGCGTTCCGCTTAAGCTGATCGCTCTCGTCCTGTTCGCCGCGATGCTGGTGGCGGGTTTTTTCGGCGATCAAAATCCTTACCGCAATCTCGCACCCACGCTGGTCTGGATCATCGCCTGGGTCGGCCTCGCCTATGTTTCGGCGTTCGTCGGAAATATCTGGCCGCTCATCAATCCATGGCGAACTGTCTTCGAAGGCGTTGAGATGGTATACAGGCGCGTTTGTGGCCGCAATCTCGCACTCGGCAGACCGTATCCCCTGGCACTCGGTGTCTGGCCCGCGGTGCTCCTGCTGCTGACCTTTTCCTGGATCGAACTCGTCTATCCGACACCTGCTGTGCCGTTACACCTAGCTTCCTTCGCGCTTGGTTATTCCGCGCTGACCTGGACCGGAATGTATCTGTTCGGCAGCGAGGCCTGGCTGCGGCATGGCGAGCTCTTCACCGTTGTATTCGGAACTTTCGCGCGCTTTGCGCCAACAGACATACGCACGGCCCCGCCGAAACCGCAATTTCGGTTGCGAGGATTTGGCACGGGCTTGGCCCGTCGCGAGCTGATTTCGCCATCAATGATGGCATTCGTGCTGCTGCTCCTGTCGAGCGTTCTTTACGACGGCCTGATTGCGACTCCCGAATGGTCGGTGGCGGAATCCGCGATCATCGCGCGTTTATCTGATGTCGCCGAGCTCGGCCCGGTAGCCCTACGAAGCGTCGGCCTGCTCGGGTTTTGGCTCCTGTTCCTGTCAGCCTATTGGATGGTGAGCATCATCATAGCCGCGGTGACGGAGTGGCAATTTTCGCCGCGGCAGATCGCCCAGAGTTTCGCCCTGACGCTGATCCCAATCGCGCTCGGCTATCACCTTGCGCATTACCTCGTATACTTCCTGGTCCAGGGGCAATACATCGTTCCGCTGCTTTCCGATCCTTTCGGCTACGGCTGGAACCTGCTCGGGACCGCGAGTTATCGGCCGAACATTGCAATCGTAGGGGCGCGCTTCGCCTGGTACACGGCGGTCGCGGCCGTCCTTTTCGGACACATCGCGGCAGTCTATCTCGCGCATTTGCAGGCGATGCAGACATTTTCCGCGCGCAAGCGCGCGTTGGCCTCTCAGATTCCGCTCACCGCGCTGATGGTGGTCTACACCTTCGTCAGTCTGTCGATCCTGGCCGAGCCGATCGTCGAGCGGAGCAGGCCATCCGCGCAACCATCGACCGTGGCGGAGAATATGATTGCGATCCCCGCAGACGCCGTACTGCCTGATCTCGACAATGGCCACCTTCAGGCCATCGGCCCCGGCAAATTCGCCAGGACGAAACTGGTCTATCGCCTGCTCGGCTCCGCGTTCCACGACGGGACGAGGATGACAGCGGCCGATCTGCTCTACCCCTACATCTTTGCATATCGCTGGGGCGTTCGTGGCGATGGCCGCGAGGCGCATTACGATCAATCAATCGATACCGCTACCGCGCCGATACGTCGCCAGCTTGCCGGATTGCGGGTCGTGGGCAGCGAAACCGCGTCCCGGTCGATCAGAGTCGGCGACGTCGATTTCCTCCGCGAAGTCTTCACGATCGAGGTCTATACGACCAGCGCGCCGACGAGCCCGGAACGGGAGGCGGTCCCGGCGCCGCCATGGAGCACGCTGCCCTGGCATCTTCTTGTCCTGATGGAAGAAGCGGTCGGCCGAAACTGGGCGGCATTCTCGCAGGCCGAGGCCGTTCGCCGCAGCGTCGAATGGCTGGACCTCGTCCGCTCGCAAGCGCTGAAGGAGCGGCTCGCGGCCTTGAGCGAGAGCTTCGAGCGTGAAGGCTACCGGCCGGAAGCGTTGCGCACGCTTGTCGGCGTTGACGAGGCACGCAGGCGATGGGCGGCGCTCTCAGCCTTCTACAAGGCCAATGGCCATTTTCTGGTGACCAACGGGCCCTATCAGCTCAAGAGCTGGTCGCATGACGGCGTCGTGCTCTCCGCGTTCAGGGACTTGAGCTACCCGCTGGGCGTAGGCTCCTATGACTCTTACGCGATCCCGCGTCGCGGATTCATCACTGCGGTGGACTCGACCGGCGATGGGGTCCGATTGTCGGGCGATATCGAAATGATCGACAAGTTTCAGCGCAGTTATCGCCTTAAGCGCGTGCCACTCTCATCCATACCGCCGGACGTGCTGAAACGGACGCCCCCGGAGTGCCGGTTCGTGGTCGTCGACGATCGAAAGCGTGTGGTGCTCGCCGGCGCTGCCCCTCTTGGCGAAAGCTCCTCGTTCCAATTCGATTTCAAGAACCGGTTGCCGGTCGGCCGTTACACGATGTTCGCGGCCGTTACACTCAACGGCAATGTCATGAACGCCGATATTCGCCAGATACCGATCGTCGTTTCGACCGGTGCAGAAGGCCAAGGGTCCCAAGTGAGCACAACGGGCACACCTTGAGTGATGATATTGTCCTCCGGCGCTCGGAGCTCCGCGCTCGAAAGTGTTGCGGCACGGTGTCAGGACGACGATTCAACCTGTTTGCGGCATTGCACGCAAAGGTCCTGCGACACTACCAATGTGGCAAGTCCTTGGGGTGGCTGCTAGAATAGCTTGCAGAGAAACATCGGGAGGGTGTCACGCCGCTCCTGCAGATCAAGGATTTGCATACTGAGTTCCGGACCGGCGCGGGAGTTGTGCGCGCTGTCGACGGGATTTGTTATACCGTCGAGCAGGGCGACACGGTCGCGATCGTCGGCGAGAGCGGGTCGGGCAAGTCCGTCGGGGCGCTATCAATTCTGCGCCTGATCCCGGATCCGCCCGGGCGGATCACGCGCGGCGAGATTCTTTTCGCCGGCCGCGACCTCATGCAGCTTTCGGACGCGCAAATGCGAGAAGTGCGGGGCGGCGACATCGGCATGATCTTCCAGGAGCCGATGACATCATTGAATCCCGTTCTCACCATAGGCCGGCAGATCACCGAGACGCTTGAGCAGCACCGCCGTGCCGATTCCGCTGCGGCGCACAAGCGCGCCATCGAGCTCCTCGGCCTGGTCGGCATCGCCGATCCGGCCCGCCGCCTCAAGCAGTATCCGCACCAGCTCTCGGGTGGCATGCGCCAGCGCGTCATGATCGCGATCGCGATCGCCTGTGATCCCAAGCTCATTATCGCGGACGAGCCGACGACTGCGCTCGACGTGACCATCCAAGCGCAGATCCTGGAGCTTATGAACGGCCTGACGCGCCGACTCAACGTGGCGCTCATCATTATCACGCACAATCTCGGCGTGGTGGCGCGCTACGCCAAGCGGGTCAACGTCATGTATGCCGGGCGCATCGTCGAGAGCGGCCCGGCAGCGGCGATCTACCACCACCCGCGCCATCCCTACACGATGGCATTGCTGCGGTCGGTGCCTCGGCTCGATCGTCCGCGCCAGGCGCGCCTCGACCCGGTGAACGGCCAGCCCCCCGACCTCACGCGCCTCGACCAAGGCTGCGCATTCCGCCCGCGTTGCCGCTTCGCGGTGGACGCCTGCGCTCAGTTGCGGCCGCCGCTTGAGCAGGCAGGGCCAGCCAGCCACCTTGCGGCGTGCCTGCGCAGCGAGGAGATCGTCGCCGCGGCCGGAGCGGTGGCATGAGGACGCCCGTAACCCACGCTCCGACGCTCCTCGAGGTGAAGGGGCTGCAGAAGCTGTTCCCGGTCACCGAGGGCGTCCTCGCGCTCCGCGCGGCCGGCGAGGTGCGCGCGGTCGACGGCGTCGATTTCACGCTTCGCCGGGGGGAGACGCTGGGGCTGGTGGGCGAGAGTGGTTGCGGCAAGACGACGACCGGCCGGTGCATCCTGCTGCTCGATCGGCCGACCGCCGGCGAGATCCTCTATGACGGCGTCGACCTCACTAAGCTCGGCTACAAGCAGCTCCGGGCGCTGCGGCGCCGCATCCAGGTCATCTTCCAGGATCCATACAGCTCGCTCAATCCGCGCATGAGGGTCGGCGACATCATCGCCGAGCCGATGAAGGTCCATGCCATCGAGCCCGATGCGGCCCGCCGCGCGGCCCGGGTGCGCGAGCTGCTCGCGATCTGCGGCCTCAGTCCGAATTTTGCCGATCGCTACCCGCACGAGATGTCAGGCGGCCAGCGCCAGCGCGTCGGGATCGCGCGCGCGCTCGCGCTCAATCCCGAATTCATCGTCTGCGATGAGGCCGTATCCGCCCTCGACGTGTCGATCCAGGCGCAGATCGTCAACCTGCTCGAGGATCTGCGCGAGCGCTTCCGCCTCACCTATCTGTTCATCGCACACGATCTCTCCCTGGTGCGACATCTCTGCCAGCGCGTCGCGGTGATGTATCTCGGCCGCATTGTCGAGCTCGCGGATTGCGACGAGCTGTTCGACAACGCGCTGCATCCCTACACCCGGGCGCTTCTCGACGCCGTGCCGGTGCCGGATCCGAGCGTCGAGGCCGGTCGCAGGTTGCGACCCGTGAAGGGAGAGGTGCCGAGCCCGATCAGTCCGCCGTCGGGCTGCGCGTTCCATCCGCGCTGCCCGATAGCGGTCCGAAGCTGCAGCCGGATCCGCCCGGAGCTGCGGGAGGTGCGACCCGGCCACTGGGTGGCCTGCAGCGAGGTGCGTTAGATTCGGTCGAGCTGTGGCGCTTTCCACGAAGGACCGCCGCACGCTTCGCCGGACACCCGATTGAGAGGTGACTCTAAGCATTGATCCCAATAACCAATCCATCCCAATAACAAGGGAGGAAGGAAAAGGAGGAGGCAAATGATCAGGACATTATTGGCGGCAGCCAGTCTTGGCGCTGCTCTTTGCATCGCGCCTCTCACGAACGTGGCCGCTCCGGCAGCTGCCGACACCCCGAAGCGCGGAGGGATACTCACCTTCATGATCCCGGCGGACGCTCCGCCGAGTTTCGACGGTCACCGCGAGACCACCTTTGCGACCGTGCACGCGGTTGCGCCATTCTACAGCGTGCTTATCAGGATTAACCCGGACAATCCGTCGTCGACCACCGATTTCGTCTGTGATCTTTGCACCGAAATGCCGACGCCGACCGACGGAGGGAAGACCTACATCTTCAAGATCCGGGAGGGCGTGAAATTCCACGATGGCTCGCCGCTCACCGCCGCGGACGTTGCGGCGAGCTGGCAGGAGATCATACATCCCCGCGAGGGCATGTCGAGCGCACGCGAGAGCTACTTCATCATGGTCGACAAGGTCGAGGCGTCGGATGCGACGACCGTGGTGTTCCGGCTGAAGTTCGCGACCAACGCTTTTCTGCCCTCGCTCGCCGATCCCTTTGCTTGGATCTACAAGAAGGAGATCCTCGACAAGGATCCGCGCTGGTTCGAGAAGAACATCATGGGCTCCGGCCCGTTCAAGTTCGCCGGCTACGAGATCGGCCAGTCGATCAAGGGGGTGCGCAATCCCGACTATTATCACGAAGGACGGCCTTATCTCGACGGATTCATCGGCATCTTCGCGGCCAAGCAGGCCGTGCGGGTCGATGCGATCCGCGCCGACCGCGCCGCGGTCGAGTTCCGCGGCCTGCCGCCCTCAGCCCGCGACGAGCTCGTGCGCGAGCTCGGCGACCAGATCACCGTTCAGACCAGCGACTGGAACTGCGGCAACCTGGTGACCCCCAACCACAAGCGGAAGCCGTTCGACGACGTGCGGGTCCGCCGGGCGCTTGCGCTGGCGATCGACAGCTGGCACGGCGCGCCGGCGCTCGCCAAGATCGCCACCGTGCATACGGTAGCCGGCATCGTGTTTCCGGGATCGCCGCTGGCGGCGACCAAGGAGGAGCTGCAGACGTTAGCCGGCTTCTGGCCGGATATCGGGAAATCGCGCGAGGAGGCCAAGCGCCTGCTCAAGGAGGCAGGGGCCGAGGGACTCAAATTCGAGCTGATGAACCGAAACGTCGACCAGCCCTACAAGTATGTCGCCACCTGGCTAATCGACGAGTGGAGCAAGGTTGGATTGCAGGTCACGCAGCGCGTGCTGCCGACCGGTCCGTTCTTCGACTCGCTGCGTCATGGCACCTTCGATGTGACCGTGGACTTCAACTGTCAGAGCGTGGTGAACCCACTCATGGACATCGGCAAGTTCTTGCCGCACTCGGTCTATGCCGAGAACTACGGCAACTATGACGACGAGAAGGAGATTGCCCTCTATCAGGCGCTGCTTCACGAGACCGATACCGTCAAGCAGCGAGCAATGATCCGCGAGTTCGAAAAATACGTTCTCGACACCCAGGTTCACATGCTGATGACGCCGTGGTGGAATCGCATCATCCCCGCCCGGTCGTATGTGAAGGGCTGGAAGATCAGTCCGAGCCATTACCTCAATCAGGATTTGGCCAACGTGTGGCTCGACAAATAGGCTGCGCCATGCCGCGATGCCGGTCCGCAACCGCTGACTTGCATCGCGGCGCGGTCAGGATCGGACGCTTAGGATGTACCGGTATATCGTGAACCGGGTGCTTCTCGTGATCCCGACGCTGGTCGGAGCGGCGGCGCTCGTGTTCGTGCTGATGCGCCTCATTCCAGGAGACATCTGCGAGGTCCGACTCAGCTCCGGTGGCGGAAGCGTCGACCCGCGCGCCGTGGCGCTTTGCCACGCCGAGCTCGGACTCGATCGGCCGCTAATTCTACAGTTCCTGGACTTTGTGTGGGGCTTCTTTCGCCTCGACTTCGGCATCTCGATGTGGTCAGGCAAGCCCGTCACTGAAGAGATCGCAGCGCGTTTGCCGATTTCGCTCGAAATCGCCGTGATGGCGACCGTGGTTGCCATCATTATCGCAGTCCCGCTCGGGACCATCTCGGCATTGAAGCAGAACAGCTGGATCGACCATGTGGTCCGCACGACCGCCATCGCAGGCATCGCGACGCCGTCGTTCTGGCTGGGGATCGTCGCCATCCTGGCCGTTCTCGACATCTCGCATGCAGTATTCGGCACGCCCTGGATGCCCCCGATCGACTACGTCCCGTTCTGGCAGGATCCACTTCGAAACCTGTCGATGGTGATTCTGCCGGCGGTTACCGTCGGCTACCGCTACGCCGCTGTCACCATGCGGATGACGCGTTCGGCGATGCTGGAGGTGCTGCGCGAGGATTATATCCGGACCGCCCGCGCGAAGGGTCTGCTCGAACGGCTCATTATCAACCGGCACGCGCTCAAGAACGCGCTGCTGCCGGTCGTGACCCTGATCGGCATCGAGTTCGCCTTCCTGATCGGCGGGCTCGTGGTGACCGAGCAGGTGTTCAACCTCAATGGCGTCGGCCGCCTGTTCGTGCTGGCCGTCCAGAATCAGGACTATACGCTGACGCAGGCTCTCGTCATGCTCACGGTCGCAGTCTTCGTGTTCGCAAATCTCGTGGTCGATCTGCTCTATGCGTGGCTCGATCCGCGCATCCGCTACGGCTAAAGAGTGGGAGCTCGCACGATGGTCGATCTCACGCCGCCCTACGCTTCCGCCGTCGACACCGCGGCGGAGAGCCCGCGCCCGTCGCGCGAAGGCATCATCGGCTTTTGCCGCCGCCAGCCGCTCGGCACGGTCGGCCTGGTGCTGGTGCTGGTCATGGCGATCGCAGGTCTCTCGGCCGAGTGGATCGCCCCCTACAATCCAACGTCGAACGATTTCGCCGCCATGACGGAACCGCCGAGCTGGGCGCACCTCATGGGCACCGATCAGTTTGGCCGCGACCTGTTCTCCCGCATCGTGTTCGGTGCGCGCACCGCCTTGATCGTGGGATTCTCGTGCGCGATCATTGGGGGCGGCGCCGGTCTCGTGCTTGGCGTGGCAAGCGCCTATTTCGGCGGCCGCCTCGACCTCGTCCTGCAGCGCGTCATGGATGTGGTAATGGCCTTCCCACTGATCATCATGGCGCTCGCCGTCATCGCCATCTTCGGCAGCGACGTCTACAACGTGATCGTGGCGATCACAATTCCGCTCATCCCCCGTTGCGCGCGGGTCGTGCGCTCGAGCGCGCTTGCGATCCGTGAGGTGCCCTATATCGATGCGGCGCGCGCCTGCGGCTTCGGCCATACACGCATTATACTTCGCCACATGGTGCCGAACGTGCTGGCGCCATTCCTGATCATGCTGACCGCATTCGTCGGCCAGGCGATCCTGGCGGAGGCATCGCTATCCTATCTTGGGCTTGGCGTGCAGGAGCCGACGGCAGCATGGGGCCTGATGTTGCAGGGAGGCGCCGAGGAATACGCCTCGACGGCGCCATGGATCGCTATCTTTCCAGGTCTTGCGATCGCGCTCACCGTTTTCGGCTTCAGTCTGTTCGGCGACGCGCTGCGCGATGCCCTGGATCCCAAGCTGCGCGATCGCTGATGCGATGCCAGGAAGCTGAAACAGAGCGTGGAAAATCGGAGAACAGCGTGCGAAATTGCAGAATTAGTAGCGGGGGAACGCTACCAACCCACACTACTAGGGCCGTTCGTTCTCAATTGGATCAGCGGAGCTGCGCGAACGTGCGGTGAAGGAGTGATGCTTTCCGCTTCCGAGAACTGAGGTTGCTCGTCAGCACTCGCCTGTTCCTCTATTCTCCGAATTTTGGTCGTGGACGTGCGCCAACCAGAGGTGGCCCTGCCCCACTTCAGAACGCGTGCTCACATTGGCTGGAACGCGATTTTTCTTGATCTCTCGGTGCACACGTCTGCACACGCTGCCTTCTAACCGATTGAAAAACCTGATCTCTCGCTCCAATCGATCATGGCCGCCGTGGAAAATTTCTAGCGTAAGTGTTTCATATTGCTAGGTTATTTTAGCTGCAATCAGTCCTATGTGTTATTGGACCGACTGAGAAATTCGGTTCGAAGACGCTTCCGTAGCGTGGCCCTTCTAGGCTCATTTTGGGCCTAGATTGGAAGTGGAAATCGCGAATTCGGATTCTCAGTGCACACGTCGCGCACACGAAAAGTCCCGTGCACACGGCTCGCAAGGCTGGCGTCGAAAATATAGTGCTATCTAAAGCTGTTACTGGCGTTATACTCAGTTTGCGGATTGAGTATAAATTGCACGACCGCGGCGACGTTGCCGCGCCCATGGCGGAAGCGCTTCATCACCTCTTGCGCTTGCGACCGCGAGCAGGATGCCGGCCAGGGCTCTCGGCCGTGATATGAACGGCGAGTGTCCGCTGTCGATATCGTAGACTTTGGTCGGGTTTTTGAGCGCGAATGCGTCCGCCCCGCAAATGAACCTGTTTTGCAACGCCGTGGGCAAGGCATTGTCTTTTGACGTCCGGATGTAGCTGCGCGGCACGCTTCCCCAATTGGCAAGCGTTCGATGCGTCAGCGCCGCGAAAGGCTGGACCGGATCATCGGGCGTGAGCAGATTGGCCGCGGACTGGAAATCGGGCAGATCAACATCGTTGTAGAGAGCGAGTTTGAGAGCAGCGACGTAAGTGGGATCGGCGCTGCGCATGTCGATCCTCACGCATCGGCGTGTCGCCGCGAACCGCCGTTCCGGAGTCGTTCAGAACGCTGCTGAATTAAGTTTTGACGGAAGGACACTTTCCCAGTGCTGGCGGCCGGAAAGCCTTCTCACCTTCGACAGTCCAGAGATATCTGTAGTAGTCCCAGGGTCTATTCGACTGTTCCGGCGCTTTGACCTCGGTGCATGTCGTGGATCTTGCGTCCATCCTCGCGGAGCCGCCCCCTGCCGAATGCTTTATTGCCAGTCGGCATCTCCTTCATTTTAGTCACGATGGCCCCGCCACTCCTTCGGGCGTTGTCGACGTCAAGGGCTACAATGCCTTCAGGTAGCGCATCGTCCCCGAGTAGCAGCCGGCCTGAATCGTGCACGGTTTAGCGCCGCCGACCTGCCGCGTATAACACTCGGACAGCGCGCGCGTGCCGTCGTTGAGATCGCAGTAGAACGCTTCCGAAACCAGAAGTCCTTTCGAGGTCGAGAGTCCGAGCGGGTGAATTTGGGGAATGATGCACAATAGAGCGGCAAGCCTGGTTTTGCCGTCCGCTGTTAGGCCTGCTTGATCAAATTCGAGGAGTCCGCACTGGCGCTCGCGAAGCCAATGACTTCCGCACCGCTCGACTGGGCCTGAAGGAGGAACGATGCGTAGTCGCTCTTCACCGTCCCCAGAATCTTCCCCCCGGCTGCCGAGATGACCGAACGAGCATCCTCGAGCACCGAGGCGCCGAACGCGTAGTTTGCCTGAACGAAGAACTTGGATTTTCCGCCCGCCTCGAGGACCGCACGTCCTGTCGTCGCCGCGAACGCCTGAACACCATCTTCGCTGACGCCATAGAACCAGATCAGGCCGTCCTCAATCTCCATTTCGATAGCAATGTCGCGCAGCCAGTCTTTGTCTTCACCGAGTCTTTTGCGACCTGAGTGATGGTGGCGACGTGATGAACCTGGTTGACGTGGGTGGTCATGCCGCTCGAGCAGGACCAGGAAGATCGCCGCGTGCGTGAGGACCCCAAAGATCGTGTCGTAGACTGCGCCGCCTTCAGCCGCAGGCGGGATGCCCCGAAGGTTGGACACAGCGCCCGATGTAACGACGATGACCGCAGCCCCGACCTTTGCTCCAGGCGATAATGCTGCCGATCGGGAAAGTCGACCGAGCGCGGCGCCCTTCCGCGCGAATTCTGGCGCAACTCCTACCGCTTTGCGCTCATGCGCCGGCGGACTTGACGGCGCGGAAACGTCGGGGTCCCGCTCACTCGTCTGCCGACACCTTGACGTCGCTTGGTGCGCGTCAGGCTTGACTTCCGGCTCGATCTTCAGATGGCGGCGATGTCCAGCTTGGAGCCATCGACCAGGCGCGACAGCCGGAACGGTGCGGGATCGACGCAAGGCGTGTCGTTGACGACAAGCTCCGCGGCCAGATAGCCGAGCCCCGGGCCCAAACCGAAGCCGTGACCCGAGCAGCCCGCCGCGAGGACGAGGCCTTCCACCCCGTCCACCTGCGACACCACAGGCACTGCGTCCGGCGTGCAATCGACGAAGCCGCCCCAGGCGCTATCGATATCTATTTCGCCGAGTTGGGGGAAGGTTTTCCGGACACTCTCCACCACTTGGCTCACCAGCCATTTCAAGGGCGGAGGATCCAGCACGCGATTCTGTTCGAAGATCCGATCGTCGTTGGTCAGCAGCGCCGGCATTGAATCCGGCCCCGAAACGAACGATTGGCCGACGCCGAGCCTGACGTTCTTCAGGCGACGCAAGAATTGCGGCATGAATTCCCGGCTATACCGGATAGCCTGGGGCGTGATTTCGAGGTTCGCCTTGCCGCTGATCGCGAGCGTGTAGCTGCCGTCCAGTCGGCGCGTGATCGTGCAGTAGGGTGTGGAGACCGCCTCGCCTATGTTGATTGTCGGGGTAGAACGCAGCGCGGTCTGCCGGATGCTTGCTTGGGGGAAACTGATCCCGAGCGGCCGAAGGAAGCGCGAGGACCAGGCGCCGGCGGCGCAAAGCACCGCACTGGTTCTGATATAGCCCTTCTCCGTGTGCACGCCCGCGATCTTGCCATTGGCCAAGTCGAGCGCCCGAGCGGCACATCCCTGGTGGATTGTGGCGCCCAGCACTCTGGCCCCATCGGCGATAGCCGGCGCGGCCAGCGCAGGTTCGGCCTTGCCGTCCCGCTCCGAATAGGTCCCGCCGACCCATTTGTCGCGCGCTTCGGGGACGCGCTCGGCCACCTCCGCCCGGCTCAGCACGCAGGTGTCGACGTCGTACTCCCTGGCGACCTCGCGCCACTTTTCCCAGCCGGCGAGCACAGCCTCGTCATGGGTCGCATAGACGAGACCGCAGCGACGAAAACCAAGGTCCCGATTGATATCGCGCGTGAGTTCGTCCCACAGCCGCATGGAGAGCACCGATAGCGGCAGTTCGCGCCGGTCGCGGTTCTGCTGGCGGCACCAACCCCAGTTTCGGCTCGATTGTTCACAGGCGACGTGGCCCTTCTCGAGAAGCGCCACGGAGAGGCCGCGCTTCGCCAGGTAATAGGCGGCCGTAGAGCCGAGGATGCCGCCGCCGACGACGACGACGTCCGCCTCGGCCGGAAGACGCTCATCGCTGTGAATGCGCTCGACGTGGCACATGTTCCAACGAACCTCGGCTGCCAAGAATGCGGAAGCAAAGTTCCGATCAGCCTTTCATCGCACCGTGCGCTCGGTAGAATGTGCTGAAATCATCCAGGACTTCGCAAGATGTTCGGGTTTTTGGCCGCTTGATTGAACGAAGCTGCTCAAGCCCGGCCGAGCATGGTTGCAAGAACAAGCAAGCGTTTCATTTAAGGCGCGATGCCGCAGCTTTTCGGAGCCGATATTGAGCTATCGGTAGAATCCGAGAACTGCCTTCGTTTCGAGATACTCCTCCACCCCCTCGATGCCGTATTCGCGACCGTTGCCGGAGCGCTTGTAACCGCCGAAGGGTGCGTTGGGGTCCCAATCGGGGTAGTTGAGATGGACTTGACCTGATTGGATCTTCCCGGCGACGGCCCGCACTGTCTCCATATCGGTGCCCTGCACATGGGCGCCGAGCCCATAGACAGTGTCGTTGGCGATCTCGATCGCTTCGTCCACGGTGTCGTACGGGATGATCGACAGCACCGGGCCGAAGATTTCCTCCTGCGCGATCCTCATGTCGCGACGGACGTTCGAGAAAATGGTCGGCCGCGCATAGAAGCCAATCTGAAGGTCGCCGGGCCGCCCGGGCCCGCCGATGACGAGCTTGGCGCCTTCATCCAGGCCGACACCGATCATGGTCTGCACGCGCTCGAACTGCGGCCGGTTGGCGATCGGGCCATGGGTCGTGCTTTCCGCAAGGGGATCGCCGACCACCAGTTCTGAAGGGGCCGCTGCCGCCAAAGTCTCGACCTCTTCCATGTGTGAGCGAGACACGAGCATGCGCGTCGGTGCGCTGCAGGATTGGCCGAGATTGCGGAAGGCGGCGCCGACGCCGAGCGGAACTGCCCGGCGCAGATCAGCATCCGGCAAAATGATGTTCGGCGACTTGCCGCCGAGCTCCTGGGCAACGCGTTTGACGGTGGGCGCCGCGGCTTGCGCGACGAGCACCCCTGCCCGCGTCGAGCCGGTGATCGAGATCATGTCGACTTGCGGGTGCGCCGCCAGAGCCGCACCGGCGAGCGGACCTGTCCCGTTGATGAGGTTGAAGACGCCGGGCGGACAACGGGCATCGTCCATCACCTCGGCGAACAGCAACGCGCTCAGTGGCGACAATTCGCTCGGCTTCAACACCACCGTGCAGCCGGCTGCGAGTGCCGGACCGACCTTGGCGGTGATCTGATAGAGCGGCCAATTCCAGGGCGTGATGAGGCCGCAGACGCCGATCGCCTCGCGCATGATCGCGGTGCTGCCGCGCCGAGTGACGAACGGATAGGTCGCGAGATTGTCGCGGGCGACACGAATATGTTCGGCGGCCAGCGGCACCTGAGCGCGGCGCGCGTAAGTGATGGCGGCTCCCATTTCGCAGGTGAGGGCCTGCGCAAACAACTCCAGTCGATCGAGGAGCAAACCATGCACGCGGTCGAGCAGCAGCGCCCGCTCGGCAGGTGACGTAGCGGACCAGCTGGCGAAGGCTCGTCTGGCGGCGGAGACCGCGCAGTCCACATCCTTCTCATCGCCGAGCGCGATTTCGGCGATCGGCTGCTCGGTCGCCGGATCGACGACGCTCGCGATGGCCGATCCAGCGGGCTTCCGCCATTCTCCATCGATGTAGAACTTGCCGAGGAAGCCGGCTTCCGTCAGGTATCGAACGGGCGAGGTCATTGGAAACGGTCCTTGATGCGATAGTAGGCGCCGACCAGCGGAAGGAACCAGGGCGGACCGAGATGACCTGGAATGGCCGGCCCGGGGAAGTCTTGCCAGGGATTGAGCTCGTTGCGCTCGTCCACGACGTCAGCCATGATCGTCCCCATCAGTGTACACATCCCGCCGTTGCGGCCGGACGCAGCGTGCCCGATCGTCTCGGCTTCGGGCAGCAGCACGCGCGCCCTCCTTTGCGAGCGCCAGTGCGACGGAAGAGCTGGTCAGGCCACCGCCGATGATTGCGACGTCGCAGATGCCCTGCACCGATTTTGCGGCCGCGCTTGTGAATGGCCCCGATGTATCCAGCCAATTTGATGTGAGCTTCATAGCCCGGCTCCGAAATCTCGCAGATTGCGAGCGACCCATCTCTGTTGGCGTGCCTACCAGCCGCGGATCCGCGGCCATCGCGCTTCGATCGCATCGCTTCCGGCGGAGACGACGTTGTACAGCTCGTGCTGCGACGCCGTCGCGCAGGCGTGGTTGGGCAGAATCCGGACCTTCGCGCCGACTGAAAGGCCGGGCAAAGCGCGCTCCGACCCGGGCCTGATGGCGAGGATGCCGTGCTCCTGGCTCGCCTGGGCAACGATCAGATCTGGGTAGACCTTGCCGGAAAGATCGCAGACCAGACCGTAGCCCTGATCGACCTGCTGCACCGCGGTGCCGCGGTCGCGCGACAGCGCCATCCACCCCGAATCGACCAAAATCCAGCCCTTCTCGGGCTTGGTGCCGATCACGGTTGTGAGCACCGAGATCGCGATGTCGTCCGTCGTGCAGACACCAACACCGTGCATGACCAGATCGAAGAACATGTAGACGCCGGCCCGCATTTCCGTGACGCCGGTCAGGTCTTCGGCGAAATGCGCTGTCGGAGTCGAGCCGACGCTCACGATGGGGCATTGGTGCCCGGCCGCCCGCAAGGCCTCCGCCGCGGCAACCGCCACTGCCCTCTCATTCTCCGCGGCCGCAACGAGAGCCTCGGGCGTGAAGAGGCTGTAGGATTCGCCGGCATGGGTGAGGATCCCGGCAAGCTTGACGCCGGCCTCGCCCAGCGCGACCGCGACTGCAATGAGCTTTGGATCGTTGGCGGTCAGCCCGCCGCGGTGACCATCGCAGTCGATCTCGATGAACGCGGTCGGTGTGACACTAGCGGCACGACCGGCGGCGCCGAGCATTCTCGCCTGCTCCGGCGAATCGAGCAGTACCTTGAGGTCGACGCCTGCTTTGCGCAGACGCATCGCTCTTTCAGCTGTGTGGGGCGCCAGACCCACCGCATAAGTCATGTCGCGAAAACCGTGCCGCGCGAAGTACTCGGCTTCCGCCAGGGTGGAGACAGTGATCGGCCCCGATCCGGACGGATAGGCCCGTCGGGCCACGTCGATGGATTTCGCGGTTTTCATGTGGGGACGCAGCACGATGCCCCGCTTCGCCATGCGCGAGGACAGACGGGCGAGATTGCGATCGAGCCGATGCTTGTCGAGCAGGAGAGCCGGCGTTGCCAGCCTGCCGAGCGTTGCAGCCATCTCAGAGTTCTGGTGATCCGTTCTGCTCATCTCCTCGCGTAGCACGTCAGTGCCTCCTAGCCGAACGACTGATTGGGAATCGCAAACACGCGCGCCGGCCCGCTCGATGGTGCCGGCGTGCCCAAGATCATGGTGGTGGCATCGCCGACCTGCTCCAGGCCGATGCCTTCGAGCCACTCCCCGAGTTGCGATGTGGCAGAGGTGTCGATGCGGACAAAAACACTGCCTAGCCGCGCGAGCGCAGTCTCGATCAGCGCCTGTGCATCCGTCGGGGTTTCGGCGACGACAGGACCGATTACATGCCCGCGGCCGAAAAGCCGGGAGATAGCGTAGCCGCGGGCCATGCCGTCACGCTGCAGGACATAGCCATCACCGCTGTGGAGCAGCTTTTCGAGCATCTGTCGCCTCTCCAAGCCCGTAGCCTCGCGATCGAGCCGCATGATCGCCTCGAAATCGATTGCGGCTATTGACCTCACGAGGTCCGACCGGGACGCCTCGCGGGGTTCTCTGGGAATTCCCTGATGCTGGTGGATGACCCCGATAGGGACGAAACCGCGCCGCCGGTAAAGCGCCTGGCCTTCGGCGGTCGAATTCAGCGCAATGCTTCGTGGACGCGCGGACGCCAGCAACGCATCCATAAGTCGGGCGCCATAGCCACGGCCCTGAGCGGCGTTCGCGACGATGATCATACCTGCGGAAGCATGGGTCTCGCCATACGGCCACCATGCCGCGGTCCCGATCACCGTCCCGCCACGCTCCAGAACAAAGCCTTTTCCCAACTGTAGCGCGACATCCCAATCCACGAGCCGATAGGGCCAGGACATCTCCTGCGAGAGCTTCAGGGCGCCTTGCAGATGCGATGTATTGAAAGGGACGACGACCACGCCGTCATTCGTCTGAGGAGCTGCGGTTGTCATAATATGTCGGCGTCTCTTGCTCGGGTTGCCAGCCTGATCGCCAGCACTTGCCAGGCGAGTACCATCTGACTCACCGCATGATCTACAGCGTAGCTAGGGCCCGACAGCATTACGCATCAGGCTGGAATAAAGTTCGGCATAGTATTTCGTTGATGATGCCGCAGGAGGTCCAATCTGCTGTCAGCGCGCGCGCCACATACGCCTTGGAAGGATTCTCGCAGGCGCGTACTTACGCTTTCCAGTCAAGAACGATCTTGCCGCAATTGCCACTCCGCATGATCTCGAAGCCGGTCTTGAACTCGGCGACAGGCAGACGATGGGTGATGATCTTTCGGATGTCGAGGCCGCTTTCGAGCATTGCGAGCATCTTGTGCCAGGTCTCGAACATCTCCCGACCGTAGATTCCCTTGACGGTAAGCATCTTGAAGACAAGCTTGGTCCAGTCGACTGTCGCGGGCCGAGCGGGGATGCCGAGCATGGCAATCTTGCCGCCCATCACCAGATTTTCCACCAATTGATCGAACGCAGCGGGAGCACCACTCATCTCGAGCCCGATATCGAAACCTTCCTTCATGCCCAGGCGCTGCGTCACGGACCGAAGATCTTCCCTTGTCACGTCGACGGGAACAACGTCAGCGACATCCGATGCCAATGCCAGGCGGTGCGGATTGACGTCGGTGACCACGACGTGCCGCGCACCGGCATGTCGGGCGACTGCGGCGCTCATGATGCCGATGGGACCTGCTCCGGTGATGAGCACATCCTCGCCGACGAGGTCGAACGACAACGCGGTGTGGACGGCATTGCCGAGCGGATCGAGGATGGCCCCGATCTCGTCGTCGATGGAATCAGGGAGTGGCACGACATTGAAAGCGGGTAAACGCAGATATTCCGCAAAGGCTCCGGGAATGTTGACACCGATCCCCTTGGTTTCAGGATCGAGGTGAAACCGCCCTCCACGCGCAGCTCGGCTGCTCGTGCCGACGACATGGCCCTCACCCGAAACGCGCTGCCCAATCACGAACTTCGTGACGTTCGCGCCCACCTCGGCGATCTCGCCTGCATATTCGTGGCCGACGACCATCGGGACAGGTACGGTCCGTTGCGCCCATTCGTCCCAGGCGTAGATATGGATATCCGTGCCGCAGATCCCGGTCTTGTTGACCTTGATGAGAACGTCATCCGGCCCGATCTGCGGGATCACGCGTTCGCCGAGCCAGAGCCCCGGTTCGGCTGCTGCTTTAACAAGAGCTTTCATGAGAGTACCTTTGTAATCATCAAATCACGCCAAGGGCCTTACCCGCGTCCGTGAAGGCGTCGACCGCCAAATCAACGTCCTTTTCGGCCAGCGCCGCAGACATCTGTGTCCTGATCCGTGCCGTTCCTTGGGGGACGACAGGATAGGAGAATGCGGCGACATAGATGCCGCGCTTGTCGAGCGCGGCTGCCATGTCCTGCGCCAGCCGTGCCTCGTGCAGCATGACCGGAATGATCGGCGTCTCTCCCGCGAGCAGCTCGAATCCGGCTCTTTCCAGCCCCGACCGGAAGCGCCGCGCATGCGCACCAAGGAGCTGCCGTCGGTCGTCGGCTCCCTCCGCGATCTGGATCGCCATGATCGATCCCGCTGCCACCGCCGGCGCGAGGCTGTTCGAGAAGAGATAGGGACGCGCTCGCTGTCGAAGCAGATCAATAATGGGTTGCGATGCCGTAACGAAGCCGCCCATGGCGCCTCCCAAGCTCTTGCCGAGCGTTCCCGTGACGATCTCGACCTGCCGGCTCGTGCCCGTCAGCGCTGGTGTGCCGCGACCGGCTTCCCCGATATGGCCGGTGGCGTGGCAGTCATCGACCATGACGACAGCGCCGTAGCTCTCGGCTAGGTCGCAGATCGCGGGGAGCTTGGCCACGTATCCGTCCATCGAGAACACGCCGTCCGTGGCGATCAATTTGAGCCGGGCCCCGTCCCTGTCCGCCTCCTTGAGCCGATCCTCGAGCTCGTTCATGTCGCCATTGGCAAAACGGTAACGCCTCGCCTTGCAAAGCCGCACACCGTCGATAATGGAGGCGTGATTGAGGGAATCGGAGATGATGGCGTCATCGGCGTCCAGGAGCGGCTCGAACACTCCGCCATTGGCGTCGAAGCAGGCCGCGAACAGGATCGCGTCGTCCTTGCACAAGTAACGGGCGATCGTTCTTTCGAGTTCACGGTGGAGGGTTTGCGTACCGCAGATAAATCGTACGGACGCCATGCCGAACCCGAACTCATCCAGGCCTCGCTTTGCGGCCGCGATCACCTCGGGATGATCGGCCAAGCCAAGGTAGTTGTTGGCGCAAAGATTGACGAGTTCGCGCTCGAATGTCTGGGAAGCGACACGGATCCGTCCCGCCTGTGCGCCATTGATCAGTCGCTCGCGCTTGTACAAGCCCTGCCCCTCGATCTGCGAAAGGAGCTCGCGAGACCGGATTACCAGATTTGACGTCATGATACCGATATCCTCACGGCCGCGATTTGGATCAACATGGCGATACGATCTCTTCCCTAAGCCCTTGCAACATGCGCTCGAAGTCGCTGGGATCATGAGGCTTGAGGAGGGCAGCTTGGCGCGGCACGTGCAAATCCCACAGTCGCGATAGCCAGAACCGAAACGCCGCAGCGCGCTCCATTGCCGGCAGCAGCATGTGTTCGGAGGAGGTTAGTCGGCGGACGCGCTCATAAGCGCCGAGGAACGCCGCCACGCGCTCGGGATCGTGGCGGCCGGTGCGACGATCGACGCACCAGTCGTTAAGACACACGGCAATATCGAACACAAAGGCGTCACAGCCGGCAAAATAGAAATCGAAGACGCCGGACAGGCGCTCCCCGTCAAACAACGCGTTGTCGCGGAAGAGATCGGCGTGGATCGGCCCCCGGGGGAGTTGCCGATAGCTTGAGGACGAAGCGACCTGGTTCTGAAAGGCCAATTCACTCGCGAGCAGCGAACGCTGTCCGGCAGTTGCATAGCGGCCGAGCACGGGCACGACCTCGTTCCACCAGTGGAGGCCGCGCGGATTGGCCTGTTGTCGCGGGTAGTCGCGCCCGGCCAGGTGCAAGCACGCCAGAATCTCCCCGACGGAACTGCAATGGGCGGCCGAGGGCTCCGTCACACTTGCACCAGGAAGCCGGTTGACCACCACGGCAGGTCTCTCCTTCAGTACGTGAAGGATTGCGCCATGTGCGTCAGCAACCGGATCCGGCACAGGCATGCCACCCGCCGCAAGATGCTTCATAAAGTGCAGATAAAACGGCAATTCCTCGGATTTGAGGCGCTCAAACAAAGTGAGCACATAACCTTCTCCATCCGTCCCGACGAGATAGTTCGTATTCTCAATTCCGCTGGCGATGCCGCGAATGGAACGAGGCGCGCCGAGACCCAGCGCTCGAAAGAACGTTGCGACCTCATCGAACGTCAACTCGGTAAAGACGGCCATCGTGCAGCTGCTCCCGGTCCGGACTTGTCTGTTCAGCTGCCGTGCACGATGTCGGCGATGTAGTTCTTGACCGCCTCTGCATCTGCCGGAAGGACTCTGACCCGTTTCGGCAAATCTTCGATGCCACCGAAACGTTGCGGGCGATCCGGCTCGCGGCCTAACGCTTCCCTGATCGTCGCTGCGAATTTGATGGGAAGTGCCGTTTCGAGAACGATCATCGGCGTCTCGGGACTTACATGCATACGTCCGACCTTCACGCCGTCGGCAGTGTGTGGATCGATCATGGTGCCGTGACGGTCCCAGGTGTCCCGGATCGTCGCGAGCCGTTCGGCATGAGTGCTCTTGCCGCTGCGGAAGCCGAAGCGAGTAGCCGCCCTTGCGAAGCTGGAATCTCCGCTCAGATCGAACGACGCTCGCTCGCGGAGTTGATCGTCAAACAGCGATTTGGTTCGCTCTGCGTCCCGATCTAACAGGTCGAACACAAAGCGTTCGAGATTTGAGGCCTTGGAGATGTCCATGGACGGGCTTGACGTTTCGAGCGTGTCAGCGCGGCTTCGGACGCGATACACGCCGGTACGGAAAAACTCGTCGAGCACGTCGTTCTCGTTGGTCGCAAGGACCAGCCGGGATATTGGAAGTCCCATCATGCGCGCAACATGCCCTGCACAGATGTTTCCGAAATTCCCTGAAGGCACTGCAAAGCTTACACTTGTCGACCCCCATTCGGACGCCTGCAGATAACCGGAGAAGTAATAAACGACCTGCGCAAGGAGCCTCGCCCAGTTGATCGAATTCACCGCACCGATCTTGTATTGCTGCTTGAACTCCAGGTCGCTCGCCACCCGCTTGACGATGTCCTGGCAATCGTCGAAGACGCCATCTATCGCGATATTGTGGATGTTGTGGTCCTGAAGGCTGAACATCTGAGCTTGTTGAAAGGCGCTCATCCGCCCCCGAGGCGAGAGCATGAAGACCCGCACCCCTTTCTTGCCGCGCATCGCGTATTCTGCCGCGCTTCCGGTGTCGCCACTGGTCGCACCAAGAATGTTCAAGTTCTCCTGCCGGCGCGCCAGCTCGTACTCGAGCAGATTGCCGAGCAACTGCATGGCCATGTCCTTGAACGCCAGCGTGGGACCATTCGACAGCTCCTGGAGGTAAATTCCCGTCTCCAGCTTTCGCAGCGGCGCGATGTCAGGCTTTCCGAATATCTCCGGCGTGTAGGTCTTTGCACAGATGGCTTTCAGGTCGGCACCGGGAATATCGCCGACATAGAGCGACAGGATCTCGAAAGCCAGGTCGGCGTAGGACAGCGTACGCCACGCATCCAGCGTGGCGTGATCCACGCGAGGATAGGTCTCCGGGACGTACAGCCCGCCATCCGGGGCGAGGCCTTCAAGCAACGCCTCGCAGAATTGCTTGCGGCCTGAATGGCCGCGCGTGGACACGTACTGCATCGTCAATCTTCTTTTCGAGAGGCGGAAGTGCCTCCGGAATTCACGCCCTGGGTTGTAAGCTGCGCTGCCGGCCATCAACGGCTGGCGCGCCACAGCGCGATCCGGTCACGCATCCGGTAGCCATGAATGAAGGCAGGCATGAACCACGGATTGCCTCGATAGAACGGGATGAAGGCCGGAGGCCTGAAGTCGAACGCGGTGCGCGCTCGCTCCTCGTGTCCCATGAGCTTGTGGGCCGCATGCATACCGACCCATGGCGCCCAGACCACGCCCGACCCGCAGAAGCCGCTGGCATAGACGATACCTTCCTTCTCGAAGATGCGCGGAATCATGTCGCGGTTCATGGCCACATTGCCGAACCAGCTGTGTGAAAGGCGAACGGCATCCAGCTCCGGAAACAGATTGACCAGACCGTCGCGGAGAAGCAGCTTCGGCGCCACGGGATCACCGACGCGGGAGCTGTCGCGTCCACCGAGCAAGATGCGTTTGCCATCGGGCGAAGGACGATAATAGAAGCCAACCTCCCGGTTCTCGGTGATCATCATGCGTTTCGGCATCAGCCGCGCCATGACGTCGGGCGCGAGCTCCTCCGTCGCAATGATCCGACTGCGGACCGGGACCAACCTGCGGCGCAGGAACGGCACGGCACCATCGGTGTAACCGTTGGTACAAACCAGCACCTGGCGCGCCTGCACCGGGCCGGCCGCGGTGACGACGCGGAATCCGGAGCCTTCTCCTTCGATTGAGATGACCGGCGTTCGTCCGTGGACGGCCAAGCCCGAAGCGAGCGCGACGCGCAGCAGCTCAGCGTGGAACTTCGCCGGGTGCAACCCGCCGATATCCATCCGAATTGTGCCGCCGCGATAGACATCGGTGCCGATATACTTTCGCTGCTCGGCGTAGGGAACGGCGTAAGCCTCGATGGCCAGCTTCTTCGCGAGCCTCTCCGCGGTGCGCGCCATGGTTTCGTATTGTTCATAGCCGAAGGCGCCCTTGAACTGCCCCACCGGCTGGAAGTCGCAGGCGAGGCCTTCCGTCCTGATGAAATCGTACAGGAACTCGCGCGCGGCCTTGCCTTCCGCCTCGATCGCCAGCGCCTTCTCTTCTCCGAACCGGCGCGCGAGCGTCGCGTAATCGGGCCGAATGGATCCGCTGGTGATACCGCCGTTGCGCGTCGAAGCTCCTTCGCCAGGGTCCATGGCATCATAGGCCGCAACCGAGCGGCCCTCGCGCGCCAGCACCAGACCGGCCGAGAGTCCTGCATAGCCCGCCCCCACGATCAGCACGTCGAGCTTCTTGGGCAATGGCTGCTGAGGCAGCGGCTTGAGCGGGGCGGCTTCCCACCAATAGGGCGTCGCCTTCTCGTCAATTCTGGACGCGTGCATGCGTTTGCTTCTCTTATATTTTGTTATGGTCAGGCGTGGCCCGGCTCACATTGATCAAATGTGGTCGTTTCGAACGTCGAGCGCATCTCGCAACCCGTCGCCGATGAAGTTGAAGCTCGTCACCGCGATCGTAATCGCAGCACCGGGAATGATGGCGAGCCATGGAGCGCTGGCCAGATATTGCTGGGCGCCGTTGAGCATGTTGCCCCAGCTCGGCAGCGGCGGCTGGATCCCGTAGCCGAGGAAGCTGATATAGGCTTCCAGAAGGATCGCGCGGGCTACCGCCAGACTTGCGGCGACGATGATCGGGCCCATCGCATTGGGCAGGACCTCGCCGAACATAATGTGACTGCGGCTCAACCCCACCATGCGCGCAGCCTGGACAAACTCGCGCTCACGCAGCGAGCGGACCTCGGCCTCCACAATACGCGCAGTTTCCATCCAGCTGGTGACGGCAATGATCACGGTGATCATCACCGGGCTCGGCCGCAGCGTCGCGGCCAAGGCCAGCACTAGGAAGATCGAGGGATAGGACAGGAAGCCGTCCACCATGCGCATCAGTGCTGCCCCGACCCAACCGCCGCGATAGCCGGCCGTCACGCCGACCAGCGTGCCGATCAGCGTCGAGAGCAGCATCGCGGAGAATCCCACCAGCAGCGAAACCCGCCCGGCCATCAACAGTCGCACGGCGAGGTCACGCCCCAAAGGATCCGTGCCGAAATAATGGTTGCCTGTCAGGGGTGGAGCAAAGCGGGCGCGCAGATCTATCTGGAGCGAGTCGTAAGGCAAAGCATAGGGACCGATGGCGCACGCCAGCACAAGCAGGGTGATCGTCGCGATCCCCACCAGGGCCAGATGATGGCGCATGAAGCGGCCAACCGCACGGCTGTGCCACCAGCGGGTCGGAGCTGCGTGCGCGACGATGGCGGTCATGTTTTGCCTCCTGCTAACAGGCGTAAGTGCGCGGGCTCAGCCCAGGCGAATGCGCGGGTCGACGGTCGCGATGACGATGTCGGCGATCAGGTTGCCCAGCACGACCAAAATGGCCGAGAAGATCAGCAGCCCCATCACCATCGGATAGTCGCTGTAGCCGAGGCTGTCGAGAAACAGCCGCCCCATTCCCGGCCAGGTGAAGACCGTCTCGGTCACCAACGCGCCGGTCAGAATGCTGGGCAGCTGCATGCCAGCCAGCGTGATCATCGGCAACAGCGCATTGCCGACGACATGTTTCAGCAAGATGCGGCGTTCGCTTACCCCCTTGGCGCGGGCCGCCTTGACGAAATCCTGGCTGAGCGCATCGAGGGTCGCCGTGCGCATGTAACGGCTCCAGATCGCGACGTGAACCAGCGACAGCACCAGGCTCGGCAGAATCAGATGATGCAGATAGTCCGGCACCGAGCCGTCGCCGATCGTGTACATGTTGCCTGCAGGAACCCAGCCGAGCTTCAGGGTGAAGATGTAGATGCCGATGAGACCGAACCAGAAGGTCGGCACCGACAGTGCGACCATGGCGCCGACCGTCGCACAGTAGTCGAACAGGGAGTAGCGGTGGGTGGCACCGCGGATCCCGATCCAGGTGCCGGCCGCGATCGCTAATGCGGTGGATGTGCCCATCAGCAGCAGTGTCGCCAAAAGATGTCGGCCGATCACCGCCAGCACCGCAGAGCCATCGCGGAAGGAGTGTCCCCAGTCCCCCCGGATTAGCCGCCAGGCCCAATCGAGATACTGAATCCACAGCGGTCGGTTCAGCCCCAGCTGCGCTGCGAGCCGCTCGACATCCTTCTGGGTCATGCCGGGATCGAGCCCGAATTGCGCGAGAGGACCGCCCGGCATGAGGTTGAGAACCGTGAAGCCGATGATCGAGACGATCACCAGCAGCACGATGCTCTGCGAGAGACGATTGAGCAAGAACCCGGACATTCGAGCCCTCCGTTAGTGTGACAGTGCCGCCCGCCGCCGTCCTTGCAGGTCCGGCGGCAGGACATCAGCTCGCCCAGTACCAGGCCAGCGCGTTCCAGGATTCCGTGCGCGTATTGCCGTTCGGCACGAAGCCGTTGATCCCTTTCTTCAGACCTTCGACCGCATTGCTCTGGTACAGCGGCAAGAAAGGCAGGTCGCGACGGACAAGCTCCTGGACGCGAGAGTAGATGGCGCGCCGGGTTTCAGCATCGAAGGTGCGCGCGCCCTTGTCGAGCAGAGCGTCGACCTCCGAATTTGCGTACTGCGCATTGTTCGAGCCGCGGCCGCCCTTCGCTCCGATCGAACGCGAGTGCAGGCGATTGGTGACATCTGGGTCAGCGCCGATCAGATACGAGCTGCCGACGATCACCGAATCGAACTGCGATTGCATCCAGAATTCGCCCCACATCACGGCGGCGGGCAGGTTCGATATCTTCATCTCGACGCCCAGCTGCGCAAACGTCTGCTGCAGGAACTGCTGCACCTGCTCGCGGAGGGGATCGCCCGACGTGGTCGAATTGGTAAAGGACAGACGAACGCCGTTCTTGGTACGAATGCCGTCCCCTCCCGGGGCCCAGCCGGCTTGATCGAGGATCTTGCGTGCGCGACTCAGGTCGAATTGGTGCAGTGGCAGATTGGCGTTGAAGTAGAAGGACTGCCGCGGCATGAAGGTCTCCGTCGGCGTCGGCACCCCGTAATAGAGCCCCTGGATGATCGCCTCCTTGTCGATCGCCGCGTAAAGCGCCTCGCGAACCGCAAGCTCCTTGAACTGCGGGCGCTCGAGGTTCAGGTAAAAGGACTCGAACGAGGTCCTTGGGACGAGCGTCACCACGCGGTTCGGCAGCGTCTTGGCTTCCCCATAGTGATCGGGCGTGATGTAGGGCTGACCCACGAGATCAATGTCGCCGCTCTTGAATTGTGTATAGAGGACGGTGAGATCGGGAATGTATTTGAAGACCAGCCTCTCGATGTGAGGGCCTTCACCAAAATACTCGGTGTTGGCGACGAGCTCGAGATGATCGCCGGCGACCCGCTGGCCCCACTTGAACGGACCGGTGCCGACCGGCGCCTGGTTAAAGGCAGCGTTGTTCGGATTGGCCTCTTTCTCGAGGATGTGCTTGGGCACAACGAAAGTTTCAGTCAGGAACGACAGATACGGCGCAAAGGCCTCTTCCATTCGCCACGAGATCTCCGTGGGCGAGATCACCGTGATGTCGCGCACGAGAGCATGGCCGGCCGTACGCCAACTCCGGAAGTTGGGATTTGTGATCAGTTCGAGAGTGAACTTCACGTCCTCGGCGCTGAAAGGCGTGCCGTCGTGCCAGCGGACATCGTCGCGCAAACGAAGCCGCCACTTGAGACCATCCTCCGAAATGCCGCCGTTCTTCTGGTTCGGCACTTCCACGGCAAGGTTGGGTTGAATGACGCCTTGGGGATCGATGCGGAAGAGCGCGTCGAAAACCGAGAAATGCACGCCGTCATCGACTTCAACGTGGGCCATCAGCGGATTGAAGACGGTCGGCTCTTGCCCAAGTCCGACGATCACGCGGCCGGTTGGCTTTGCCGGAGAGGTGCGCGCGAAGGCAGGCTTGCCCAACAGATTGGGCGCGATGAGGCCGATAGCTCCGCCGATCGCCACCATTCGCAGAGCATCACGCCGCGAGTAGTTCGATGTCGTCGCAGAACGCTTGGTCATAACGTCTCTCCCTTGTGATATCCGCCATAGTCTGCATGCTCGGGCATGCTCCCGGGCTGCTCGCCGGGGATCGCTGCCACCAATTCTCGCGTGTAGCTGGATTTCGGGTCGAGGAAGATCTGGGATGGCGGTCCGCGCTCCACGATTTGTCCTCGATGCATGACGGCGATTTCGTCGCAGATCTGGCTTGCGACGCGCAGATCGTGCGTGATGAAAATCATCGAAACGCCGGTCTCCCGCTGAATCTGGTCCAGCAGCTTCAGGATCTGGGCCTGAATCGACACGTCAAGCGCCGACACCGCTTCGTCGGCGATCAGCAATTTTGGTTTGAACATCAGCGCCCGCGCGATGCCGATGCGCTGGCGCTGCCCCCCGGAGAACTCGTGCGGATAGCGATCAAAGGCTCCTGAATCCAGGCCGACATGGGACAGAAGCTCGCGCGCCCTCTCGGCAGCCTCACTGTAGGGCATCCCATGCGCGACCGGACCGATCGTGAGAATTTGCCCGACCGTGGATCGCGGATTGAGCGAGGCGAAAGGATCCTGGAAGATCATCTGGATCTTTGGCCGCAGCGACCGAAACTCGGCTTCGGAAAGCCCGGCAATGTCGCGACCTTCGAACAAGATCGAGCCGCTGTCGCACTCCATGAGCTTGATCAATAGCCGGCCGAGCGACGACTTGCCAGAACCGCTTTCCCCGACAACGCCCAGCGTGCGCCCCGAGGTGAGGTCGAACGTAACCCCATTGACCGCCGGCACGATGCGCTGCGTCCGGAAAAGCGCGCTGCCGCTGCGATATGTCTTTCCAAGGCATTCAACCCTCAGAATGGATGCGCGGTCCGCGGCTTCCAAGGGAATGCGGTCCTTGCCGGTCAGGTGTGGCACGGCCGCGATCAGGCGGCGCGTATAGAGGTGGCTGGGCGACTTCAGGACCTGCTCCGCACTGCCCTGCTCCACGCAGTGGCCCTTCTCCATTACCACAACGTAATCGGCAATCTCCGCCACAACTCCGAAGTCGTGGGTGATGAACATGACGCTCATGCCCTTGCGGCGCTGAATGTCGCGGATCAATTCGAGTATCTGGGCCTGGGTCGTCACGTCGAGTGCGGTGGTCGGCTCGTCCGCAATCAGGATCGCGGGCTCAAGAGCCAGAGCCATGGCGATCATCACCCGCTGTCGTTGCCCGCCCGAAAGCCGGAATGGATATTGAAGATACATAAGCTGCGGATCGGGCAGACCCACTTCAACCAACAAGTCTATGGCCCGGCTGCGACGGGATTTCGATGTCCCAACGCCGTGCGCCGCCATCACCTCCTCAATTTGCGCGCCTACGGTCATCAGCGGATTGAGAGCAGAGAGAGGGTCTTGAAAGATCATTGACATCACGCGGCCGCGGAGGCTGCGGAGCTTATCGGACGAGAGGCCGACGATGTTCATCCCATCCAGATGTATCGCACCCGAAGAGACGCGGATCACCTTCGGCAGAAGACCCATGATTGCATTGGCGGTGACGGACTTGCCCGATCCAGATTCCCCGATAATGCACAGGATCTGACCGCGCTTCAGATCGAAGGAGACGTTCTCGACGGCGTGCGCCCGCTCCATGCCTGCGGGCAAGCTCACGGTCAGGTCGCGGACCGCGAGTGCCACATGTTCCGAGGCTACAGTTTGCGGGGCAGAGGTCATTGGAACATTTTCCCCTTTCAAGCCCGTCGCATTATCCTGTTTCGGATTGGCTTTTCGGCCCTTTTTGCTGCCGCTGCGCTCGGACAGATCAACAACTCGCCGCTCATTCTGCCATTCTCCACGCGGTGAATACGACATGATTCAGAGGTGCCGGCTCTGCAGGCAAAAGCGTCGCTGAGCGCGGGCGATCAGGCGAGTGGACCGCTCGAACAATGAGTCGAAGTCCGAGAGGCTGCCATTGGCGCCGAGTTCGATCGCTTCGGCAAAGGTCTCCTCCCAGACGAGACTCATCAAGCGTCACCTTTTGAATTTCTGCCCGTTGATCGCCATTGATCCGGTTTCACAAGTCTGATGGCTTCAATCACCCCGGAGTCGCCGAAACGCGCCAGATAGGCAGCATGAAGTTCTAAAAACGAGGCCCGATTTGGCATTTCGGTCTGCGGCTGCCGGCGCGCACGCTCGGTTGGGGCTCGCCTGTAGGCAACCAAAAGGCGGATCGGAGTGCAGGGACCGCCCGTCAGTCTCGCGCCGACGAGATGGCGTACAATCGAAATATCTTCGCAATAACTGCCTGCACAACAAGCCACAAACCGCAGGATATTCCGTCCAAATACGAAAGTCCGCAGCGTGCCTGCCGCTACTGCTCGGATACGATACGGCAACGATCGGAGTCCCTGCCCCATGAACGCGCCACTCATGCATATCGAATCCAGCCCGTCACTGCCTGGAGAGGCAGACGTCGTCGTCATCGGCGGCGGGGTGGTGGGCGTGTTCACGAGCTATTACCTGGCGCGTCGAGGCCTCAAGGTCGCCTTGCTTGAGAAGGGCCGCGTCGCCGCCGAGCAATCCAGCCGCAACTGGGGATGGTGCCGCCAGCAGAACCGCGACGCCCGCGAGTTGCCGATTGCAACCAAGAGTCTCGATCTCTGGGAGCAAGTCGCCCGAGAGACGGGCGAAGATACGGGTTTCCGACGCTGCGGCCTTTTGTATTTGTCGAACGATGAGAATGAGCTGGCGGGCTGGGCAAAGTGGCGAGACTTCACCAGGACTGCCGGTGTTACGACGCACATGCTGGGCGCGGAAGAGGCGAGCGAGAGAGGCAAGGCGACCGGCCGCAAGTGGAAAGGCGGCGTTTTCTCACCGACGGACGGCACGGCAGATACCTCAAAGGCCGTGCCCATCGCCGCGCGCGGGATCATGGCGGCGGGTGGCACGGTGCACCAGCTTTGCGCGGCGCGCGGCATCGAGCTCAGCGGCGGCCGGGTCAGCGGAGTGGTGACCGAGGCGGGCACGATCCGAACCAAGACGGCGGTCATGGCAGGAGGCGCGTGGGCTTCGTCGTTCTGCAACCAGCTTGGAATTCGTTTTCCGCAGGCATCCGTGCGCCAATCGATTCTCGCTCTGTCTCCTGGCGCCGCCGGCCTGCCTGACGCCCTGTACGCAGGGCTCGTGTCGGCCACGCGACGCGGCAATGGCGGCTACACGCTGGCAATCAGCGGGCGCGCGCGAGTCGATCCGACACCGCAGCAATTCAGGTTCGGCCGCGAATTCCTGCCCATGTTCGCCCGCCGATGGCGAAGTCTCAGCCCCGGGGCCTTCGAGGGCATGAGGCATGGTCATGAATCTCTGGCGAAATGGGCGCTCGACGAAGTGACCCCGATGGAGCTGAACCGGACTCTCGATCCTCGTCCTGACATGAGGCAGATCCGGCAGACACATCGACGAGCTTGCGAGTTGCTGCCAGAACTCCGGGACCTCACCATCTCAAACGTCTGGGCCGGCTATATCGACAGCACGCCGGACGGCATTCCCGCAGTCGGTGAAGTTGAGTCTATTCCAGGGTTCATCCTTGCGGCGGGATTCAGTGGCCACGGCTTCGGGATTGGGCCCGGCACGGGGCACATGATCGCCGACATCATCACCGGTCGTGCGCCAATCGTCGACCCGCGTCCCTACAGGCCGGAGCGGCTGAAAGGGAGCGCCTGGGGCAAGGTCAGCGAGTTCTAAGGGGGCCGCCCCGGTGGGAAAAGATGCTGGTTGATGCTATGACACCACGTATGACGCTGACCTCTCAAGGCCGTGACGCCCTTTTTGCCCCCATCTCCTGGCATTGCTATGAAGCTCGATAAGATCGACATCAGGATTTTATGCGAACTGCAGAAGAATGGGCGGATTTCCAACGTCGAGCTCGCAGAGCTGATAAACCTTTCCCCGAGTCCGTGCCTGATGCGCGTCAAGAGGCTCCAATCTGAGGGCTTCATCACCGGCTATTCCGCCCAGATCGACGTTGCCAAGCTCGGACAAACTCTGACGGTCTTCGCTGAAATCACCCTCAAAAATCACCGGCAGATCGATTTCGCGCGCTTTCTCACGACAATCGAAAAGATCGATTCCGTGGTCGAATGCCATTTGGTTTCGGGCGGATACGACTATCTCGTCAAGTTCATCACGGCAGGGATCAGCGAATACCAGGCGGTGATGGAACGCCTCGTCGAGATGGACATCGGTATCGACAAGTACTTCAGTTTCGTCGTGTTGAAGTCCCCGATCGTGAAATGTCATCTGCCTCTCGAGAGCATATTCAACGGCTAAAGAACAGGCGCCGTGATTATCCTTTCATCGCCGCTCGGACGTCGCTGTCTTCGAGCGTCTGGTCGAGCGTAGTCCTTGTCCGCTCAACAATGGCATCGATGTCCCCATCCGTGCAGCAGAGCGGCGGCGCATAACCCAGCACGCCTTGGGCAAAGGCGCGGATGATAAGGCCGTTGTCCCATGCGCGGTCGAAGATGCGGCGCGCCGCGTCGGCTTCCGCCGGCAGCGGCGTCTTACGCTCCTTGTCCGTGACAAGCTCAATTGCGGCCAGCATGCCGCGACCACGGACATCGCCGACAAGCGGATGATCGGCCAGCGCGCGAAGCCCTTCCATGAGACGGTGCCCGGCTTTGCGGCCGTTCTCAAGCAGGCCGTTTTCATAAAGGTCGAGGCACGCGAGTCCGACGGCTGCACTGACCGGATGGGCGGAATAGGTGTAACCGTGACCCACGGTCGCCTTGCCGGCGCCATCGGCAATCGTGTTGTAGACGCGGTCGGACATCAGAACGGCCCCCATCGGCACATAGCCCGAGGTCAGTCCTTTTGCCGTGGTCATGAGATCCGGCACGACGTCGTCTTCCTCACAGGCAAAGAGCGGGCCGACGCGGCCAAAGCCGGTGATGACCTCATCGGCAACGAACAGAATGTCGTGCTCCTTGCAAACGGCGTGCATCGCCTTCAGCCAAGACGGCGGTGGAACGAGGACTCCTCCCGAGCCCTGTATCGGCTCTACATAGAAGGCGGCAACGCGCTCCGCGCCCAGTTCGGCGATTTTGGCCTGCAGGGCAGCGACCGACGCAGCAATGATCGCCTGGGGATGGGGACCGGCGGGATTGCGATAGACATAGTGCGACGGAATTTTGTGCTGCCAACTATAGGGCACCCCAAACCCGGCATGAAAGGCGGGCAGCGCAGTCAACCCGGCGCCTGCCGTCGACGATCCATGGTAGCCGTGCTCGAGGGAAATGAACTGATCCTTCTGCGGCCTGCCTTTGGAATGATAGTAGTACCGGATGAACCGGATCGTACTGTCGACGGCATCGGAGCCACCCAGCGTGAAGTAGACATGGTTCAGATCGCCAGGCGCCAGTTCAGCCAACCTGGCCGCCAGCCGGATCGCCGGGTCCGAGCCCAAACCGAAATAGCCCGTCGCATAAGGCAGCTCCTGCAACTGCCGCATCGCCGCTTCAACGATGCTGTCTTGTCCGTAGCCGGCATTGACACACCACAAACCCGCGAAGCCGTCCAGCAATTGACGTCCCGAGACATCAGTCAGCGTCGCGCCCTTCCCTGACTTCAGTACCCGCACGCCCGACGCCTCGTGGCTGCGATAGGATGAGACCGGGTGAATCAGATGCGCGCGATCGAGTTCAATCAGCGAGTTGCTCAACATATCGTCTCCAGTCGACCGCAATGCTTTGTGCGGTCAGCCCGATGTTTCGGGCTCAACATAAGTTGCCGAAGACGGCAGTTGCTCCCAGGCGGGGCGGCGATGGAGGGCGTTTCGACTTTGATTGACGATCGACGCGGCATCTTATGCCGACATTGAGCGGCGCACGGCATCGGGGGTTTCGACGCGGAGAGCCCTCTTCCCGGAACTCTCTGCCACGACTCCGATCCGATACAACACAATCTGCTCCCGGCCGCCGCGACATCGGCGCTTTGTCTTGTCGGCTGCTCGCTATGATGTTTGACGTACCGGCAAGCGGTGCGTGAGATCGCAAGGATTGGAGCTATGGCGACGTTCAGACCCAAATACATCACCTTCGACTGCTACGGTACGCTGACGAATTTCGACATGGCTGGCGCGGCGACGCGAGTCTATGGCTCGGAGCTTTCGACCGCGGCGATGGCAAAGCTCATCAAGGACTTTTCAGCCTACCGCCTGGACGAGGTTCTCGGCGCGTGGAAGCCCTATCTCGACGTCGTGCACAATGCGCTGGAGCGCGCCTGCAAACGCAACGGCGTCGTATTCCGGCCGGAGCATGCCGAGCGCATCTATCAGGAAGTGCCCACATGGGGCCCGCATCCCGACGTTCCGGCCGGCTTGGCCCGAGTCGCAAAGGAAATACCGCTCGTGATTCTATCGAATTCGATGAAGAACCTCATCGTGTCGAACGTGGAGAAGCTCGGCGCGCCCTTCCACATGGTCATCACGGCCGAGGAGACCGGCGCCTACAAGCCGCAGATGAAGGGCTTCGAATATATGCTGGACAGACTGGGCTGCGGCCCGGAAGACATCACGCACGTCTCCTCCTCCTTCCGTTACGACCTGATGACGGCTTACGATTTGGGCATCAAGAGCAAGGTGTGGGTGAACCGCGGCCATGAGCCCGCGAACCCCTTCTACGAATACACCGAGGTCGCCGGCATCGGAGGTCTTGCCGCGGCGGTCGGCCTGGAGCCCGTCCGCAAGAGCGCGTGAACGCGGCATCGGTTTCGGTCGTTCGCTGTGCTTCAGCACCGAAGACCTCGATTAAGATCGACGCATCGTAAAGAGAAAGGGGGCGGTTTAGCCGCCCCCTTTTCGTGCTTCAGCTAATCGACCGATCGACCGCTTACGCTAGCCCACCGACGTGAAGCGCTTTGGTCTCGAGATATTCTTCTACTCCGAGCTGGGATCCTTCACGTCCCAGGCCCGATTGCTTGACGCCGCCGAAAGGCGCGACCTCCGTCGAGATCAGGCCGGTGTTCAAGCCGACCATGCCGAATTCCAGCGCTTCGGCGACACGCCATGAGCGCCTGAGGTTTTCAGTGTAGAAATAGGCGGCAAGGCCGTACGGGGTGCCGTTGGCGATCGCAATCGCCTCGTCCTCGGTCTCGAAGCGAAAGAGTGGTGCGACCGGCCCGAACGTCTCTTCCGAGGCCAGCAGCATCTCGGTCGTCGCGCCGCCGAGCACGACGGGCTGGGCATATTGCCGGCCTTCCGGCATCGCTTCACTCTGCGAGATGATCTTTGCGCCCTTGTCCAGGGCATCCGTGACATGCCGCTTGATCTTTTCGATCGCCGCGCCGTTGATCATCGGCCCGATCACCACCCCTTCTTCCGTACCGGGGCCGACCTTCATTTTCGCGACGCGGCCGGCGAGCTTCGCGGCAAAGGCATCGTAAACGCCAGATTGGACGAGAATGCGATTACAGCAGACGCAGGTCTGACCGCCATTGCGGAATTTTGACGCAATCGCCCCCTCGACGGCGCGATCGAGATCGGCATCGTCGAAGACGATGAACGGCGCGTTGCCGCCGAGTTCGAGGCTAAGCCGCTTGATGTTGTCGGCGGCGCTCTTCATCAGCAGCGCGCCGACCCGGGTCGATCCCGTGAACGAGATCTTGCGGACGGTTTCATTGGCCAGCAGCTCCCTGCCGATCTCCGCCGGCATGCCCGTCACGATATTGATCACGCCAGGTGGAATTCCTGCCCGCTCCGCCAGTACGCCGATGGCGACTGCCGAAAAAGGCGTGAATTCAGAGGGCTTGATCACCACCGTGCAGCCCGCGGCAAGCGCAGGCGCCACCTTGCGGGTAATCATCGCATTCGGGAAATTCCAGGGCGTGATGATCCCGCAGACGCCCACCGGCTCTTTCAGCACCAGAATGCGGCGATCCACAGTGGGCGAAGGGATCGTTGATCCGTTGATCCGCCGCGCCTCCTCGGCGAACCATTTGACGAAGGATGCCCCGTAACGGATCTCTCCGAGCGATTCAGCAAGCGGCTTGCCCTGTTCCAGCGTCAGCAGGAGAGCCAAATCCTCCTCATGGCGCCGCATGAGCTCATACCAGCGCTCCAGCAGCGCGGCGCGCTCTGCATGGGCCTTCGTCTTCCAATCCTTAAACGCACCCGCCGCGGCGTCGACCGCCGCCCGGGTCTCGTCTCGGCCCATGTCGGGGATGGTGCCAAGCACTTTCTGGCTCGCAGGATCGATGACTTCAACCGTCGCCTTCGCATTCGCGTCGCGCCAATGGCCAGCGATCAGTGCCTGCTGTCGAAACAGATCCTTGTCTTTCAATGCGACCATGTATGTGTTCCCTTGCCCTTGGGGGTTAAACCGCCATCACTGCTGGGTATGCGATTGGCGAGACAAAGCCGTCTCATCTGAGCAATACAGGACCGCGCGCCGCATTTTTCATCGAGAATGAAGCGTCTGACCGCGTTGAATCCGGTCAGACGCGGCTCCGAAAGTCGATTGTTCTGGCGGCCGAATGGTGGGGCCGCCCTCCAGCATCGCGCTCAGTCATAGTGGCAGACGTAGATCTTCCGCACGGTCTCGATCGTGCGCCAGACCCCGACAAAGCCTGGCTTCATCACAAAGCTGTCGCCGGCGCGGAACGTCTTCGTCTCACCATCCTTTTCCTCGATTTCGATGAGGCCCGAGATGATGTGGCAGAACTCGAAGGTGGTGCCCTTGATGGAATGGGTCTCGCCCGGCGTTGCTTCCCAGACGCCGGTCATCACCTTCTCGCCTTTCGAGGCGTCCTGCGCCCAGGTCTTGAAGGATGGATTGCCAGAGATGAGCCGTTCCGGAGCAGGCAACGCGTTCGTCGGTGCGAAGTCCGGATGGGTGTCGATGGTGACCAGAAGCGACATGGCATTTTTCCTGTTAGTAGCCGAGTGTTCGATCGACAAGGCCGATCGGATTTCGTCCAGCGCGGTAGCGCCGGATGTTCTCTATGACGGACTGTGCCGCCGTATGCGGTTGCGTCACGGACGCGATATGCGGCGTGATGATCACCTTGGGATGCGACCAAAGCCGATGGCTTTCCGGCAGCGGCTCGGGCTCGGTGACGTCAAGTATGGCCGCTGCCAGCTGCCCGCTGTCGAGCGCCTCGATAAGTGCGCCCTGGTCAAGCTGCGGGCCGCGGCCGACATGCAGCAGCCTCGCGCCCAGCGGCAACGACGAGAACAGCCTCGCATTTAGGATGCCGCTTGTTTCCTTTGTCAGGGGCAGAAGACAGACGAGAATGTCCGTTCCTTTCAGAAAGCTGCCAAGCTGATCGTCGCCGTGAAAGCAGGTGACACCCTCGACCGTCTTTTTGCTGCGGCTCCAGGCGGCAAGGGGAAATCGAAACGGCTTCAGGCGATCGATCGCAGCTTGCGCCAGCATCCCAAGCCCGAGGAAGCCTACGCGCCGATCGGTCGACTGAACACTTGCAAGGGCTTGCCATAGGCCCCTTCTCTGCTGCTCCCAATAAGCCAGCATCTCGCGATGGAGCGTCAGCACGCCGAGCACGACATATTCCTGCATCATGCGTATGATGCCGTCTTCAACCATGCGCACGAGTTTCACGCGGTCGGGTATGGTCTCCGGCTTGAATTGATCGACCCCCGCACCGATGGAAAAGAGCACTTCCAGATTTCGAAACCGCGCGACATCATTGGGTACGTTCCAGGTCAGCAGGTAGCGCACCTTTTCCGGATCAACGCATTCACCGGAATGATAGAATTCGAGATCAGGGAGCTCGCGCGCAAAGGCCTGTCGGAAAATTGCCCCCCGAGCAGCATCGGAATTGAAAAGGAACGCCATCGACGTGGTCCTCTCAGGTCCTCGCCTGGGATGCTGGGCGTTGCGACCGGCCTGGCCGACCACTGAGGGCTGGAAAGGCGGCGAGCCCTCCGGCGACGCCTTCAACATTCACTGGGGCTCACCCTGCCTGCTGTTGCCGGATATCGATAGGCCGCAACCAGGAGCTTTCCCTGCTGAATTGAGTTGCGCTAGCGGCCGAAGATTCCGAATACCGCCTTCCAAACAGGCGAAACCTGCTGGCTTTCCGCGCTATGCTGCTGCAAAAACAGAGCTTGTGCGGCACGCAGCAGAGGCCAACGGAGCGATGGTCTGCAGGTTTTGGCGTCCCGCAAAGGAACGGATGGACTGAATGGGACGAACGGTACGCGTGAAGTCCTTTAAATTGGCAGCAAAGGACATCAACGAAGTCGATGTGAAGCTGCTTCACGCGCTCTCGATTGGCGTTGGCTGGCCACATCGCCCCAAGGACTGGGATTTCCTGCGCCGCGCCGGCCACGGCATCGTCGCCGTTGATGGCATAGGCCGCGTTTTCGGCAGCGCGATGTGGTTCCCTTATAGCCAGGAATTCGCGACGATTGGCCTGGTGATCACATCGCCCCGAACCCAGGCACAAGGTACTGGCCGCTGGCTTATGGAGCAGGTTTTCGAGCGGTGTGGCGACCGGAATTTGACCCTCAACTCAACCCATGCCGCCTATCACCTGTATCTGTCACTGGGGTTCACGAAGGAAGCCACCGTGTATCTGTGGCAAGGAGAAATCGTCTCACCACCTCCGCCGGTGCCGGCTCTGGCCGGTGAACTGAGCTCGCTGTCCACGGCGAACATCGGAGAGATCGCGGCACTGGATGAACGCGCGTTCGGAACTAACCGGCAGAAGCTGCTCGCATTGCTTTCTGAAGGTGCCTCAATCTCCGTCTTGCGGCGCGGCGGAGAGGCCGTCGGTTTTTCCATGAAGCGCGAATTCGGGCGCGGTCATGTGATCGGCCCGATCGTCGCCTGCAATGATTGTGACGCGATCCATCTCACCGCCGTGCATCTTAAGGATCTCGCGGGACAATTCGTCCGCGTCGATACGCGGGAGCAGACGGGTCTGTTTGCCGACTTCCTTCAACAAAGCCGCCTCGGGATGACCGACACCGTCACAACGATGTCTAAGGGCCGGCGATTTCTGAACCGAAGGGAAAACGAGCCGTGGGTTTACGGGCTAGCCGGTCACGCGTTGAGCTGAGGCTATGAAGCGAACCTCCATGGGGAAACTGGTGTCAACGGTGCCGATCGCGACCCTACAGAGATGGGCCGTGGCTAGGGCGGCCAGCAGAGGTACGAGTCGCTCGCGAAGCCCCAGAGAGACGAACCCAAGCAGCGCGGCGCCGACGGGACCGACAGTTACGTGCTCGGCGAGATCAACGTCGGTTCAGCGTCCCGATCCTCGACGAAGCGTCTGCCGAGATCGACCGCCGTGTTGCCGATCGGCTGAAGTCGAAGCTCTGATTAGCCAACCTCTTCGCTATCCGCTCAGCTCTAGGCCACGATATCCTCTCGCCTTAGCGAGAGAGGATGCCTATGTTGCGAACTACCTGCAGCGGCTCCAAAGCGACAACGGGAGGCATGCATGGACGCGCCCAGCAAGGAATTTGCACTGGCGGGCAGCCTTGAGGAATTGAAGATCAAGGGACGGCTCGTTTTGCGCGGCGGCCATCGTCCGATCCTCGTCATCTACGACCGCGGGCGCCTCTTCGCCCTCGACAATCGGTGCCCGCACATGGGCTTCCCGCTCGAGCGCGGCACCGTCGAGGATGGCATCTTGACTTGTCACTGGCACCACGCGCGCTTCGATCTTGAAAGCGGCTGCACCTTCGATCTGTGGGCGGACGACGTGCCGATCTGCCCCGTCGAGGTGCGCAACGGTGACGTCTGGGTGAAGACCACGTTCACCCAGGCCGATCCCGCCGCACACTGGCATCAGCGTCTTGCGGATGGCCTTGCCCACGACCTCGGCCTCGTCATTGCCAAGGCCATTCATGGTCAGCTCGCGGCGGGCGTACCGCGAACCGAAATCGTCCGGCAGGTGGCGCTGTTCGGGGTGCAAAACCGCGACGGCTGGGGCGTCGGTCTTACGATCCTCACGGCACTCGCCAATCTCCTGCCTATGCTGCCGGAGGAGCAAGCCTATCTCGCGCTATTCCACGGCGCCCGCCGCGTGGCTGCAGACTGCGACGGCGAGGCGCCGCGGCGGGAACGCGCGCCGCTTGGC